>NZ_CP097843.1:687717-1031576 GCF_023611505.1 Streptococcus oralis | reverse complement strand
TATCATCAAAGGAGATGCAAACTCTCTCTCTATTGCAGCTGCATCTATAGTGGCCAAGGTGACACGAGATGAATTGATGAAGGAATTTGATCAGCAATATCCTGGCTATGATTTCACGGCTAATGCAGGATATGGAACAGCTAAACATCTAGAAGGATTGGAAAAACTAGGTGTCACCCAAATTCACCGAATCAGTTTTGAACCAGTCAAAACACTGGTTTCAACTAAGAAAGATAAGTAAGAGGAAATAATTATGGAGGAACAGTCAGAAACACTCAGTTCCAAGAAAGAATTTGCCTTTGCGTCAAGTACTATATTATCCCAAGTTGGACGAGGAATCATTGTTGGTCTCGCCGTCGGGCTCATTGTAGGATCCTTTCGTTTCTTAATTGAAAAGGGTTTCCACCTGATACAAGGACTCTATCAAGATCAAGCGCACCTAGTGCGCGATCTTTTTATCATTGGTCTATTTTATCTAATTGTTAGCTGGCTCAGTGCGAAATTGACTCGATCGGAAAAAGATATCAAGGGTTCAGGAATTCCTCAAGTTGAAGCCGAATTAAAAGGACTCATGACTCTTAACTGGTGGAGTGTCCTCTGGAAAAAATATATTTTAGGGATTCTTGCTATTGCCAGTGGCCTTATGCTAGGTAGAGAAGGGCCAAGTATTCAGCTTGGAGCAGTTGGTGGTAAAGGTATTGCCAAGTGGCTCAAATCCAGTCCAGTAGAGGAACGCTCCTTGATTGCCAGTGGTGCTGCAGCAGGATTAGCAGCTGCCTTTAATGCACCAATCGCAGGTCTTCTCTTTGTTATAGAAGAAGTTTACCACCATTTTTCACGCTTTTTTTGGGTCTCAACTTTAGCAGCTAGTCTCGTAGCAAACTTTATTTCTCTGCTCATATTTGGCCTAACCCCCGTACTGGATATGCCAGATAACATCCCTCTCATGACCCTAGACCAGTATTGGATATACCTCCTCATGGGAGTTTTTCTCGGGCTTTCTGGTTTTCTCTATGAGAAGGCTGTACTCAATGTTGGTCGAGTTTATGATTGGGTTGGCCAAACAATCCATTTAGATAGAGCTTATTATCCAATCCTAGCCTTTATCCTTATCATACCAGTCGGGATTTTCTTGCCACAAATTCTCGGTGGTGGAAATCAGGTCGTTCTTTCCTTGACTGAGCAAAATTTTAGTTTCCAAATTCTATTAGCTTACTTTTTGATTCGCTTTGTTTGGAGCATGATTAGTTATGGAAGTGGTCTCCCAGGAGGAATTTTCCTTCCCATTCTGGCTCTCGGTTCCTTACTTGGTGCCCTAGTTGGTGTCATTTGTGTCAACCTTGGGCTTGTCAGTCAGCAACAATTCCCTATATTTGTCATTTTAGGAATGAGTGGCTACTTTGGAGCAATTTCCAAGGCTCCCTTAACTGCTATGATACTCGTAACCGAGATGGTTGGAGATATTCGCAACCTCATGCCACTTGGCTTAGTGACCTTGGTTGCCTACATCATCATGGATCTACTCAAGGGGGCTCCAGTCTATGAGGCTATGCTAGAAAAAATGCTACCAGAAGAAGCAACAGACGAAGGAGAAGTTACCCTAATTGAAATCCCTGTATCAGATAAAATCGCTGGAAAACAGGTTCACGAACTCAACTTGCCACATAACGTACTCATCACCACCCAAGTCCATAATGGTAAGAGCCAAACAGTTCACGGCTCAACTAGAATGTATCTGGGTGATATGATTCACCTAGTGATTCCAAAAAGTGAAATTGGAAAAGTCAAAGATTTGTTGTTGTAAGTTTTATTTACATAATTTATTTTACGTAAAATAAATTTGAAAGGATTCTCTATGAAAAGAAATAAGGCAATTGCGGTATATTTGCTAGGCACATTTAGCCAGTTAGTATCAGTTTGTCTCCTTTTCTTTCTCTTGAATCATTTCTCTATTCAGTCCAATCTGTTAACTGTTTTAGGAATCATTGTTGGTGGGATTTCTTCAGCTCTTTGGGGAATAATTGTTGCAAATCACTATTTTCATATTCATTTTAAGAAGATCGTAAAAGATTTTTTTAACATTCATACCAGTTATAAATACTATTTATTATCTTTCTTCCTTATTGTCCTTGATTTTTCTTTTCTAATGTTTGGTGGGAAAATAATAGAATTTAGCTGGTATCTCCCATTTTTGATGTTCTTCAAATTTATTGTCTTTGGTGGTATAGAAGAGATTGGATGGCGATATGTCTTTCAACCAATTTTACAAGAGAAGCTACCGTATTTTCACTCAACAATCCTAACCTTTTTCAGCTGGGCGATTTGGCATCTGTTGTTCTTTTACATAGATGGTTCCCTAGCAACACTGCAAACTCTACCGTTTTTATTTGGATTGCTGACAAATTCTTTCATACTCTCAGCTCTTTATATCAAAACAAAGAATCTTTGGATTTGCGTTATGACACATTCGATCATTAACGTCTTGTCTCAGCTAACCATAGATACTGATCGATACGAAACCTACCTGATTAAAATTTTCGTCATTTTGATATCCTGCTATATGGTAATACATAAAAAAGATGAGTATAGTCGGTATAAATAAAATTAAATATAAACCTTCAAAACCAAATCAAAAAAGATTTGGTTTTTTAAGAATTAGAAATCTGATTTTCAGTATATAGTATGATTTTTACCCCCCTACTTTGTAAAGAATGATTAGAATATTGTATAATAAGAAAAAGGAGGAAAGCTTAAATGAGTAATTCTGGCATCAAAAAAAGTCATAAAAGGTTACTAATCGTTTTGTCAATCTCAATTATCACAGCAGTTGGTATTTTTATGTTTAGTATGTTAGGGAAATCCCAAGAAGAACGTCGGAATAAAGAGTATGAAGTTAGTTTGATTGAAACTTTAAAAGATAGTTATGAGGGTATTGAAGAAATTAGATTTTCTAATGCAAACTACACAAATCCGCCAGGAAGTTGGACTTGCGTAGTTGAACTATATTTTAATGAGAGAAGCATAAAATATAAAATTAATTATTCAAAAAAAGATAAACGTATTTCTGATGTATCTTTAGAGAGAGAATAGAAAAGAGGACCGAGAATTTTTAAATAGTCACTTGGGTAAGACTAGTAAACTCACAAAAATTATTTATTCAGATGGTTCAGAAGGAGAATATTAATGGTATACACTTATACTGATAAACAACTCAATGAATTAAATCACGGAAAAAATGTTTATAGTGTCAATGCTGAATATGCTGAAAGGGAAGTTGAAAAGAAAGTTGTAGCCAAAACAAATGATAAGTTATCTTCGGATGAAACTAACACTATAACCACCTCCGATGGTCAAGAATTCCGTGTCGTTGCGACTAAGTCTCACCGAGGAACAGGTTTTGATGGTTTGGCGGTGGCTCCTATAGTCAGTGGCAAACCGGATTATAAAAGTATAGCTGTGATTGCTACGGGAACAGATCCTGGGGGTCCTACTATGATTGATAGAAGTAAATCAACTTTTTCTTATTATAGTGTAATATAGACTAATCTTATAGTACTTTATAGTATAATAAGAAAAAGGAGAACAACTTTAATGAATAATTCTAGCATCAAAAAAAGTCATAAAAAGCTACTAATCGTTTTATCAATCGCAATCATCACAGCAGGAGGTATATTTATGTTTAGCATGTTAGGGAAATCTCAAGAAGAGCGTCGAAATAGAGAATACGAGGTAAGTCTGGTAAACGCCTTAAAGAATTCATATGAAGGGATAGAAGAAATCAAAATTTCCAATCCAGAATATACAACCCCTCCTGGCGACTGGTCTTGTGATGTAAATATTCTATTTTCAGATAAAGTAAAAATAGAATATCGTGTAGGCCACTCTTTAAATGACGTTGAAAATTATAATGGTTTTGTTAATGGAAAAACAAATAAAGAAATAAATGACCAGTGGGAAATATTGAATTCTCATAAAGGGAAAACAACATCTTTAGTTACTATATATTATTCGGATAAAGAAAAAGGAGTACAGTAGTGGTTTTCACTTATACAGATAAACAACTTAATGAATTAAATCAAGGGAAAAATGTTTATAGTTCCAATCCAGAATACGCTGAGCGAAAGGGTTACAAAATTGTTACTCCTTCGCCTAAAAATAAAGGTGAAACAAACACCATAATATCCGATGGTCAAGAATTCCGTGTTGTTGCTACTAAGTCGGATCCAGGAACAGGATTTGATGGACTGGCGGTTGCGCCAATTGTCAATGGTAAACCGGATTATAAAAGTATAGCTGTGATTGCTGCAGGAACGGATCCAGGGAGTCCTACTAAGATTGATGTTGGAACTGCAATTGCAGAAAGGGAGATATCTACATCACCTCAGTATTATGTAGCGGACCGATTTGTAAAAGAAATTATGGATGACCCTAGATATGAAGTTAGTCAACTTTCTGGTTATTCACAAGGGGCTTATATGCTAAAGGTAGGAGCTAAATACCACATACCTACGACAACCTTCAATGCCTGGTTTTTTTATCTTTCACTTTCTAATGAAGAAAAAGCATTTATTGATAAAAATCCAGCTATGTTTATAGATTATAGAAGAAATTATGATCTTGTCGTGTTTGGAAATGATTTCAACCATCCTGAATTATTCAATAAATCATTTTTAGAAATGCCTGAAACAATATACTGGCTTGACGGAACTAGTCACAATATCGATGATTGGGAGTTTGATCCTGTAACAGGTCAAGTTGTTGATGGTAAAGGAGGAAAACCCTTAATTAGCGGTGTTTATAAAGCTTATGCCAACAGTCTCCGAGGAATGGCTAGTTACAAGGACTTGAAATCAAAATGGTCATCAGGTGGCATTAGTAGTTCTGAGGAAATATACTTAGATGCAGCCCAAGGTTCTATCTTATCATCATCTATGGCTACAGCAGCCAGAACTGGAGCTGATGAAGTAAGTGCCTTAGCAAAAAAAGCTAATCAAGAATTACAAGAAATTTGGTCCAAAATCGATTTTACGAGTTACACAGCATTAGCTCCCTATGAGGTGGAGGCCCTTTTTGCTAGCCAAGGTATCACTCAAGCACAGTTTATCGATACTTTTCAGGCAGAGACAACACAAACAGTCACTAAGATGAACGCTTCCGCCCAAGAATTCGAAAATTTGGATAAACAATTACAAGAAGTCATCGAAAAAACAGTAGCAACAGACAAACAATTGGCCAAGGAGTTTCGACAATGGAAAGAAAAGATGTAAATCTCCTTTTTCTTATTATAGTGTAATATAAACTAATCTTATAGTATAATAAAAAAAAGGAGAAAAGCTTAAATGAATAATTCCAGCAATAAAAAAAGTCATAAAAGGTTACTAATCGTTTTGTTACTCGCAACCATCACAGCAGGAGGTGTTTTTATGTTTTCTATGTTAGGGAAATCCCAAGAAGAGCGTCGGAATAGAGAGTATGAAGTTAGTTTGGTGAATGCTTTGAAGAATTCCTATGAAGGGATTGAGGAGATTAAAATTTCTAATCCAGAATACACAAATCCTCCAGGCGACTGGTCTTGTAAGATTGATATCTTGTTTAAAGATGGGGAAAAAATCTTTTATGGAATTCCACATAACTTAGATGAGAAAGAAAATTATGACGGTCGTATGACTTATGGACAACGAGATTTTCTTAACCTAAGAAAAGGAATAACAACTAATACAGTTACGGTTACATACTCTAACAAAGAAAGAGGGGAACAGTAGTGGCATTTAATTATACAGACAAACAACTTAATGAATTGAACCATGGGAAGAATGTATATAGTGTCAATGCTGAATATGCTGAGAGGAATAATAGACCTTTGGTTACCGAAACTCCTAATCCGAATCCTTCTTCATCTGATTTCGAAGAGACCAACACTATAACCACCTCCGATGGTCAAGAATTTCGTGTTGTTGCGACTAAGTCTCACAAAGAAACAGGTTTTGATGGACTGGCAGTTGCGCCAATAGTCAACGGTGAACCAGATTATAAAAGTATAGCTGTGATTGCTGCAGGAACTGATCCTGGGAGTCCTACTAAGATTGATGTCGGAACGGCAGTTGCAGAAAGAGAGTCAGGTCTATCCCCTCAATATTATGTAGCAGACCGATTTGTAAAAGAAATTATGGATGATCCTAGATATGAAGTTAGTCAACTATCTGGCTATTCGCAAGGCTCTTATATGCTGAAAGTAGGAGCTAAATATCATATTCCAACTACAACTTTTAACGCTTGGTTCACTTATCTATCACTTTCTAACGAAGAAAAAGCATTTATTGATAAAAATCCAGCCATGTTTATTGATTACCGTAGAAAACATGATGATGTAGTACGTTGGAATGATTTCAATCACCCCGAATTATTCAATAAATCATTTTTAGAAATGCCTGATACCATATATTGGCTTGACGGAACTAGTCACAATATAGGTGATTGGGAGTTTGATCCTGCAACTGGTCAACTTGTAGATGGCAAAGGAGGGAAACCCTTAATCAGTGGTGTTTATCGAGCGTATGCTAACAGTCTCCGAGGAATGGCTCATTACAAGGACTTGAAGTCAAAATGGTCATCAGGTGGTATTAGTAGCTCTGAGGAAATATACTTAGATGCAGCTCAGGGTTCAATCTTATCATCATCAATGGCTACGGCAGCAAGAACTGGAGCTGATGAAGTGAGCGCCTTAGCCCAAAAAGCCAATCAAGAATTACAAGAAATTTGGTCAAAAATCGACTTTACGAGCTACACAGCATTAGCTTCCTATGAGGTTGAGGCCCTTTTTGCTAGCCAAGGTATCACTCAAGCACAGTTCATCGATACATTTCAGACAGAGACAAATCAAACAGCCACTAAGATGAATGCTTCCGCCCAAGCATTTGAAAAGTTAGATAAACAATTACAGGAAGTCATCGAAAAAACAGTGGCAACAGACACACAATTTGCTAAGGAATTCAGACAATGGAAAGCAGAGATGTAAAATGGGATGCCATTAGGCAAAAAGAGAGGGAAATTCTTAACCTCGAAGAACAATACTATCAGCAAAAGAAGAAGTTAGAGAAAAAGACACTAGAACTAGAGGAACGGTCTGCAAAATTAGAAAAAATCATGGACGAAGAAGCTGATAAAATGTACCTAGTATTAAGAAAGTTTTCATCAACAGCTGATTGTGTTAGAGACTACTTTACGGAAATAGAAAATTTGAGATATCATTCTAACCAAGTTTATAGAACTAAGGGAATAAAACTGGAAGAAGAAAAAGAAAAAATAGATAAAGAATTTCGCAAAAAAAGAAATGATTTAGATGAAGAATTTCACAGATTAAGGAGAGATTATGCAAGCACCAATGAATGAATACTACACAGATGAAGAATACCAGTATGCACTGAAACAAATGTATCGAATGATGGAAAGAAACCGAATCATTACGGAAGCAAAGTTAGCAATAACAGCAAAAAATAAATTAAAAGATAACTTTAATAAAGCAGCTAAGAAAATTGCTACAGAAACCCAATCAACCATTACAAGCATTAACAGCCAAATGGACACTGCAATTCAAGGTAAAGTTCGCAAGAGTCTTGAAACAAAGATTCCTAACATGTTGCTCAAGTATGATGAAATATAGAAAATACTCTAAAGAATTTTTTGGTTATTTGCTTAAAGTTATCTATTCCTAAATCTCCCCTATAACATCTTTCCGAAAAACTATAATTTTCTTGAAAAATATATGAGTCTATGCTATACTACTAGTAGACTTAATTATGGAGAAAATACATGAAACGTGAGATTTTACTGGAACGAATCGACAAACTAAAACAAATCATGCCCTGGTATGTTCTGGAATACTACCAATCAAAGCTTGCTGTTCCCTACAGTTTTACAACTCTGTACGAATACCTCAAGGAATACGATCGATTTTTCAGCTGGGTTTTGGAGTCTGGTATTTCAAATGCTGATAAAATGTCTGATATTCCTTTATCTGTCTTGGAAAATATGTCTAAGAAAGATATGGAAGCTTTTATCCTATATCTACGTGAACGTCCATTGCTGAATGCCAATACAACCAAACAAGGTGTCTCTCAGACGACCATTAATCGGACTTTGTCGGCACTTTCTAGTCTTTACAAGTATCTAACAGAGGAGGTTGAAAACGACCAAGGGGAGCCTTATTTCTATCGTAATGTAATGAAGAAAGTTTCAACCAAGAAAAAGAAAGAAACACTTGCTTCCAGAGCTGAAAACATCAAGCAAAAACTCTTTCTAGGTGATGAAACAGAAGGTTTTCTGACTTATATCGACCAAGAGTACCCACAACAACTCTCAAATCGCGCTCTCTCGTCATTTAATAAGAATAAAGAACGTGATTTGGCCATTATTGCCCTTCTCTTGGCATCTGGTGTTCGCTTATATGAAGCTGTTAACCTGGACCTAAGAGACCTTAATCTCAAAATGATGGTCATTGATGTCACTCGAAAAGGGGGGAAACGTGATTCTGTCAATGTCGCTGCTTTTGCTAAGCCTTACCTAGAGAATTATCTAGCCATTCGAAATCAACGTTATAAGACGGAAAAGACGGATACAGCACTCTTTCTGACCTTATACCGTGGCGTTCCCAATCGTATTGATGCTTCTAGCGTTGAAAAGATGGTTGCTAAGTACTCTGAGGACTTTAAAGTCCGTGTAACTCCCCACAAACTCCGCCATACCTTAGCAACCAGACTCTATGATGCAACTAAATCGCAAGTTTTGGTCAGCCACCAATTAGGACATGCCAGCACGCAAGTCACTGACCTCTATACCCATATCGTAAATGATGAACAAAAAAATGCTCTAGATAGTTTATAGAATACATAAAATTATTTATGTAAAATATAACTCATAAAAAGAAGCTGGTCATACAACCAACTTCTTTTCTTTTTATCCCACTACTGCTTCAGCGATTTCTTCACGGCTGATACCAGCGAAGTAGCGTGTAATATCAATGGTTTCTAGTGCCTTGAGGACATCTTCGCGTTCGTATTTCACTCCACGAAGGACATCTTCTACAGCTGCAACATCTTCGATACCAAAGAAGTCACCATAGATCTTGATATCTTGGATTTTTGATTCAATGACGTTAGCAAAAACTTCAACCTTACCACTAGTGAATTTTGTACCACGACGGACGTTAAATTCAGGTGATTTACCGTAGTTCCAGTCCCAAGTTCCAAACTTAGTATCCTTGATACGATTGATTTCCGCCAATTCTTCTTCTGAAAAGACGTATTCAGTCATCTCTGGGTACTCTTTTTTCATGTATTCCAATAGCAAATCACGGAATTCTTCAACTGTGATTTTTTCAGGTAATTCATTGACAATATTGGTTACACGGGCACGGACGGATTTCACACCTTTTGATTCAAATTTATCTTTTGAAACCTTGAGGGCGTTAGCAAGGACTGATAAATCAACGTCAAAGAGCAAGCAACCGTGGTGCATGATACGCCCATTGATATAGGCCTGGGCATTGCCACAGAATTTTTTGCCATCAATCTCAAGGTCATTACGCCCTGTAAATTCAGCTTTAACACCGAGTTGAGCTAAGGTATTGATAACTGGAGTTGAGAAGCTCTTGAAGTCAAAGGCCTTGTTTTCATCTTCTTTTGAAATGATGGTGTAGTTGAGGTTGTTTAGATCGTGGTAAACAGCTCCACCACCACTGATACGACGGACTACCTCAATACCATTTTCTCGAACATAATCACGGTTAATTTCTTCAATAGTATTCTGGTGACGACCAACAATGATAGAAGGTTTGTTAATCCAAAGTAGGAAGATTTGATCCTCATCTAGTAGGTGTTTAAAGGCATATTCTTCCAAGGCGATATTAAAAGCAGTGTCGTTTGAATGATTGATAATGTATTTCATGATATCCCTTTATACGATAGAGACTGGAAATAATCTTCCAGTCTAGTCTATCTTCGTTTTATTTTTTCTTAGGTGAATGGATGGCCATTCCTAGAACATCCGCAAACGCTTCGTACATCACTTCAGAGTAGGTTGGGTGTCCGTGGATGGTCTTCAGCATTTCTTCAACAGTGATTTCCATTTCGATGATACTTGATGCCTCGTTGATCAATTCTGCAGCTGCAGGACCAATGATGTGCACACCAAGGATTTCCCCGTATTTCTTATCAGCGATAACTTTTACGAAACCTTGAGCAGCATCCGATGCAATGGCACGACCGTTGGCAGCAAAGTTGAATTTACCGATGGCTACATCGTATTTCTCACGAGCTTGTTCTTCAGTCAGACCTACTGCTGCTACTTCAGGGAGAGTGTAGATGGCTGCAGGAGTCAAGTTCAATTTGGCAACAGCATGATTTCCTTTGAGGGCATTTTCAGCGGCAACTTCACCCATGCGGAAGGCTGCGTGCGCCAACATCTTAGTACCATTGATATCACCTGGTGCGTAGATACCTGGAACAGAAGTTTCCATGTATTCGTTGACCTTGATGCGTCCACGATCCAATTCAAACTCAACATCGCCAATACCTTCAAGGTCTGGCACACGACCGATTGAAAGAAGGGCTTTGCTTGCGATGATATCATCTTTTCCTTCAACCTTGATACGAAGTTGTCCATTTTCCTCGATGATTTCTTGGAGTTTAGTGTCGGTTAAGATGGTCATACCTTTGCGTTCCAAAATCAAGCGAAGATTCTTAGAAACTTCCGCATCCATAGCTGGAACGATACGGTCCATCATTTCGATAACAGTTACTTTTGAACCAAATGTCATGAATGCTTGGCCGAGTTCGATACCGACAACCCCACCACCGATGATTACGAGGCTTTCTGGAACTTCGTTCATTTCAAGAATATCATCGCTGGTCATCACAAGTGGAGATTCCATACCAGGGACTTTAATCTTGCTAACTTTTGAACCACCGGCAAGGATGATTTTCTTGGTTTCAAGCAATTCAGAACCATCTACCAAGACATTCTTATCTTTAGTAATAGTACCAACGCCCTTATGAACAGTAACTCCGTAACTACGAAGAAGACCCGCAACACCACCTACCAAGGTATTGACAACTTTAGATTTAGTTTCTAAAAGTTTGTCCATATCAACAGTGAAGTTTGGATTTTCGATGACGATACCACGATTTGCTGCATGACCGATGTTTTCGATGATTTCAGCATTGTGAAGGTATGTCTTAGTTGGGATACAGCCGCGGTTCAAGCAAGTTCCACCGAGTTCAGATTTCTCAACAAGGGCAACCTTACCACCAAGTTGAGCAGCTTTAATGGCCGCTACATATCCAGCAGGACCTCCACCAATCACAACGATATCAAAGGCATCATCGCTCTTGCCGTCGTCGTTTGAAGCACTAGCTGCAGGTACAGGTTTTGATTCTGGTGCTGCCGCTCCAGCTGTTGGGATATTTTCACCTTCTTCCCCAAGGTAACCAATAACTTCAGTTACTGGAACAGTTTCACCATCTCCTTTGAGGATGGCAATCAAGTATCCATCTTCTTCGGCTTCCAATTCCATGCTGACTTTATCAGTCATGATTTCCAAAAGGATTTCTCCTTCTTTTACAAATTCACCGACTTTCTTATTCCATTGGACGATTTGTCCTTCTGTCATATCCACGCCGGCTTTTGGCATAATTACTTCTAAGGCCATGTCTTACTTCCTTTATCTATATCTCTAAAAATAAATACTGTATTATTTAAACCAACATTGAGATTGGATTCTCAATCAAGGCTTTCAAGTCTTTCATAAACTTAGCACCAGCCATACCATCTACAACACGGTGGTCAATAGTTAATCCTAGGCTCATGATAGGACGAATAACAATCTCACCATTGACAACTACAGGTTTTTCAACTGTTGAGCTAACCCCGAGGATAGCTGAGTTTGGTTGGTTGATGATCGGACCAAAGGACTGGACGCCAAACATTCCTAAGTTACTAATTGTGAAGGTTGGATTTTGGAGTTCGCTCGGAGCCAATTTACCATCCAAGGTACGACCAATGACATCCTTGAAGGCTACGACCAGCTCTGAAAGGCTCATCTTTTCAGCATTGTAAACAACAGGTGTCATCAATCCATTATCCATCCCAACTGCCATAGCAAGGTTGACATAGTTGTGCGTGATAATAGTCTTGCCATCTTCTGTCAATGAAGCGTTGATGTATGGGTGTTTCATTAAGGTCTTCACAACAGCGAGTGAAAGAAGGTCTGTTACAGTAGTCTTCTTACCAGTTGCTTCCATAATTGGCTCAAGAACCTTCTTACGAAGAGCCAACATTTCTGACATATCGACATCGTAGTTGAGTGTGAAGGTTGGCGCAGTTAGGTAAGATTCAACCATACGTTGCGCGATAACCTTACGCATTGGTGTCATTGGAATACGCTCAATCTCACCATAAGGAGTGATATTGTCTGGAACTTCTTCCACTTTTTCGATTTGAGCAGGAGACTTGATGGTGTCGTTTTCGATATTTTCAGGAAGTAAGGCCAAAACGTCCTTCTTCATGATTTTACCACGGTGACCCGTTCCTTGGATTTCCTGCCAAGCAATGTTATGTTCAAGGGCAATTCGTTTTGCAAGTGGCGAAATGCGAACCACGTTTGTGTCTTTATAAGTTTCCACGTCTTCTTTGTGGACACGACCGTTTGCACCTGAGCCAGAAACGTCATAGAGGTTGATACCTAAATCATCCGCTAACTTTCTAGCTGCAGGAGTCGCTCTTAGCTTGTCATCAGCCATGACCTCTCCAATTCTATTTATGATACAAAGGGCGTCAAAAGCGACTGAAAAATAGGAAATCGACGCTGGCTTCGATGAAGCCAAGGAGATTTATCTTTTTTCCGAGCTTTTAGCCCGTGTTCGAATATAAGATATTAAGGACGAAGAGGGCAATGAAAAAATAGGAGATTGACGATGTGTTCGATGAACACAAGGAAATCTATCTTTTTTTCGCAGACCTCCGTCCGAATTCAATTACAACTCTACAAGTAACTTGGACACGGAACGTGTCTCAAGTTACTACGGTTGCCGCTATCAGGCGACCAACCTAGTAGACTTACTAAGTTTTTTATCGAATATTATTGATTCGTCAAAAAACTGTCACAACTTTACAAATAAGTTGGATACGAAATGTATCTAAAGTTAAAATCTTTAAAAATTTACATAACTTATATTATGTATTATTCTTTGTTATAAGTCTTACGGATTGCATCTTTGATGCTTTCAACTGTTGGAATCATTGCATTTTCAAGGTTTTGCGCGTAAGGCATTGGCACATCTTCTCCGGCGCAACGGCGGATTGGTGCGTCTAGATAATCAAATGCTTCTGATTCTGAAATAGTAGCTGAAATCTCTCCAATATAACCACTTGTTTTATGAGCATCATTAACCAAAACAACCTTACCAGTCTTCTTCACTGAGTTAATGATGATATCCTTATCAAGCGGAACGAGGGTACGTGGGTCCACAATTTCAACTGAAATTCCCTCTTCTGCTAACTCTTCAGCAGCTTGAACCACACGGCGAAGCATTTTTCCATAAGTAACAACTGTTACATCTGTACCTTCACGTTTGATTTCTCCAACTCCAAGTGGGATTGTGTAATCTGGATCAACTGGCACTTCCCCTTTTTGGTTAAATTCGGACTTGTACTCAAGGATGATAACAGGGTTATTATCGCGGATAGAAGACTTGAGAAGTCCTTTCATGTCCGCAGGTGTACCTGGAGCTACAACCTTAAGTCCAGGGATGTGTGTGAACCAAGACTCCAAAGACTGAGAGTGCTGGGCTGCAGAACCGACACCGTTACCAGCTGCGCATCGAACAGTCATTGGAACCTGACCTTTACCACCAAACATATAACGTGTTTTAGCAGCTTGGTTGACGATATTGTCCATGGCTATAACCGAGAAATCCATAAAGGTCATATCAACGATTGGGCGAAGTCCTGTCATGGCTGCTCCTGCTGCTGCTCCAGAGATGGCAGCTTCAGAAATCGGACAGTCACGGATACGTTCTGGACCAAATTCTTCGAGCATTCCAACAGAAGTTCCGAAGTCTCCTCCGAAGACACCGACGTCTTCTCCCATCAAGAATACATTTTCATCGCGACGCATTTCCTCAGACATAGCAAGGATAATGGTGTCACGGAACGACATTGTTTTTGTTTCCATTTTTATCTCTTTCTCCTTAGTCTGCGTAAATATCTTCAAATGCTGATTCTAGTGGTGGGAATGGGCTTTCTTCTGCAAATTTAACAGAAGCTTCTACTGCTTCCTTGACTTGTGCTTGAATTTCTTCCAATTCTTCTGCACTTGCAATATTGTTTTCAATGAGGTATTTGCGAAGGTTTTCGATTGGGTCTTTTTGTTTCCACAATTCCACTTCTTCACGAGTACGATATTTACCAGGGTCAGATGATGAGTGACCAAGCCAGCGATAGGTTACACTTTCGATCAAGACTGGGCCATTGCCACCACGAACATGATCTACAGCTTTCTTAAATCCTTCATAGGCATCGATGACGTTGTTCCCATCTTCGATAAACATTCCAGGAATTCCATATGCCGCACTGCGTTGATGGATATGCTCCACATTGGTCATTTTCTTGATATCCGCAGAGATTCCATAACCGTTGTTAATGCAGTAGAAAATAACAGGAAGTTTCCAAATAGAAGCCATGTTCACTGCTTCGTGGAAAACACCTTCGTTGGTCGCACCATCTCCAAAGAAGCAGACGACGATTTTACCCGTATGTTGCATCTGCTGACTGAGGGCCGCACCGACAGCGATTCCCATACCACCACCTACGATACCATTGGCACCAAGGTTACCCGCATCCAGGTCAGCGATATGCATAGAACCACCTTTTCCTTTACAGGTTCCAGTGTATTTCCCGAGGATTTCAGCCATCATTCCATTGAGGTCAATCCCCTTAGCAATAGCTTGCCCGTGTCCACGGTGATTTGAGGTAATCAGATCATCTGGATTAAGAGCCAGCATCGCTCCGACGTTAGCAGCTTCCTCTCCGACAGAAAAGTGAGTCATACCGGGAACTTTTCCCTTTTTCACTAACTGAGCGATTTTTAAGTCCATGCGACGGATTTCTTCCATCTTACGGAACATCTCTAGCAAAAGATTCTTATCTAAAGTTGACATAATCTTGCCTTTCTAACTTTGTACTTACTTTACTATTTTACCTTTTTTAGTATACACTGTCAAAGTATATGGCTAATAAAATTTCACAATATAAAAAAATAAATCCCTGTTAAAACAGGGATTCTCTCTAGTTAGAGCATTTTTTCACAAAGTTTTTTTCAGGATAATTTCTTAAAATTAGCTCAACCTTTTCATTATGGATTTCAAACGCCATTGATACAAACAACCAGAAACAATCAAGCTGGCAATTAACCCAATCCAGTAAGCAAATGCCCCCAAGTCAGTTACTTGATCTAGTAAATATCCTAGAGGTATCGCTACTCCCCAATATCCGATTAGGCCAAGATAGAAAGGAACGATAGTGTCCTTATACCCTCTTAAAATCCCCTGAAGCGGAGCCGCAAAGGTATCAGCTAACTGGAAAAAGAGACTGTAGGTTAGAAATACAGCAGTTGTTTCAATGAAGTGAGGGTCATTGCCATATAGACTTGCTACACGATCTCTAAAAATGTAGAGAAAGGACAG
This sequence comes from Streptococcus oralis, assembly GCF_023611505.1. NCBI lineage: Bacteria > Bacillati > Bacillota > Bacilli > Lactobacillales > Streptococcaceae > Streptococcus > Streptococcus oralis. Next base: position 1,015,839 of record NZ_CP097843.1, on the reverse strand, counting down.
GGTAAGACCTGCAAAAATAAGGGCGGTTACTCTCCCTAGACGAGCATAGATTTTTGCATCCTCAAAACGTTTAGCCCCCACCTCGTAAGACACAACAATCGCCATAGCAGAGGAAATACTCATGGGGAAAGCGTACATGAGACTGGAAAAGTTCATAGCTGACTGGTGACTAGCGATGATGAGCGATGAAAACTTAGCCATGATTAGTCCCACAACGGAGAAAATAGCCACTTCCGCAAAGACGGTTCCTCCGATTGGTAGACCTAATCGAACACCCTCCTTGATTTTATCTATATTGAGTGGAATCCGTTTTTCAAGATGTAGCGCTTTTAACCTTTCTTGTTTGAACAAAACAAGAATAGAAATCCCCAATAAAACCCAATAGGCTAGCGAGGTCCCTAGCCCTGCTCCTGCGCCACCAAGCTCAGGAAAACCGAATGCTCCATATATCAAGAGATAGTTAAAACCACTATTAAGAGGAAGTAATAGGAGCATCAGATACATCGATAGTTTGGTCAAACCAAGAGAATCCAACAATGACCGAATGACACTAAAAAGCAACAAGGGAATAATCCCGATAGACAGGTACCAAAGATAGGAAACTGCAACTGCCGCCACTTGAGCTTCTAGTCCGATGTTGTTTAAGACAGGTGGCGCTAAGAATACTACCATTCCAAGCAAGACCAAAGACAGTCCGAAAGCCAAGTAGATAAATTGGTAAAAGTCAGATGCTACTTCTTCCTTTTTGCCCCGTCCCAGATGATGGCCTATGATGGGCACCATGGCCGAAACAATCCCTGTTAAAAAAGTAAAGAAAGGATTCCATAGACTCGTTGCAGTTGATACTCCTGCCAAGTCCATGGTATTGTACTGCCCAGTCATGGTTGTATCGACAAAAGAGGCAGAATAATTGGCAAATTGATAAATCAGGATAGGGAAAAATATCTTAAGAAATAAGACAAACTTGTCTTTAAATTGATGGGTTGGATACATATACGCTCTCTATTCTTATAGTTTATAGAGCAGAGTCCCATCTAGTTTTGGTAGACGATTTGTCCCTTACAGATAGTATATTTAACCTGCCCTTTTAAAGTTTCCCCGATAAATGGAGAATTAGCTGATTTTGAAGCGAAGTTTGGACCAACAGTACGATCAGCCTTGTCATCAAAGATAGTGATGTCCGCTGGACCATTTTCAGCTAAGTAGCCTGCTTCAAAGTTGTAAAGTTTGGCTGGATTGACAGTCATCTTTTCTAGCAATTCCATTAAGCTTAGCTCACCAGCTTCCACCAAATAAGTCAAGCCGAGAGATAGAGAAGTTTCCAAACCAGTCATACCAGATGGCGCTTTGGTGATATCTTCTACATTTTTCTCATCTGCATGGTGAGGCGCGTGGTCTGTCGCAATCACAGTGATGACGCCTGACTTGAGGCCCTCGATAACGGCACGGCGGTCTGACTCCAAACGAAGCGGAGGATTCATTTTGGCATTGCTCCCTTGAGTTAAAAGAAGAGCTTCTGTCTTAGAAAAATGTTGTGGTGCCACTTCTGCTGTGACTTGGGCCCCCAAACCTTGAGCAAACTCTACTACTTTGACACTTTCTTCCTTAGACAAATGCTGGATGTGAACATGGGCCTTGGTTGCATGGGCAATCATAACATCACGCGCAATCATGGCGTATTCTGCTACCCCTGTCGCACCACAGATCTTGAAGTGGTCTTTAGCGATGTTTTCATTAAAGCCAAGAATACCGTTCAAGCCGGGATCTTCCTCGTGTAGACAAACAAAGGTACCAAGTTTTTTAGCAGTTTCCAAGGCTTCTTTGAGAACTTTGCTGCTCTCAAGTGGAATACCGTCATCTGAGAAACCAACGGCACCTGCTTCTAAAAGCGCCTTAAAGTCAGTCAAGTCTTTACCATTAAAGTTCTTGGTAATAGTTGCAACCGTTTTGACGTTAATCTTTTCCTTGGCAGCAGACTGGAGAACTTCTTGCAAAGTCTCTACGTCTGAGATGGTTGGATTGGTATTAGCCATCATGACAACCGTTGTAAAACCACCTGCAGCAGCTGCTAGGGCACCAGTATGGATATCTTCCTTGTGGGTCTGACCAGGTTCACGGAAATGGACATGAATATCCACTAGTCCAGGTGCAACCACAAGACCTGTAGCATCAAGCACCTCTGCTCCTTCTTTCTTGATTTCAGACGCAATTTTGACAATTTTCCCATCTTGGACCAAAACATCACACACTTGATCCAAACCAGACTTGGGATCCATTACACGACCGTTTTTGATTAATAACATCTGCTTTCTCCTTTATTCATAGAAATCAACTTGAGTATCCAACAATTTATCCCCATCATAAACAAACTTAGCTGAAAAGAAGGGTTTGTCCTCTAAAAGCCACTCAACAAAGGTGTGGTCACCCTCCCAAGTTGGCTTGCTCAAAACTTCATCATAGGGAACCCATTCTAATGTTCCCTCGTTGCATTCAATCAAGTCACCCTCAAACTCCGTCACCTTAAAAACATAGGTGTACCAGTCTAAATCTGGCGTGAATTCAGGGAAAGTGATAATGCCTTTTAGAACTGGCTTGGCTTTCAGGCCTGTCTCTTCGAGGATTTCACGCGAAGCGCATTCTTGAGGTGTCTCCCCTCGCTCTAACTTACCACCCACACCAATCCATTTGCCTTCATGGACATCATTCGGCTTCTTATTACGATGCAGCATGAGCAGTTCTTTTCCGTTATCAATGTAGCAAATCGTCGCTAACTGAGGCATATTTTCTCCTTATCTAAGCCAATCGATTGGCACTTGTCCTGTCTCTTTTAAGAATGCATTGGCCTTGGAAAAAGGCTTGGAACCCCAAAATCCTCTATAAACCGATAAAGGACTGGGATGGGCTGATTCGATAATCAAGTGGTGAGGATTGGTAACTAAGGCCTTCTTCTTGCGTGCATAAGCACCCCAGAGTACAAAGACCACTGGCCTATCTAGATGATTGACCACCCGAATCACAGCATCTGTAAAAGGCTCCCATATCTGCCCAGCATGACCATTGGCCTGACCAGCAGGAACGGTCAAACAAGCATTGAGAAGCAAGACTCCTTGCTCAGCCCAAGCAGTTAAATCATGGGATTTCTTAACGCCGATGTCATCTGACAATTCTTTCAAGATATTTTGCAAGGATGGCGGAGCTGGGATAGAGTCAGGGACAGAAAAACTCAAGCCCTGAGCCTGACCTGGCCCGTGATAGGGGTCTTGCCCTAGAATCACCACCTTAACTTCTTCAAGCGGTGTAGTCAATAGAGCCTGAAAAATCTTTTCCCTAGGTGGATAAACAATTCCCTGAGCATAGACCTGGTCCATAAACTGATTGATTTTCCCGAAATAACCCTCAGGTAATTGCTCCTTAATCAAAGCATGCCAAGATGAGTGTTGCATCGCCAACTCCTTCGTTTTTACTGCTTCTATTATAGCAAAAAGTGGCTATCTAAACCACTTTTTACAGTTTATCCAAACAATCCAGCAAGTCTTGGTAAGAATGAACTTCATAGGTCGGCTGGGCTTGTGTATGATTTTCGAGGTGATGAGGATTATACCAGATAGTGTCAATTCCAGCATTATTGCCACCTTGGATGTCGGCGGTTAGAGAATCTCCAATCATCAGTGTCTCTTCTTTGCTAAATCCTGCAATCTGCTGACCGATTTTTTCATAGAATAGTGCATCAGGTTTTTGTGTTTGTAACTGTTCGGAGATAAAAACTTGGTTGAAATAGGGAGCCAGACCAGATTGAGCCAGACGTCCTGTCTGGATGGCAGTAATCCCATTTGTCGCAGCATACAAGTCATAATCTCATTCGATGAGACTGTCCAAGAGTTCATGAGCACCTGAAAAAGTTTGTCCCTGTTGAGCGAGATAAAATTGGTAACGCTGGGCAAGAAAACTACCTTCTTTCTCCAGTCCAAAATGAGCAAATAAACGAGAAAAGCGCGTGTTAACCAGTTCTTGTTTACTGATTTTCTTTTGCTCCAAGTCTTTCCAGAGAGCCTTGTTCATAGGAATGTAATAGTCTTTATAGGCTTGAATATCCGCAACTCCTTCTTCCTTTAGAAGTTGCGTCAAAGCCACATCCTCAGCAGCATCAAAATCAAGCAAGGTGTGGTCGAGGTCGAAGAGTAGAAATTTGTAGGGCATTGAGTTTCCTTTCTAAGTGAAAATAAGTTACTTGTATTTATTAGGGAAATATTCTTTTCCTAACTGCCATAAAGACTGATCAATCTCTTTAAGATTAAATTCTTCTAATCCGTAGTATTCTCTAAAAGCAATAATTATATTTTTAAATTTTTGATAATCTTTTAGGTCTGAATTCTTAAATTGAGAAAATTTATCTGTTTTTCTAAAGTATTTCAATACCTTTTCTACATAGCTATCATAAATAGGGTGTTCTTTAGGATTATGATGGGAACAGTATTTGGTAGAAAAAGAATAGAACTTTCTAGTTACTCCATTGATCGTAATATTTTGAATTTCATTGACTAAAGTTACATCACCTTGTCTCAACCTCTCATCAATGTTAAGACTCATTATATGCTCTGCAACTGTATAAACTGAAAAAATACTTGTGCTATAAAAATCATTCAACGTAGCAACCTTTAATAAGATGTCAGAGATTTCTTCGTTACTTGGTAACAGCTCAAAAAATAATTTATCTAAAGCATCTTCTTGCAACTTATAATTTTTAAGATTTTTCCATGTTTTCAAGTATTTTCCTACTTCGCTGGCTGACGGTTTAGAAATAACAATATCTGATTTCTGTCTTCTATTATAGTTAATTTGCATACTTATCTCACTTAAAGTAGTTATTAAAAAAATGATAGATTTATTATAGCATATTACAAAACGAATGGGTAACCTCCTCATTCCCCCTACCCCAACTCCTTGGCTATTCTGCTCTTTTCAAGTTTTCCCTTGGTAATTCGTTTCCATAAAACAAGTGGATTCAAACTATAAGATAGGCGTACGAGGAAATAATTAACCCATTCGATAAAGGCAAAAAGCTGTATCAACGTAGCTAAGATAGGCCCTAGGATACTCTGGGTATTCCAGACAATAAAAGGAAAGCCTGAAATAAGTAAAATAAGGTCTAGTATTCTGAGCCCACCATATATTCTAGGGACATTTCCACTTCCGAACTGAGGATTCGACAGTCTTCTAATCAAAATTGCCCAATAGATTGAACCTTGAAGCAAAATAAATGTCAGCAGAGACAACGGATAGAGAATAGAGACTAGACTCCTCCAATCACCAAGCCTATTTTTCAAAAGGAAAAAACAAAACCAAAAGGATAGGACGGCTGTAAACTCTCCCAAACAAAGGGACACCAACTCTCTTCTCACTTTCTCTTTTTGTATGTGCATCATCTCACCCATCTATCTATCATCCTATATCAGAAAAAAGCTATTCGAATCATTTTCTAGTCAACATTTCTCAGAATCAAGTCATTCTAACTATCGAACAGCCTAATTACTTTAATATAAATGCAATTCTAAGTTTAGAATTGCATTTATATATATGTTTTAGATCTATTCTAAGTCTATGACAGCTTTAAATTTTAATTTTTGAAGGATTCTAAAGCTAGAAGAGCTCAAAAATCAAGAGAACTAAGCTATTCGAAGCTTAGAAGAACCTTTGGTGAATTTCAATAGCACTTCAACTAGCTATTCTTACAATTTTTTTGATGAGCTTTGAGTTTTTTCAGAGCCCAGTCATAGTGGCTGGAGGTACTACTGACAAAGTAGGAACCTAGACTTGTCCCACCCGTCCATTTATAGACACCTTTTGTGAACAATTCGTCATTGCTGAAGCCTTCCATCAATTCTAAAACCTCCTTATGCGATTGCTCTAGTAGTTTAGTCGCTTCTTCTAAGGTCGTTCTCTGGTGCTTCTTCCAAAAAGCGACATTCATTTCCCCATAAGTTTTCCAATTATAAGGCTCAGGGAGAAAAGGTCTTTCATGTCCCTTTTGATTAGAATGTACCCAGGTCAAAAGTAACTGATGCCATTCATAGAGATGGATTAGAACATCTCTTAGATTTTTATCTCTTTTCCAGTGAGCTTCTTTTTTCTTTTCATCTTTTGAAAAATCAAAAGGAGTCTGTAGTTCCTCTTCACTTAATTTAGATATAAAGTGATTGAGCTTTTCATAGTTTTCCTTAGAGGCTAGCACTAGCTCCTCTTTTGTTCTTGGTCTAGGCATAGGAGTTCTCCCTTCATTTTTAAGTAGAATAAGCTATTTTCTTACTTCATTATACCATAGCCATAATCAAAAAGCAGTTCTTCATTTTACGAAAAACTGCTTTTACTAACTATTTTTTATGCTTATAGTCACTACTTTACATATAAATCTCTAAAGCGACCATCCACCTCTGCTATCTGATAGAGCAAGTGGGACAGTTCTTGATAATCTTCTTTTAAACACGAAAGGTGGGCTTGGCCAAATAGAGTAGCCAATTCTTCTTTGAATCTTGCCCCTTCTGGATCATGGTCTTTTAAGAACTCACTGAGGTAGAGATTTCGAACAGCTGCAAGTTTAAAACTGAAATACTGATGCAATTGTTTTTGCTCCGTATTTAAGCCGTTTTCAGCAACTGCTTTTGCATAGTATTTCAATACACCACTTTGGCCATTCAGATATCGATTCCTCATAATCCTCGCCGTTTCTTGATAGATTTCAGTCTGACTCGGACTCTTGACCTTCTTAAAATTTCCCCACATGGAGTAGGCTCCGCGCTTATAGTCAATAGCCTCCGCCTTCCAAGCTTCTATAATGTCATTAAAAGTAACCTTCATACAGGCAAAACCAGCTGGATCATGCAAATAGAGGTACTGATCATCAATGCCATACACGGTTACAAAATGATCCACACCATAAAGGTTTGTGTGATTGGGATTGTAGGTCAGATGGCCCATATCAAGAGGTCCCAGAACGACAGGTCCATTGGACAGAAAGGTTTCCAACTTTCTTTTTATCTCTTCCAAATCTACTTCCGATCCATCTTTTAGATAGAAATCCTCATAGTCAAATCCTAGTATTTTTAAGGAATGGGAGATAGAAAGATCTGGCATTCCGTTATCAAAGAATACTAGAGGGTGCTGGTCATCTTCCTTTACGATACTAGCGCCATTTCCCATCACCATGATTGCCTCTAGAAAGTCTGCTTTAAAGTCATAGCCATAGCCATCCAGTGCCATTGTCAATGAATAGCTATAGCAAAGTGAAACATCTCCAAAATACATCTGCATATTCTTGCCTCCTTATCTTCTATGGGACTATTATACCGAGAAAACTATTCTCATGCCCCATAAAATCCAAACAAAAATTATGGTATGTTTGATTTATAGACATGAATTTCCACAATAAAAAACTCTGTAAAAGGCACCTTCTACAGAGTTCGATTTGCATTTTTATAAATTGTCAGAAAATGATCTAGTTCATAATCACTGGTATCCAGAGTTCCATTTGATAGTCAGGTGACGACATATCACCTTCGGTATAGACTTCGAAGTCTGGTGAGCCTGAGTGGCGATAGCCTGTTTCAGGGAAAAAGACCTCCAAGACATATTTCCAAGCATTGTGAATGCTAGCTGGTATAGGGCCTTTGACTGGGACGATAGCATATTCAGCGGCTGGGACATCTTTGATTGATAGACCTAGCTCTTCTGCTTTGACTTTATCCGTCACATCATAAGCAGCCATATAGCTGATGATTTCGCCTTCTTTGACATCGGAGCAGAGACCAAAGGATTGGCCACTACCCAGACTTTCTAGATTTTCAAAGCTATGTTTCTCATAGAGTTGTTCCCAAGCAGATGGGCATTGGCTATTGTCGATAGCTTCCAATAGGACGCCTGCTACAGTAAAAGCAGGTTTCTTTTGAATCTTGATATCCATATTCTTTCCTCCTGTAATCTTTAAGGATAATTGAAGTCTAGGAAAAATCCGATAAGGTTTTCCATTCCTAACTTCTGAGGGGGTTGCACCATGGAATTTCTTAAAGGCTGCGCTGAAGGCATCCGCAGACTCATAGCCGTATTTCATCGCTATGTCAATGACCTTCTCAGAGCCTTCCCGCAAGTCTGTCACAGCTTCTGACAGCCTGCGATTGCGCAAGTATTCTGCTAAAGTCATATCTGCTAGGATGGAAAAGAGCCGGCTAAAGAGAGCATAAGAATGGCCTGATAGCTGCTGGAATTTCTGCAAATCCACTTCTTCGTCCAACTTACTTTCCAGATATTCCATGGTTCGATTGAATTGATGCATCATATTCTTTTTCACCTCACAAAAGATACTAAGACCGTTAAAAGCAAAGTGAAAATTGGAAAATTGACGGAGGGGCTCCTGCTCCGAGAAAATTTCATCTTTTTCACACAGCTTTTAGGCCGTGTTCAATTCTAACTATAGTCTAACAAATACAAGATACTTCCACCCTAGAATCTTTGTACAAAATTTAAAGGTGTAAAATCTATAACTTATCCTTTAATTTCTCAACAAAGAGATAGGCTGCAGGGCAGGTCAAGGTATTCTTAATCGTCAAATGATTAATTTGATGGATCTTTTTCCGGTCTGTATGGGGGAACTCACGACAGGCCTTGGGACGAACGTCGTAGATTGAGCAGAGATTATCCCCTCCTAGAAAGGGGCAAGGCATGGATTTGAAAACTTTATCCCCATCTTCATCCACCTGAAGGAATTCCGCTTCAAAAGCCGGTAGTTTCATCTTAAAGTATTTGGCGATACGGGTAATATCTGCTTCTTTAAAATCAGGCCCCAATGTCTTACAACAGTTAGCGCAGGCAGTACAATCGATCTCAGAAAAGACTTCTTGGTGGATCTGCTGGGCAATCTTATCTAGATTCTTTGGTGGCTTTTTCTTTAGATTTGCTAACACTTTACGATGCTCTTTCTGCTTTTGCAGTGCTAGTTGGTGGTAATACTCAATATCAATTTCTTTAGACATAATTGCTTTCTAATACAAGTTTTTTGTCTATTATACCATAAATACTGCCCCCTTTTTGCCCCCTGAACAGAAAAAAAGCCCTTCGGATAAAATCCGAGGGGCTTAAAACGTTGTTAGATCAACGACCGAACTTTTGAATTTCAAGGTTCGGGATAAAATAGTTCACTGAACTATTTTATTTTTTCAAGTTGTAGAATGATTTCAATCCACGGTATTCAGCTACTTCACCAAGTTGGTCTTCGATACGAAGCAATTGGTTGTATTTAGCGATACGGTCTGTACGTGAAAGTGAACCAGTCTTGATTTGTCCTGCGTTAGTTGCAACTGCGATGTCAGCGATTGTTGAATCTTCAGTTTCACCTGAACGGTGTGATACAACAGCAGTATAACCAGCTTCTTTTGCCATTTCGATAGCGTCGAATGTTTCAGTAAGAGTACCGATTTGGTTAACTTTGATAAGGATTGAGTTAGCAGCGCCTTCTGCAATACCTTTTTCAAGGTAAGAAGTGTTTGTTACGAAGAAGTCGTCACCAACCAATTGAACTTTACCACCAAGACGTTCAGTAAGAGCTTTCCAACCGTCCCAGTCGTTTTCATCCATACCATCTTCGATAGTGATGATTGGGTATTTGTTTACCAATTCTTCAAGGTAGTCGATTTGTTCTGCAGCAGTACGTACAGCAGCGCCTTCACCTTCAAATTTAGTGTAGTCGTAAACTTTACGTTCTTCATCATAGAATTCTGATGAAGCACAGTCAAATCCGATAAATACGTCTTTACCAGGAACATATCCAGCAGCTTCGATTGCAGCAAGGATAGTTTCGACACCGTCTTCAGTTCCTTCGAAACGAGGAGCGAATCCACCTTCGTCACCTACGGCTGTTTCCAAACCACGTGATTTAAGGATTTTCTTAAGAGCGTGGAAGATTTCAGCACCCCAACGAAGAGCTTCTTTGAATGTTGGTGCACCAGCAGGTACGATCATGAATTCTTGGAAAGCGATTGGAGCGTCAGAGTGAGAACCACCGTTGATGATGTTCATCATTGGAGTTGGAAGAACTTTAGTGTTGAATCCACCAAGGTAGCTGTAAAGTGGGATTTCAAGGTAGTCAGCAGCAGCACGAGCTACAGCGATAGACACACCAAGAATTGCGTTTGCACCCAATTTACCTTTGTTAGGAGTACCGTCAAGTGCGATCATAGCACGGTCGATAGCTTGTTGGTCACGTACATCGTAGCCGATGATAGCTTCAGCGATGATGTTGTTTACGTTGTCAACAGCTTTTTGTGTACCAAGACCACCGTAACGAGATTTGTCACCGTCGCGAAGTTCAACTGCTTCGTGTTCACCAGTAGAAGCTCCTGATGGAACCATACCACGTCCGAAAGCACCTGATTCAGTATAAACTTCTACCTCAAGTGTTGGGTTACCGCGTGAGTCTAGGACTTCGCGAGCGTAAACATCAGTAATAATTGACATTTTTTACTCTCCTTTGAGTTAAATTTTTTACACCTCTATGATACCTTAAAAATAAGCGTTTTTCAAGAAAAAACGTTATCTTTGTGCAAATTTTCCTTAACTTTATAAAGTAATCGCTTTCTTTTGTCTGTTTTCATGCGATTTTTGTGATATACTGTTTTTATGACAGATTTATCAAAACAACTACTAGAAAAAGCTCATGGCGGGCCAAAATTAAACCCTGACGAACAACGCCGCTACCTCGGTACTTTCGAGGAAAGAGTTCTTGGATACGCGGATATCAGTACTGCCAATAGTCCTGAATTAGAACATGGATTTTTCTCTATTTTAGATGGTTTTCAAGAAAAGGTAGAGGAACTTTTTGTGAAAATCTCACCAAATATCGAGTTTGACAAACAAGTCTTTTACTTAAAACAAGCAAAGGAAAGCAACTGCCAGGCGACTATTGTTTCAGATGATCATATCACCTCTCCTTTCGGCCTTGTCATTCACACGAACGAACCTGTTCAAGTAGATGAAAAAGACCTTAGACTTGCATTCTCGAATCTCTGGGAGGAGAAAAAGACAGAAACTCCTAAAAAATCAATCTGGAAAAAATGGTTAGGTTAATCCTTCCTCATATTTAATAAATGACCGATATTAGTAGCTGTGTGCTCCAAATAGAGACTTGCATTTTTCAAACTATTCTCTAAAGGTTCACATTTCTCTAAAATGGAAAAGGCAGCTTCTATATTTTCAAATGGTAGGGGAGGCAAATCGTCAGCAAGACTACCACAAATAGCAATAACTGGAACTCTGTTAGGGGTTCTTTTTGCTACGCCGATAGGAGCTTTTCCAGCAAAGCTTTGACTGTCCAGTCTGCCTTCTCCAACGATAACCAAGTCGGCACCTGCAACTTTCTTGTCAAAGTCTATCAAATCCAAGCAAGTATCAATCCCAGATACGATACAGGCCTTAGCAAAGGCACAGAGTCCAGCAGCAATACCCCCACCTGCCCCTGCTCCTTTAAGAAATAGGGTAGAAGGCGATAATTTTTCATAGAACCGCTGCATAGCCAGATCTACTGTCTCAAATAAAGCAGGATCCAAGCCCTTTTGTTTTCCAAATGTATAGGTCGCTCCTTGATGACCACATAAAGGGCTCACGACATCTGCTAAAATGCGAATTTTCACATCTTCAGGAATCCTATACAACTCACTGTCTGAAACTGACTCGAACTCAAGCAACGTCTGACCGCAAGCTGGTAATTCCTTTCCATTCTTATCATAAAAACAATAACCCAGACTAGCAGCAATGCCTATCCCACCGTCATTACTAGCCGTACCACCAACGCCGATATAGATTTCTTTCATCCCTTGATCAATGAGATGGTGAATCAGCTCTCCAATTCCTCTGGTTTGGATGTGGAGAGGGTTTCGTTTCTCACGCGGAATCTTTCCAAGACCAACCAAGTCAGCAACTTCAAAGAGCGTTATTTGACCTTTTTGAAAATAGCGCATTGATTCTTTTAGCCCAAAAGGCCCTGTCACCTCTTGCCATTTTTCTTCGAGTTCAAGAGAATGGCGAATAGCATCTACAGTTCCTTCCCCACCATCACCAACAGGACAGAGCAGACATTCTACATCCGCTATTGACTGTTCGAAGCCTTTTTTCATAGCTTGAGCGACCTCTTCTGCTGTCAAACTTTCTTTAAAAGAATCAGGTGCAATTACAATTTTCATAGTTCCCTCTCATTCTAAGAAATCAATCAAAGGAAGAACTTCCAAAAAATCCCTCGTATCTACATGACAAGCTATCTCTGCTTTTACGACATCTTTGGCACAAAAGGCTATACCGTGACCTGCTGATTTTAACATGAATAGGTCATTAGCCCCATCACCGATGGCAATCGTTCTTTCTTTGGGAAGTTTTAGGTCTTTTCTCCATTTCTCAAGAGTAGCTTGTTTTACTTGGGATGTAACAATTTCACCAACTAGTCGACCTGTTAAAAAGTTGTCTTTGACTTCCAACTGGTTGGCAGAGAAATAGGAAATACCTAGGTGCTTTGCTAATCTCTCAACGATTGGACTAAATCCACCTGAAACTAGACCAACTAGGATGCCATTCTTTTGAAGTATGGAGATAAATTCTTGAGCATTATTGGACAGATGGATGGATTTGAAAACTCTATCAAAGACCGAAATCGGAAGACATTTTAACAAAGCTACCCTCGCTCGTAAACTCCCTTCAAAGTCCAGTTCTCCTTGCATTGCTTGATTGGTAATCTTTGAAATTTCCGCTTCGCAACCTGCTTCTCTTCCCAAAAGGTCAATCACTTCCTCTGCTATTAAGGTACCATCAACATCCATAACACACAGGCCTTTTACTTGTGTCATCACTTCTCCTCTTTTCTAAACAGCCCAAAAATCGTATGAAAGAATCATACGATTTTATCTATTAGTTGACTAAACTATGGTACAAGTCAAGATAAGACTTGCAGGCTGTATCCCATGAGAAATCGCATTCCATAGCTTGTTTTTGTAGATTTCTCCAAACATCTGGCTGGTTCTTATAAACATCCAAGGCTGTTTGGAAACTCCAGTTAAGCCAGTATGGTGTTAAATTGTCAAAGCTAAATCCTGTACCAGTTCCTTCGATTGGATTGAAAGCTTGAACAGTATCACGCAATCCACCCACTTCATGAACCAATGGTAGCGTTCCATAGCGCATCGCCATCATTTGAGATAAGCCACATGGTTCAAAACGACTTGGCATGAGGAAGAGATCACAAGCTGCGTAGATTTCTTGAGCGAGCTTGACATCGAAAGTGATATTTGCTGATAGCTTGTCAGGATAGACTTGAGCAAACCAGGAGAAGGAATGTTCAAAAGCAGGATCTCCTGTTCCTAAAAGGACTATTTGAACGTCCTCTTGTAAGAAACGATGCAAGCTCTCTACAACAACATCAAAGCCTTTTTGACGGGTCAAACGAGAGACAATCCCAACTAGAGGAACATCTGCTCGGACAGGTAACCCAACTCTCTCTTGCAATTTTGCTTTATTTTGTGCTTTTCCAGACAAATCTTCCTTATCAAAATGATAATCTAAAAGTGGGTCTGTTTGAGGATTATAAAGATCTGCGTCAATACCATTGACAATACCTGAAACTTTGCCTGACTCCATGCGAAGAATCTGATCCAAACCGCAACCAAACTGACTGGTCATAATCTCATGCGCATAGCTAGGAGAAACGGTTGAGACACGATCCGCGTAAAGAATGCCTGCTTTCATCCAGTTGAGACAATCATTCCAGCGAAGGGTGCCATCAGCGTAGCGTTCAAAGCCAACTCCAAACAAATCCCACAACATTCCTTCAGAAAATTGACCTTGGAATTCCAAATTGTGAATAGTTAGAACAGTTTTAATTCCTTGATATGCTTGAATCCAATGATACTTTTCTTTCAACAAGAAGGGAATCATGGCTGTGTGGTAATCATGAACATGGAGAAGGTCAGGAATAAAGCCGATGCGTTCCATGGCTTCAAGAGCAGCCAGTTGGAAAAAGGCAAAGCGTTCACCATCGTCAAAATCACCGTACACATGGCCACGGAAGAAATAATATTGATTATCAATGAAGTAGAAGGTAACCCCATTCAAGACCGTTTTCTTAATACCACAGTACTGTCTACGCCATCCTACACTAACTTCAAAGTGGAGAACATCCTCTATCTGGTCACCAAACTTAGCTTCTACCATATCATAGTAAGGCAAGAAAACTGCAACTTCGTGCCCTGCTTTTACAAGTGATTTGGGAAGGGCACCAATGACATCGCCCAAACCACCTGTTTTTGAAAAGGGTGCTCCTTCTGCCGCTACAAATAAAATTTTCATGAGTAAATGTCCTCTGTTACTGTTTCACCCTTCTTAACTACAACTGGATGTTCTGCTGTTCCTCGAATGACAACACCGTCCGCAACTTCAACTCCTTTGTCTAGGATGGCATATTCAACTTGGGCACCCTGACCAATCACAACACGAGGAAATAAAACGCTGTCTTTCACCACACTATCTTTGTGAACATAAATGTTACGAGATAGGACTGACTGAACTACTTCACCCTCAATGATACTACCAGAAGCAAACTGAGAAGTACTTACTTTTGAAGTATTCGCATAGTAGGTTGGTTCTTCATTCTTAACCTTGGTATAAATCTTTTGGTTAGGTGAGAAGAGAGAGTAGAATTTTTGAGACTCCAACATATCAATATTGGCTTGATAATAGGATTGAACGGAGTGAATATTGGCTAGATAGCCCGTGTATTCGTAAGCAAAAGCACCTTCTTTTACAGCTAAATCGCGGAGTACATAGCGTAATTTTTCTGGATATTCTTTTTGAACTTCTTCTTCAAGTCGTTCAATCAACCACGGAGTATCAACGACGAATATATCTGTAGACATGTTGAAAAGTTCATCTGTTGATTTGGCATCAAAAAGTTTATGAGAAAGAACATGGTCTGTTTCATCCACTTCCAAGATGGCATTAACATCTGAAATATCCTTTTTAGGTAATTTCTTATAAACAACTGTAATCGGACGACCGGCAGTAGTATGTAAATGGAATACTTGATTGAGGTCAATATTCACCACGATGTCACAGTTAAGTGCAACCGTCTGATTTGATCCTGAACGTTTCAAATAAGTGAGAAGCTGTTGGTAATATTCTTTCCCAACTGTGCTACTTTCAACACTCGTATTATAAATACCTAGATAGTAGTGACTGAGAAGGGTAGATAAGCCCCACTCACGTCCTGAACGAATATGGTCAAAGACTGAACTGATATTGTCTTGTTGGAAAATTCCAAAGACACTACGAACACCAGCATTTGCAAGGCTAGAAAGAGGGAAATCAATTAAACGATATTTTGCTCCAAATGGCAAGCTAGCCACCGGACGGTGTTCTGTTAACGTTGACATATCATGAAAACCAACTGTGTTTCCTAAAATGGCTGAATATTTATCAATCTTCATCTGATGCTACCCCCACTACTTCATTGTATCCTACTACTTGTACTTCGTCTGTTCCATCAATTTCGACACCTTCAGAAATAACAGCACCCTCACCAATAATGGCACGTTTAATTTTTGCACCTTTTCCGATAATGGCACCACTCATGATTACAGAGTCTACTACTTCGGCACCCTCACGTACTTGCGCTTCTGTTGAGAGAATGGAATGCTTAACAGTTCCATCCACGAGACAGCCATCCACAACTAAAGAATCTTCTACATGAGCGTGTTTTCCAATAAAGTTTGGTGGTGAAATCAAGTTCCGTGAGTAGATTTTCCACTGACGATCACGACTATCCAAAGCGTTGTTTGGATCAATGTATTCCATATTGGCTTCCCATAGAGACTCAATCGTACCAACGTCTTTCCAGTAACCCTTGAATTCATAAGCATAGACACTTTCACCAGACTCAAGGTAATTTGGAATAACGTTTTTACCAAAGTCTGACATATCTACCTTGTTCTTTTCAGCAGCAACAAGCATATTGCGGAGACGTTTCCAATCAAAAATATAAATCCCCATTGAAGCCTTTGTAGACTTAGGTTGAGCAGGTTTTTCTTCAAATTCAACGATACGGTTATTGGCATCTGTATTCATGATACCAAAACGGCTAGCTTCCTTTAGAGGTACGTCTAGAACAGCTACAGTCAGACTGGCATTGTTATCCTTATGTGATTGGAGCATGTCATCATAGTCCATCTTGTAGATGTGGTCACCAGAAAGGATCAAAACATATTCTGGATTGATACTGTCGATGTAGTCAATGTTTTGGTAGATAGCGTGGCTAGTTCCTTCAAACCAACGATTTCCCTCGCTTGCAGAGTAGGGTTGAAGGATGGAAACACCTGTGTTAATACCATCTAGTCCCCAGCTCGAACCATTTCCGATATGGTTGTTCAAGGCAAGAGGTTGATACTGCGTAATAACACCGACGTTGTGAATCCCAGAGTTAGCACAGTTTGAAAGAGCAAAGTCAATGATACGGTAGCGCCCACCAAATTGCACAGCCGGCTTAGCAATACTTTGAGTGAGTTTTCCGAGACGTGTTCCTTGCCCACCAGCAAGGATCAAAGCTAGCATTTCATTCTTCATTTTCTACTCCTTTTTGGGTTTTATTTGTGACAGTTTTAGTTGGTTTCAAGCGACGTTTAATCTTCCAGATACTTGCTCCCATAGCTGGCAGGGTAAAAGTCAAGGTCTGCTCATAATCCTTCCATAATCCTTCTTGAGTTTGAACCGTTTGGTTGTATTCTTTCCAGACACCACCCCATTGTTCCAATTCTGTATTCCAAACTTCTTCATAAACTCCTGCGACAGGAAGTCCGATTGTAAAGTCTTTACGCTCAACTGGTGCCATATTAAAGACACAGACTAGCATTTCACCCTTTTTACTCTTACGAATAAAGGAAAGGACACTCTGATCTCTATTATCCGCATCGATAATTTCGATGCCGTCGTAGCTGGTGTCAATTTCCCAAAGACAACGATGCTCTTTATAGAATTGATTGAGTTGAGAAGTGAAGTACTTCATCTTAGCATTCATTGGATCTTCCAAGTTAGACCATTCTAGCTGTTCCTCAGACTTCCACTCTAAGAACTGACCATATTCGCTTCCCATGAACAAGAGTTTCTTACCTGGATGACAAATTTGATAAGTGTAGAGATTTCGCAAACCTGCAAATTGATTGTATCGATCTCCCCACATCTTGTGCATCATGCTCTTCTTACCATGTACGACTTCATCGTGCGAGAATGGTAAGAGGTAGTTTTCATTGAAAACGTACATGAAGCTGAAGGTTACCAAGTTAAAATCATACTTACGATAAATCGGATCTTCCTCGTAGAAACGGAGAATATCATTCATCCAGCCCATATTCCACTTGTAGTCAAATCCTAGACCGCCCATTTCTTTCATACCAGTAATCTTTGTTGCTGATGAACTTTCTTCTGCAATCATCATCACATCTGGATGAGCTAACTTGATAACAGTGTTCAAACGTTGAAGGAAATAATAACCTTCATAGTTAAGGTTTCCACCGTCTTTGTTTGGAGTCCAAGGAGCATTATCATAATCTAGGTAAAGCATATTGCTCACTGCATCGACCCGAATACCATCTAAGTGGTAAAAATCAATCCAAAATTTAATACTTGAAATCAAGAAAGACTGGACCTCATTTTTCCCGAGGTCAAAATTCAGCGCACCCCAACCGTAGTTATGAGCCTTGTTGTGATCTTGGTATTCAAAAGTTGGTGTGCCGTCATAATATGCTAATGCATCATCATTAATAGTGAAATGACCTGGAACCCAGTCTACGATAACACCGATATTATTTATATGACACTCTTCAACGAAATCTTGGAATTCCTCAGGTCTACCATAGGAATGTTCAAAAGCAAAGTAACCCATAAGCTGGTATCCCCAGCTCAATCCAAGTGGGTGAGCCATTAAAGGCATGAACTCAATATGTGTATAGTTCATCTCAACTAAGTATGGAATCAACTCGTCTTTCAGTTGCGAAAAAGTATAGGGACTGCCATCTGGATTTCTCTTCCAAGATCCTGCATGGGCCTCGTATATATTAACTGGTCTCTCGAAAAATCCCAAACGTTTGCGACGTGCTAGCCAAAGACCATCTTTCCATCTCTTTTCACGGATATTGGTCAGAACTGCTCCTGTACCCGGTCTAGCTTCAAAATAAACTGCCAACGGATCAATCTTCATAATCTGGTGACCATTTGCACGCGTGATATGATATTTATAAATCTGACCTTCCTGAGCCTGACTAGTAAAGACTTCCCAAACACCTGCTTCATTACGAACCATAGGAATTTGATTCTCGACCCAATTAGTAAAATCCCCAACTAGATGAACTGCTTGTGCATTTGGTGCCCAAACCCTAAAAGTATAGCCAATTTCTCCGTTTTTCTCCTCTCTATGTGCTCCTAAATAATGCTGGAGGTGAAAGTTTTCACCTGTAGTAAAGGTTCTTAATGCTTCTTGATTATTCATTCGATCCCCTCTCTTTTGTAAGCGTTTTCTATAATTCTATTATACACTCTTTTAAGATAACTTTCAAGTAATTTACGAAGAAAATCATATTTTTTTATGAAAGTCTTCAAAAAATTACCGAGCATTTTAAAAAAGATATCCCGAAAATAGAACACGAAACAATTTCCATATATTTTTTTATTATAATACCAGAATATTCGTTTTTTAACAATTTTAAACTGTATTTTTTTGAAAAAAATAAAATCAGGAAATCGATTTCCTGATTTTATATATTATTTCACATCAAATACAATGGATTTAACATTTGTCATCGCTTCGATACTATATTTAATTCCTTGCACTCCTGCTCCAGAACCTTTTACACCAAGGAATGGGAAATTATCTGGTCCGCGTTGTGTTTTATTATTAATATGAACGGTTCCCACTTCAAGTTTCTCAACGATTTCAAATGCCTTCTTAAAGTCATTTGTAAAGACAGAGGATTGAAGACCAAACTCAGATTCATTGGCAATTGCTACTGCTTCATTCGCATCTGCGACACGGATAATTGGTAGAACAGGGCCAAACGGCTCTTCCCATGCTACTTTCATATCTTTTGTAACTTGGTCAAAAAGCACTGGCCATAGAAGATTGCCTTCACGCTTGATTGGTGTAAGAGCCCTAGCGCCTTTTTCCTGAGCATCTTCAATCAATCCCCAGATGAAATCAGCTGAAGCATTGTCAATAACAGGTGTGATATCAGCATTGTCAAATGGATCACCGACTGTTAGCTTAGCGACTTTAGCCTGGAGCAATTCGGCTAACTTGTCTGCTACGCTTTCTAAAACTAAGACACGTTTGATAGCGGTACAGCGCTGACCAGAGTAGCTAAATGCACCACCTACGATTTGATTGGCTGCATTTTCCAAATCTGCATCTTCTAAAACGATTGCTGCATCTTTCCCGCCAAGCTCCAGCATAACTGGGCGCATACCAGCTAAACGACCGATACGCTCACCAATCGGTGTTGAACCTGTAAAGTTAATGAAGTTCACTTCCTTGTGTTCGATGATGTAGTCTCCGATCTCAGAACCACGTCCAGTGATGGTGTTAAAGACACCTGCTGGAATTCCGGCTTCGTCAAATGCTTTAGCTAGCAAGAGACCAGAAATAGATCCTTGCGTTGGTGGTTTAAACATAACAACATTCCCTGCAATCAAAGCCGGAGCAATCTTGGATCCAGAAAGGTTTACTGGATAGTTAAATGGCGCGATAGCTAAAACGACACCAACTGGCTCACGACGAACAACGGCTAGCTTGTTTTTACTTGCAGCTTCAAAACCGCCACCTTCCATCGCTTGTCCAGTAATACGGATACCTTCCTCAGCAGCAAAACGGATCAAATCTGCTGTACGTACTACTTCTCCAATGGCTGCTTTAATCCCTTTTGCAACCTCTTTGGCAAGAATTGTACCAATTTTTTCTTTATCACGTTCCAAAATATCTGCTGTCTTATGTAAATAGGCTGCACGCTCAACGGGTGCTAAATCACGCCACGCAGGGAGAGCTGCACGCGCAGCTTTCATAGCCTCATCTACTTCAGCCTGACTCATAGCTGGTACCGTGCCTAGTTTTTCTTGATTGATAGGAGAATAGATGGCAATTTCATTCTCTGATGATTTCCATTTTCCATTCACTAAATTCTGATAATTTGTCAAATTCTCTTCCTCCTGAAAATGATTAAAACTTATTTTATCAAATTTTCAGAAAATTACAACCCTTTTTGTGAAAATATTGATATTTTTTTCACAAACTTGATTCTTCAAATTATTTGAATTTTATTCCTATTAGATATTGGTTTTTCAATAAAAATCAAAAAAGGTCTAGTTAATCTAAACCTTTTCAGAACATTAATTTACGAGAGTACCTTTAAGACCACGACACTGGTATCATCAATCACATTTGATTCTTTAGAACGACTATTAGACACAAGCATTTCAAGATTTCCTGCATTCTCAAAGTAGAAGGAAGTTCCCTTCGCATTAAAGACTACCAATAAGTGCTCTGGTCCACCGTGAATTTCGTAAACGATCCATCCGCTATTTTCAGCAGCTGTATGGACGAAGACATGGCGATAGACTTCTTCATATGTAGGATAAGAGAAGGCACTGGTCTGTGTTTTTAGACGAATAATCTGGCGAATAAATTCAATGCTCTCTTGTCTTTCATTGATCAAATTCCAGTTGACTTGATTAACACTGTCAGGAGCATTGTAGCTGTTCATAGCCCGCTCTCTATCTGCCGCAGTCAGCTCGCCATTTTCACCAGTAGCAAGGAGCTTGGTGCGTCCAAATTCTTGCCCTAACTCTATAAAGGACATCCCTTGCATGAGAATGCTCATCGCTGTTGCTGTCTCAACCTGGCGCATAATCTTATCTGAACTGCGATCTGGATGAAGGGTTGCTAACAAATCATGCAAGTTGTAATTGTCATGGGCTTCCACATAATTAAGAACTTGGTTTGGACTAAGATAGGAACCCAATTCTCGACTACCAAGAATAGCCTTAGCTACAATTGATTCTGTAGCTGCACCACTAACAAATCCTGCCTTGATTGAGCCATAAACTTCTCCTCCTTTGACCGCATCTCGCTGATCATCATTGAAAAATCCAATATTTGGCATCTGATAGGCGTTGTCCTTCTTGGCCTTATCATAAGGTGCAAGACCTGTCCCCATATCCCAACCTTCTCCATAAGTGAGAATACGTGGATCAACTTCATCAAGTGCCCAACGAATTGCCTGCATGGTTTTAACATCGTGAATTCCCATCAAGTCAAAACGGAAACCGTCAATATTGTATTCTTTCACCCAATAAAGGAGTGAGTCAATCATATACTTGCGGAACATTTCGTGTTCACTCGCGGTTTCATTTCCTACTCCTGTGCCGTTTTGGAAGGTTCCATCTGGATTCATACGATAGTAATAATCAGGAACAGTTGTTTGGAAAGGTGCATCAACTGTTGAGAAGGTATGGTTGTAAACGACATCCATAATGACACCGATTCCTGCATCATGATAAGCCTGAATCATTGTCTTGAGGTCTCGAATAACTTGTCCAGGATCATCTGGATTGCTAGAGAAACTCGTTTCTGGAGCATTGTAGTTTTGAGGGTCATAACCCCAGTTATAGGTTACATTTCCGTCCTCATCATATTCCTTATGGCGATCAAAGATAGGTTGAAGCTGAACATAATTACAACCAAGCGCTTTGATATAGTCAAAGGCAGTTGTTTGACCATACTGGTTAACCGTTCCAGTCTGGGCAGCCCCAAGGAAGGTCCCTCGAAGGTTTTCTGGAACTCCAGATGTCGGTGATTTTGTAAAATCACGAATATGCATTTCACAGATAACTGCTTTACATGGATTTTCCAAACGCCAAGGAGCATCTGTCCCATGTTTAACTTCGAATCCTGCTACCTGTCTATCTTGCTGAGAGAGAATGACGGAACGTTTTCCATCAGGACTTGTTGCAGTTGTATAAGGATCTCGTGTCAAAGTCTGGTGGTGCGGAAACTCAACCTGGTACTGATAAGCTTTACCTGCAAGATTTTCATCTAGATCTACACTCCAAAGACCAATAGTATTGTACTTATGACTGTATGAATAGCTATTCCCACGCTCTAGATTAAAGGTTTTCCAAACCGGCGCATCGTTGCTGGTATTTTCATAGACAACCACTTGAACCGCTGTAGCTGTAGGAGCCCAAAGTTTAAAGCTTGTCTGGTAGTCTGAGATACTATACCCCAACTCTCCTTGGTATCCCCAATGATGATCAAAACTTTCACTGTGAAAGGCTTTATCAAAAGCAAAAGGGTTTTGATCTTTATAGAAAGGACTTGCAATGGCTGGATTTTCAGAATAATAAACTGTCTCATCACCATCTAAGATCCAAACCTCAGTCAACAGTGGATAATGGTTAAACCGTAGGAGATAGTCTTTTGCCTTTCCAACTATTTCGACAGAAAAGGTCAGAGTATCGAGCCTTTCTGCACTTATGACGGTAAAGGAGAATTTGGCTCCAAAATAGTCATTTTCATAATACAAATTTTCTTTAATATCTGCCTGTTTTCTACTGAATGAACAGGCATCATAATCTCCATTTTTTCGGTGAAAATGGATGACTACTGGGTATCTATACATTTCTTTTCCTAATTCCTAATTCCTAATTCCTAATTTCAATTTTTTTATGTGGTGCTGAAGAATTTAGCGGGAATTTCAGCACAATAGAGAATAGCCTTAATAGATATAAAAATACATCAGGAGAGATAGTTTCAGACTATCTAACATCTAGTTTTCAACTATTCTTTACAAACTTTCTAGCCAAGCTTCATCTCGAACTTCGATACCAAGTTCTTGTGCTTTTTGGAGCTTGTTTCCTGCATCTGCTCCTGCTACGACAAGATTCGTTTTCTTAGATACACTGCCTGTAACTTTGGCACCAAGACTTTCAAGTTTGCTTTTAGCTTCTGAGCGCGTGAGACGTTCCAATTTTCCTGTTAATACAACTGTTAAACCTGACAAGGCCGCATCTGCTACTACTGTCTGTCCCTTGTAGTCCAGATTAACTCCAGCTTCTTTCAACTCGTCTAGGAGAATCTTCGATCCTTCTGTAGCAAAATAAGTCTGAAGGCTTTGAGCAATCACACTACCCAAGCTCTCGATACTTGCGACTTCCTCTGGGTCTGCTTGGGCTAGATTTTCAATAGAGTGAAAGTGTTGGAGCAAGAGTTGGCTAGCCTTGCTTCCGACATGGCGAATTCCCAAACCGAATAAAAGCTTTTCAGCAGAGTTTTCCTTGGATGCTTGAATGGCCTGATACAGTTTAGAAGCAGACTTTTCCTTGACGCCTTCTAAAAGGAGGAAATCGTCTTCATTCAAACGGTAAATATCCGCCACATCCTTAACTAGATTAGCAGCAAAAAGCTTTTCAACGATAGATGGACCAAGTCCTGTAATATTCATGGCATCTCGAGAGGCAAAGTGAATCAAGCCTTCCATGATTTGGGCAGGGCATCGTGGATTGATACAACGAAGAGCCACCTCATCTTCAAAGTGCAACAAGTTCGAGTCACAACTTGGGCAGTTTGTAGGGATATCTAGTTTCTCTTCCGAGATACGCTTGGACTCTACCACACGCAAAACAGCAGGGATGATGTCTCCCGCCTTATAAACGATAACCGTATCGTCCTTTCGGATATCTTTTTCAGCAATATAATCTACGTTGTGGAGAGTTGCACGACTGACGGTTGTCCCAGCAAGCTGAACTGGTGTCAGATTGGCAGTTGGCGTGACAACTCCAGTACGGCCAACTGTCCAATCAACTGAAAGGAGTTGGGCTTCTTTTTCTTCAGCAGGAAATTTATAGGCAACTGCCCACTTGGGCGCTTTAACGGTAAAGCCAAGCTCTTCTTGACCTGCAAGGTCATTGACCTTGATCACTACTCCGTCAATGTCATAAGGTAAATTATCCCGTTCTTGTCCAACTTCTTGGATGAAATTCCATATCTCATCCATGCTTTCAGCCAGAATTCGCTTAGAATTAACCACAAATCCAAGCTGTTCAAGATGCTTCAAGACCTTTTCTTGGCTATCACGAGTAGAAGGGCTTACTTCTTGATAGAGGAAAGTCGCAAGATTACGCTTGGCCACTACTGCTGTATCCAACTGACGGAGGGTTCCTGCAGCTGCGTTACGAGGATTAGCAAATTCAGGCTCTCCATTTTCTTGGCGGGCCTGGTTGACTTGATCAAACGAAGCGCGTGGCATGTAACACTCTCCACGGACAGTGATATCAAGTTCTTCTGGCAAGGTCAAAGGAATGTCCTTGACGCGCTTGAGGTTCTCTGTGATATTTTCACCAACAGAACCATCCCCACGTGTGGCACCAACAACCAAAATCCCCTTTTCATACGTAAGCGATATAGACAAACCATCGATTTTCAATTCACAGATATAGGTCGGTTGGGGTAATTCCTTTCGAACACGCGCATCAAAAGCTTCTAACTCTTCACGTGAAAAAGCATCCTGCAAACTATAAAGAGGATACTGATGACTGTATTTTTCAAAACCGTCTAAAACCTTACCACCAACACGATGGGTCGGACTGTCCGCTAAAACTTGATCTGGATAGGCAGCTTCCAACTCGACTAACTCTCGGTAGAGGCGATCATACTCGCTATCTGAAACCGAGGGGTTATCACTTGTATAGTACTCGGTTGCATAGCGATTGAGTAAGGCAACTAACTCATTCATTCTTTCATTCATAATATTATTTTACCACAAATGAAGCCCTCCTCACAATAGAGAAGGGCTGAAAAATGGTTCGTAGTGAAATATTTTCTAAAAAAATAGAAATTAGGACTCTTTTTCAAAATGACTTCGTACATAAATAAGGGATAGACAAGACAGGATAACAACTCCACTTCCGATTATCAGGAAAGAAGAGAGATGTACGCTTGGCAGCACCGTCATAAAGCCTTTTGCAATCGGCATAAATAGAATGGCTAAAGTAAAAATTGTACTTAATACTCTACCCAAATATTCACTTTCAACCTTGGTTTGAACCTGAGTAAAAAAATGAATATTAAAAATTGTCATAAACAGTTCACAAACTAAATTTCCCGAAAAGGAAAGAAAAGTTGGCAGTGGTAACCCCATCACAAAAACTCCAACTCCAGTCAAAACCAATAGAATCAAAAGATTATAAACACTTGCCTTTATTTTACTAGCTAGAAGAGCTCCGATAATCGAACCAATTGCCCCCATAGTCAAAATACTTGCATAAGCTCCTTCTGCCCCGTAAAGCCGATTTGAAAAGGGGAGGAGAAATTCAAAAGCTGCAAAAAAGAAATTAACACTGGAAGCTACTAACAAAAGGAAAAAGATCTCTTGCTGGCGCCAGATATAGTCAAGTCCTTCTTTCATATCAGAAAAAATATTTTTCCAGTTGAAAGTCTTCTTCTCTTGTTTTTGAGTCTCTTTTTGGGGGAGAAAAGCTACTAATGTAAATGCGATGAAAAAACTAATGGCATCTAAAACGAGCGTCATATGGAGACTGGCAAATTGTAAAACGAGGAAAGAAAGTACAGGGGAGCTAACACCTACAACCTGCAAAACGAGCTCTAAGCGAGCATTATAGGTCACAATCTCGTCTTTCTCTACAACCTCAGTTATAATGGCTTTATTGGCTGTACGAGAAAATGCAAAGGCAACCGCCTGAACAATATTGGCAAAAATCAAGGCAGCAATCATCAAGCTATCATTTCTGATGAAAGAAATAGCTAAACAGAGAATACCACAAACCAAGTCTGTCGTCATCAAAATTTTGCGACGCGAAAAGCGGTCTGAAATCACTCCGCCAAAGGGATTGACTAGAATCGATGTAACCAACTCAGAAATTTGATAAATCCCAAGAACAGTCTGCCCTATCGTTCCCATTGACGCCAACCAAACACTGTTTCCATAATCATAGAGCATATTTCCTATCTTATTAATAGCACCACGACTAATCAACTGTACTGCATGTCGATTCATATAAAAAGCTCCTCTCAAATTTTGAAACTATTGTATCAAAACTGAAAAGAGTCTCTTCGCTTTTCCCTTATTTGGGAAATTTAAGGATTTATAAATTTTTCATAATGTTCCTGATAATAGGCCACTTGCTCTGGAAGTCCAAGTACTTCAAAAATATGCATGGCTTCCTGCATCTGACAACAACCCTCTTCTTTCAAGTCTCTCTGGTAGAGGGCAAAACCCTTTAGATAATGAAAGATATTGCGCTCATAAAGCTTGATACCATTTCCAATCAGCTTCTCTACATAACTTTCGAAATAGTCCGCATCCGTAAAGGAACGGTTTTCCAAACAATGTTGGTAACAGTTAAGGGCTAGAATCAGAACGAGTTTTCGATGGCGACCAATTTCTTTGTAGTACTCTTCTCGCTCCATGACTTCTCTACCAATCCGAGATACATAGTCCACATTGTAGAAAGTATAGAGATTACCAAAAAGAATCAACTCATACATAGTCCATTCTTCCGTTTTGAAAAGATAATCTGCGACCTTATCCAAATCACTCTGCCTCATCGTGTAACGAGTATCTCTCTGACAAATAAGGCCTTGTAGCAGAATCCAATTCAGCTCAAAATAGAGGGGATTGGTCGAACTCTTCGCTTTCTGTAGTTGTTCTTTTTGAAGTTGTTGAAAACCTGCAATATCATTTGAGTAGTAAAGCGGAATAATCTGCGCCATCAAGGCAACGTGTTCATGATTTTGAAAATCCCTAGCTTTGTCCATAAAATTTTCAACAGTCACGTGAATATTATCCAAAATCTCAAAGAAACGGGAAACTGCTAGATCAGACTCGCCAAGCTCAAAGCGAGATAACTGAGAGGTAGAGCAAGAATCTCCCGCTGCTTCCTTTAATGAGTACTTTCCACTAGTTCGAAATTCACGAAATACCTTTCCAAGATGTTCCATCTTTACACCTGCTCCGATAATTCTTCCCACTCAAGCATAGCCTCTTCCTGACGATGGCTAATTTTGTCCAGTTCAGCCTGCAACTCCATGAGTTTTTCGGCATCATTGGTTTCCAACATTTGTTCAGAGAGGGCTTGACTTTGATTTTCTAGCCCTTCGATTTCAGCCTCCAAGTTCTCGATTTGTCGCATGAGCTTGCGAACTTCTTTTTGACTTTCTTTCTGGGCTTGATAATCATTAGCTGGACTTGCTTCTTTTGCTTGATTGCTAGTTGAAACTTCTTCTGTCCGGCTGACTTCCATTTCAGCCTTCTTATCAACATAGTAGTCGTAATCTCCCAAGTAAAGAGTCGAACCATTCTCAGACAATTCCAAAACATGAGTGGCCACACGGTTAATAAAGTAACGGTCGTGGCTGACAAAAAGAAGGGTTCCATCAAAGTCGATCAAGGCATTTTCTAGCACTTCCTTGCTATCAATATCCAAGTGGTTGGTCGGCTCGTCAAGAATCAAGAAGTTATTGTTCTCCATAGACAGTTTAGCAAGTAACAAACGAGCGCGTTCACCACCAGACAACATGCCAACTGATTTTTTAACATCGTCACCTGAAAAAAGGAAAGCGCCTAGCCGATTACGGATTTCAACTTCCGGTGTCAGTTTAAAATCATTCCAGAGTTCATCGAGTACAGTATTACTAGGTGTTAACTTGCTTTGGGTCTGATCATAGTAGCCAACCTCAACATTGGCACCAAATCGCTTTTCTCCCTTGATAAAAGGAATCTGACCAACTATTGACTTGATAAAGGTTGACTTCCCGATGCCGTTTGGTCCAACGATGGCAACAGCATTCATCTTACGAAGGTCTAGGTTGATTGGCTCTGACAATATTTCCCCATCATAGCCAATAGCCGCATTTTCAACTGTCAGGACAACATTACCAGATATTTTTTCAGACTGGAAGGTCATATTGGCTGATTTCTTGCCAGATTCAGGCTTATCTATGCGCTCCATTTTTTCTAGTTGCTTACGCCGAGATTGGGCACGTTTGGTTGTCGAAGCTCGTACTAGATTTCGATTGACAAAGTCTTCCAGAGCAGCAATTTCCTTCTGTTGCTTTTCATAGTTTTTTGCTTCAGTTGCTAGCTTTTGCTCCTTTAGCTCGACAAAACGAGAGTAATTCCCCACATAACGATCCAAGGAATGTTTGGTCAAATCGAGCGTAATCGTCGCAACCTTATCCAAGAAATAGCGGTCATGGCTGACAATAATGAGAGCACCGCTATAATTTACCAAGTAATTCTCCAACCAGGCTATCGTATCAATATCCAAATGGTTGGTAGGTTCATCTAAGACCAAGAGATTTGGTTTTTCGAGGAGCATTTTAGCAAGAGCAAGACGGGTGTTTTGACCACCAGAAAGCTCGGCAATTTTCATCTGCCACATAGACTCATCGAACTTAAATCCATTTAAAATCGCTCGAATGTCTGCTTCGTAGGTAAAACCACCTGCCTGGCGGAAATTCTCTGACAAACGGTCATAATCTGACATCAGTTTATCCAAACCTTCACCAGATTTTTCACCCATCTCCAACTCCATCTGACGAAGTTGCTTCTCGGTTCGACGCAAGTCATCAAAGACATGGAGCATTTCTTCATAAATGGTATTTTCAGACTCAAAACGGCTATCTTGTACTAGGTAAGACAGAGAGATTTCTTTTTTCTTATTGATTTCTCCACTAGTTGGCTCCTCTTCTCCAACCAAAATCTTCAAAAGTGTGGACTTACCAGCACCATTTTTCCCAACAAGAGCAATTCGGTCTCGTTCATCTACCTGCAGGTTTATATTATCAAACAAAAGCTCGCCTGCAAAAGAACGTTCAATTTTATTGGCTTGTAAAATAATCATACATCTATTTTACTATCTTTTTCTCTTTTGCACAATTGCAATGAAAAAAGTTCAAGTCATAAACCCGAACTATTCATCTTCTTTTTCATTAGAAAGCGTATAGGGCTGTTCTTCTACAATGAAATAAAAGTAAATTTCCTACATTTTAAGTTATGCTAACGTTTTACTAAAATATCAAATCGTGATATAATGAAAGCGATTAAAGCAATAGATAAAGGAGATACTCTATGACTTACCAAGAAAATTATCAAAAATGGGTCGATTTTGCCGACCTTCCAGACTACCTTCGTCAAGATTTGGAAAATATGGACGAAAAAACAAAAGAAGATGCTTTCTACACCAATCTTGAATTTGGTACTGCAGGTATGCGTGGCTTGATCGGTGCCGGTACAAACCGCATCAACATCTATGTTGTTCGTCAAGCAACTGAAGGATTGGCTCGTTTGATTGAGTCAAAAGGTGGAAATGAAAAAGAACGTGGTGTGGCAATTGCCTACGATAGTCGTCACTTCTCACCTGAGTTTGCCTTTGAATCTGCGGCAGTTCTTGCAAAACATGGTATCAAATCTTACGTATTTGAAAGCCTTCGTCCAACTCCAGAACTCTCATTTGCAGTTCGTCACCTCAACTGTTTTGCAGGTATCATGATTACTGCCAGCCATAACCCTGCTCCATTTAACGGTTACAAGGTTTACGGTGAAGACGGTGGACAAATGCCTCCACACGATGCGGACGCTTTGACTACTTACATCCGTGCTATCGAAAACCCATTCGCTGTGGAAGTTGCTGATGTGGAAGCTGAAAAAGCTTCTGGCTTGATTGAAGTTATCGGCGAAGCTGTCGATGTAGAATACCTTAAAGAAGTCAAAGACGTAAACATCAACCCAACCTTGATTGAAGAGTTTGGTAAAGACATGAAGATTGTCTACACACCACTTCATGGTACTGGTGAAATGTTGGCCCGTCGTGCTCTTGCTCAAGCAGGATTTGACTCAGTTCAAGTCGTTGAAGCTCAAGCAACTCCAGATCCAGATTTCTCAACTGTTAAATCTCCAAACCCAGAAAACCAAGCAGCCTTTGCACTTGCTGAAGAACTCGGCCGTCAAGTTGGTGCTGATGTTCTTGTGGCGACTGACCCAGACGCTGACCGTGTTGGTGTTGAAGTTCTTCAAAAAGATGGGAGCTACCTCAACCTTTCAGGTAACCAAATCGGTGCTATCATGGCTAAATACATCTTGGAAGCTCATAAGAGTGCTGGAACTCTTCCTGAAAATGCTGCTCTCTGCAAATCCATCGTATCAACTGACTTGGTAACGAAGATTGCTGAAAGCTACGGCGCAACCATGTTCAACGTTTTGACTGGTTTCAAATTCATCGCAGAGAAAATCCAAGAATTTGAAGAAAAACACAATCACACTTACATGATGGGATTTGAAGAAAGCTTCGGTTACTTGATTAAACCATTCGTACGTGATAAAGACGCCATCCAAGCCGTTCTAGTCGTGGCTGAACTTGCCGCCTACTACCGTTCACGTGGTTTGACACTTGCTGATGGTATCGAAGAAATCTACAAAGAATACGGCTACTACGCTGAAAAAACCATCTCTGTTACCCTTTCTGGTGTCGATGGTGCAGAACAAATCAAAGCAATCATGGCTAAATTCCGTAACAATGCTCCGAAAGAATGGAACGCAACAGCTATCACTGTTGTAGAAGACTTCAAAGCACAAACTTCTACTGCTACAGATGGTACTGTGACAACTTTGACTACTCCTCCAAGTGATGTGTTGAAATATACACTTGCTGACGGTTCATGGATTGCAGTTCGCCCTTCAGGTACAGAACCAAAAATCAAGTTCTACATTGCCGTTGTGGGTGAAAGCAACGAAGATTCACAAGCTAAGATTGCTAACATCGAAGCGGAAATCAATGCGTTTGTGAAATAACACTCTATAAAGATGAGATAAACTAGTCTCATCTTTTTTTCGTATCAAATCTAAGCAATTTTAGGAACTTTGTGGCATACTAGACATATCAATGAAAGCGAGGTAAACTCATGGAACAATTTTTAGAAAATATTAAAGATCTTGAAGTCACAACTGTTGCCCGTGCTCAAGAAGCACTTGATAATAAAGAAACTGCAACCTTCTTCATCGGTCGTAAAACTTGCCCTTACTGCCGTAAATTTGCTGGTACATTGGCAGGTGTCGTATCTGAAACCAAAGCCCACATCTACTTCATCAACAGTGAAGAACCAAGCCAACTCAATGAATTGCAAGAATTCCGCTCACGTTATGGAATCCCAACCGTACCAGGCTTTGTCCACATTGCAGATGGCCAGATCAAGGTCCGTTGCGACTCTTCCATGTCCGCACAAGAAATCAAGGAATTTGCTGGGTTGTAAAAAATATAAAAAAGAAGGCACTTGCCTTCTTTTTATATATCTGTCAATGGTGTTGCAGTATCTGGGGAAGTGTCGTAAACTTTAAAGTCTACTCCTACTCCCAGATCAGCTTGTGCTAGCTGGTTGACCATGGTCATATGAGCCAGCTCCTTGATATTGTTCTCTTTGGACAAATGCCCGAGGTAGATTTTCTTGGTACGATTTCCCATTGCACGAATCATGGCCTCAGCACCATCCTCGTTAGAGAGGTGACCGAGATCCGATAGAATTCTCTGTTTGAGACGCCAAGCGTAAGATCCTGCTCTCAAGATTTCTACGTCGTGGTTGGACTCGATGAGATAACCGTCTGCATTTTCGACAATTCCTGCCATACGGTCACTGACGTAACCTGTATCGGTCAGCATGACAAAGCTCTTGTCATCTTTCATAAAGCGGTAAAACTGGGGTGCTACCGCATCATGGCTAACCCCAAAACTCTCAATATCAATATCGCCAAAGGTTTTGGTTTTACCCATTTCAAAAATATGCTTCTGCGATGAATCCACCTTACCGAGGTACTTGCTATTTTCCATAGCCTGCCAGGTTTTTTCATTGGCGTAAAGGTCCATACCATATTTGCGAGCCAATACACCAACTCCATGAATATGATCTGAATGTTCATGCGTAATCAAGATAGCATCCAAATCTTCTGGCTTACGATTGATTTCGCTCAAAAGACTGGTGATTTTCTTACCAGACAAGCCTGCATCCACTAAGATTTTCTTTTTTGGAGTTTCCAGATAAAAGGAATTTCCACTGGAACCTGATGCTAAAATACTGTATTTAAAGCCTTTTTCACTCATTCTAGTCTTCTATTTCGTCCTCCCATATTTCTTCTTTTACGGCATCCTTATCATAAGGGAGCACTATGGTAAAGGTTGAGCCCTTACCGTATTCGCTTTTTGCCCAAATAAAACCATTGTGTTGTTTGATGATTTCTTTCGCGATAGCCAGACCTAGACCAGTCCCACCTTGAGCACGACTTCTTGCGCGATCCACACGGTAAAAGCGGTCAAAAATCCTAGGCAAATCTTGTTTTGGAATCCCAAGACCCTGGTCAGAAATTGATAAAATCATCTGGTCATCCGTGGTTTTCATGCTAACCGTAATCTTCCCACCATCTGGTGAATACTTGATGGCATTGTTAAGAATATTATCAATCACCTGGGTCATCTTATCCGTATCAATCTCAATCCAAACTGAAGTTATTGGATAATCTCTCACTAGCTCATATTTTTTCTCTTCATCCTGATTTCTCATCTTATCAAAACGGTTGAGGATGAAGGTGATAAAGGCTGTAAAGTTAATCAACTCTATATCCAGTTTAGTAGTCGCATTGTCAATACGAGATAGATGCAAGAGATCTGTCACCATACGCATCATACGGTTGGTTTCATCGAGTGAGACCTTAATAAAATCAGGGGCGACAGGATCATACAGAGCTCCCTCATCCAAGGCTTCGAGATAAGATTTAACACTGGTCAAAGGAGTACGCAACTCATGACTGACATTCGAAACAAAGAGTCTTCGCTCACGCTCTTCCTTCTCTTGCTCGGTCGTATCATGTAAAACGGCAACCAAACCAGAGATGAAACCTGACTCACGACGAACCAGAGCAAAACGTACACGAAGGCTCAGGTATTCCCCATTTACATCCTGGGAGTCAATCGTCAACTCTGGAATCTGTGTAATCAGGTCACGCAGCTCATACTCATCTTCTATCTTAAGCAATTCGAGGATGCTTTTATTAAGAACATCTTCTTTCTGCACACCGAGCTGTTTCTTTGCCATATCGTTGATCATGGTAATCTGGCCACGGCGATTAGTCGCAAGGACGCCATCAGTCATATAAGAAAGAATACTGTTCAATCGTTTACTCTCTTGTTCCAGATTTTCTTGGGTCAAACGAATAACTTCTGACAAATCGTTTAGATTATTGGTGATATTGGTGATTTCTGTACTTCCTTGCAAGTCCAAAACTTGAGAATAATCACCTGCAATCAAGTCCTTAACCTTTTGATTTATCTCCTTCAGACGGATATTATCCCGACGATTTTCCAGTAAGAGCAAGGTCACCACCAGGATAAAGCCAAGTAAAATCAGGATAAAGATAAAATCACTGGTCAGAATAGTTTGTCTAATATCTTCAATCATTATTTTTCATATAGTAGCCAACACCACGACGGGTGAGGATATACTCTGGACGGCTTGGAGTATCTTCAATTTTTTCACGCAAACGTCTAATAGTCACGTCCACTGTCCGAACATCACCAAAATAATCATAACCCCAAACAGTCTCAAGCAAGTGTTCACGCGTAATCACTTGTCCAATATGGGAAGCCAAGTGATATAAGAGCTCAAACTCACGGTGGGTCAAATCTAATTCCTCACCATATTTCTTTGCCACGTAAGCATCTGGAACGATTTCCAAATCACCAATTTGTAAAGGTTGCGCCTTCTTCTCATCAGACTCTTGGTTATCTACTGAAACTAGATCGGTACGACGAAGAAGGGCCTTAACACGAGCCTGCAACTCACGGTTTGAGAAAGGTTTTGTAACATAATCATCTGCACCTAACTCTAAACCAATAACCTTGTCAAACTCGCTATCCTTGGCTGAGAGCATGATGATAGGAACACTACTGGTCTTGCGAATAGCTTTAGCAACTTCTAAACCATCAATTTCAGGTAACATCAAGTCGAGGATAATAATGTCAGGTTGCTCTGCTTCAAATAGCTCGATTGCCTCACGACCATTGAAGGCTGTAACAACTTCATAACCTTCCTTGGCCATATTAAACTTAATAATATCTGAGATTGGTTTCTCATCATCTACAATTAATATTTTTTTCATTTTATCACCTTTTCTCTATCTATTATAACAAAAAAATGCAAAGAAGGCACAAATGGCTACTATAGGCCTTCATCTTCAAAACTTGTTTTATAAGCCTGCCAAATTTTTTGTTGAGGTTTCGCAAGTGGATAATCAGAAAATTCCTGAGAAGAAACCCAGCGAATTTCTCTGTCAGAAAACTGTTTTGTTTCCGTCACTTGACCAGCTTGGATTTGAATATGCCATTTCCGATGACTAAATACATGCTTGACTTGGTCAAATACTTGCTGGGACCAATTCACTTCTAAATCATAATCCTGCTCAAAGTTTTCTTGAGGGCTTGGTCCAAATGCTCTGCTTTCCTCTTTGACTTGTGAGAAGAGATCTAGTTGATTATCATCGCTAGAGAAATCGTCAACCTCAATCAGTGGGAAGTGCCAAAAACCGGCTAACAGTTTCTCACTTTCATTTTTCTCAAGTAGGTATTGCCCTCTATCATTGCACACAACCAAAGCCTTCAGATAAATAGAAAGAGGCTTTCTCTTGGGTTCTTTGATCGGATATCGATCCATTGTTCCATTTTGATAGGATGCGCTAAATTCCTTAACAGGACTTTCTTCTGGTCGAGGGTTAACCGGAGACTCTATATCAGAGCCTAAATCCATCAGAGCTTGGTTAAAGTCACCTGGTCGTTTCGGGTCAATCAAGATTTCCATCATAGCCTGAAAAATTTTGCGATTGCTGGGAACTCCAATATCATAATTCACCTCAAACAAACGCGCTAAAACTCGCATGACATTGCCATCGACCGCAGGCTCGGGTAAATTAAAAGCGATACTGGAAATTGCACCCGCAGTATAGGGGCCAATCCCTTTCAAACTAGAAATTTCTTCGTAAGTGTTTGGAAATGTCCCTTCAAAGTCAGTCATAATCTGCTGAGCAGCAACTTGCATATTGCGTACTCGAGAATAATAACCCAAACCTTCCCAAGCCTTCAGCAGACGCTCTTCAGGGGCATTCGCCAGACTTTCAACAGTTGGAAACCAGTCCAAGAATCGTTTGTAGTATGGAATAACTGTATCCACCCTGGTTTGCTGGAGCATGATTTCAGATACCCAGATGTGATAAGGATTTTTACTTCTCCGCCAAGGTAGATTTCGCTTGTTTTCATCATACCAGTTGAGGAGTTTCTCACGAAAAGAAATGATCTTCTCCTCCGGCCACATGACGATACCGTATTTTTTCAAATCTAACATATATCTAGTATAACATAGAAGCTTATAGCTGTCCTTTTCTCAGTACTAAAAAGCCTCTTCCCATGGGAAAGAGGACTAAATCTTATTGATGAACTGCTTGAGCTGCAGTAATTAGTGTAAGATTATATACATCATCTGAGCTACATCCACGTGAAAGGTCATTAACTGGCTTATTCAAACCTTGTAAAACAGGACCTACAGCCGAGAAACCACCGAGACGTTCTGCAATCTTGTAACCGATATTTCCAGCTTCTATACTTGGGAAGATGAATACAGTTGCTTGTCCAGCTACTTTACTTCCTGGAGCTTTCAAAGCTGCCGTTTCAGGGTGGAAGGCCGCATCAAATTGCAATTCCCCATCTATTTCAAGATCTGGACGTAGTTCGTGCGCACGTTGTGTAGCTGCTACTACCTTATCAACGTTCTCACCAAAACCAGAACCTTTACTTGAATAGCTCAACATAGCAATTTTGGGTTCGATACCAAACATTTTCGCAGTGATTGCTGAGTTAATAGCAATTTCAGCTAAGTCATCAGCATCAGGATTAATGTTGATCGCACAGTCTCCGAAAAGATAACGTTCTGAACCACGAGTCATCAAGAAGGCACCTGAAGTACGAGTAACATTAGGACGAGTTTTAATGATTTGAAGAGCTGGACGAACTGTTGCAGCAGTTGAGTGAAGTGCACCTGAAACCATACCGTCAACCAAGCCCATATATACTAGCATTACACCAAAGTAGTTAACGTCTTCACGCAATAGTCTACCAGCTTCTTCTTCTGATATCTTACCGTTACGACGTTCAACGAGCGCAGCAACCATTTCGTCAAACTTAGCGTAGTGGTCAGGGTCGATAACTTCGTAACCTTCAGTGATCCCTTCGATTTCAA
This sequence comes from Streptococcus oralis, assembly GCF_023611505.1. NCBI lineage: Bacteria > Bacillati > Bacillota > Bacilli > Lactobacillales > Streptococcaceae > Streptococcus > Streptococcus oralis. Next base: position 979,439 of record NZ_CP097843.1, on the reverse strand, counting down.
GGTAGATTTTAATTTTTTCAGGTTTACCAAGCAATACTGGGATGACATCTGTTTCTTTAACCAAACGTTTTGTCGCTTGAAGGATACGAGGTTCTTTCCCTTCAGGGAGAACGATGCGTACATTTTTACCAACCAGGTTGGCTTTGAGACTTTCAAAAACTTCCATGAGTTTTCTCCTTTAATAAAATAAATTATACTCCAAATAGTTTTTAAAGAGTATTAGTTGATAACTGAGTAATAAGATTGCTGAAATCATCCGGTAAGGGGCTTTCTAGCTGCAAATCGTGCTCTAGAAAAGGATGATAAAAAGATAAATAATGACAATGCAGAGCCTGACGTTTAATACCGTCATCCAGACTACCACCATACAAATCGTCTCCCAACAAAGGAAAGCCAATATGGGAAAAATGCACTCGTATCTGATGAGTTCGTCCAGTATGCAGGCGAATATCGACTAGGTGAATATTTCCATAAGACGCTACAACTTTGTAAGACGTATGAGCGTATTTCCCACCTTTGGCAACCCGTCTAGTGATAATGGAGTCCACATCACGCGCAATTGGTGCGATAATCTCCCCTTCTGGCTCCAAGACACCAGCTCCTTTAACTAAAGCAAAGTAACGTTTTTCGATAGACTTTCGTTGCAACTGCTTATCTAAACGTGCATGAGCGTAGCCGTGCTTGGCAAAGAGCATCAAACCAGATGTATCTCTATCAAGCCTAGTTACGATGTGAACTTGCTGGTTCTCATAATTTTGCTTGACATAGTAGCCCTTTATAAAATTAGCAATGGTATTGGAATGATTGACACTTGGGATGGATGCTACTCCATAAGGTTTATTTAAAACCAGAAAATGGTCATCCTCATAGAGAATATCCAGTGGACGCTCAATTGCTTCAAGGCTCTCAAACCCTTCCTCTGCAGGGATATCAATAGTCACCCTGTATCCAATATCTAAGAGATAAGTCGCATTTTGAGGTTGGCCATTGACCAGAATAGCCCCGCCTCGAAACTTTATCTTAGCCAACAGTCCTTTAGAAACCTCGTGTTTCTTCAGAAAGGCTTTGACCTTGACATGTTCATCTGCGATAAATTCGAACTTCATTCGTCCACCTCGCCGATGAAGGCATCTTTGACACGATTCCAGAAACTAGTGTGACTTGGTGTCGCTACGAAGTGAATCTTGTGATGGTCGATTTGGTACTCAATCCTTTCTATATTTCGGAAAGAATAGATACTATTGTCAACCGAAAGGGTGTGATAGTCATTACGAGTCGGTAATAGCTCGATTTTATCTTTCTTCGGAACGATGATTGAAGATCCTAGAGTCCGATAAACCCGGTTGTTGAGGCTCGCAATTTCAGTCAGTTGCAAGGCTTCAATGGTAGGGTGCAAAACCGCTCCTCCCAAGGATTTGTTATAGGCAGTGCTTCCAGTCGGCGTTGAGACAGTCACACCATCTCCACGAAAGCGCTCGAATGGAACATGGTTAATGATGATATCTGCAACCATGGTGCGATCTGACCGACGGATGCTCGCTTCATTTAAAGCACGGAAGGTTTTCACATCTCCATTTTCAAGTGTCACTTTGACATTCAAGACTGGGTAAGAAACCTTGGCTCCAGAATCCAGTTGGAGATTGGTAACCAGCTGGTCCAACTCAAAGTCACGATAATCCGTGTAAAAGCCTAAATGTCCAGTATGGACGCCAACAAATCGAACCTTGTCTAACTGATTTTCGTACTTGTGAAAAGCAGACAAAAGCATCCCATCTCCGCCAATCGAAATGACGATGTCTGGATTTGTGTCATTAATTATAAAATGCTGTTTTTTGAGTTTTTCCCTCAGTTTATGTAAAACTTTCTGACTCTGCGGCTTTCTATTAGCTATGAGGTCAACTCGCTTACCTGTATTCTTCATCTGTATCGTCACTATTTCCTACACCATCGTTAAGTTTTCTACTCAAAGGATCAAAGAGAGCCTGAGCTTCCTGAATGTCATCTCGAATCTTACCCATTTCTTCATCTAGCTGATGAGCAATTTTGGCAGTGATTTCCAGTCTTTCTTTTATATCCTCTGGAAAATCTCCCTGGTACTTATAATTGAGCGAATGCTCAATAGTAGCCCAAAAGTTCATAGCCAAAGTCCGTATTTGAATCTCGGCGAGGATGGTCTTAGCCCCATTTATCGTGTCAACGGTATATTCGACAACAACGTGATAAGAACGATAACCTGAAGCCTTACGATGGGTGATATAATCCCGTTCCTGAACGACTCTCATATCCTGACGTTTACGTAGTATTGCAACAACTTCTTCCACGTCATCAACAAACTGAACCATAACACGTAGCCCTGCGATATCTTGCAAGTCATTTTCCAGAGTTGCATAAGTAATACCTCGACGAGCCATCTTTTCTTTAATACTTTCAATCGGTTTGACACGACCCGTTACAAACTCAATCGGAGAATGCTTGTTTTGCTTACGATACTGTTTGCGAATCCCACGAAGTTTAATCTTCAACTCACCTACAGCCTGAATGTAAGGATCTAAAAATTCTTCCCATTCTATGGTCATACTTTCTCCCTTGTAATGTTTGATTGCTCTATCGAAAATCTTTGATTTTTTCACTACAATCTTATACAATAAATACATTGTACATTATACCATAAATCCGCTTTCAAAGATAAAGAAAAGGTTAGAAAAATGAAACATTTAGAAATTGAACTGAAAACACTACTGAAAAAAGAGGATTACGATCATTTAAAAAAACAATTTGCCCATATAGCACCTGTTCATCAAAAAAACTACTACATTGACACACCTGATTTTCAATTGCGTGAAAAGAAGGTTGCCATGCGCATTCGCACTTTTGCAGATTGGGCGGAATTGACCTTGAAAGTGCCTCAAACTGTAGGAAATATGGAATACAACCAGAAACTAACTCTTCCAGAAGCTGAGTCGTACCTAGAAAAACAAAAACTACCTCAAGGGCTCGTTCTAGAAAAGCTCGCTAAGATTGGTATTGAAAGTCATGACTGGCTTGTTCTAGGCTGCCTTTCCACTCAACGTTATGAAATGAAAACCGAGATTGGCTTAATGGCCTTAGATGAAAGTCGATACTTTGGCCAGACGGACTATGAACTCGAGCTTGAAGTCACAGACCATGAAAAAGGGAAAGCCGATTTTCGGAAATTTTTAGATGAAAATCACATAACTTATCAGAAAGCTCCTTCAAAATTAATTCGTTTTATTAAAAGCATGAAAAAAAGCTGAAATAATCTCCTTTTTTTGGTAGAATAGAAAAGATAAAAATAAAAGAATCTTGCTTTGAAAAACAGAACTTTCTCAAAGGAGATTCACAAAGTTTACAGAGGACGGTCTATAATGTCAGATAGAAACAACATGAAACTTTTCACCCTAAACTCTAACCCAGAAATCGCTCAAAAGATTGCGGATACAGTTGGTGTACCTCTCGGAAAATTATCCTCTCGTCAATTTTCTGACGGAGAAATCCAAGTCAACATCGAAGAAAGTGTCCGTGGTTACGATGTTTACATCATCCAGTCAACCAGCTACCCCGTTAGCAACCACTTGATGGAATTATTAATCATGGTTGATGCTTGTGTTCGTGCAAGTGCTCACAGTATCAACGTTGTCCTTCCTTACTTTGGTTATGCTCGTCAGGATCGTATCGCTTCTTCTCGCGAACCCCTCACTGCAAAATTGGTTGCCAATATGCTTGTCAAGGCTGGTGTAAGCCGTGTTCTAACGCTTGACCTCCACGCTGTTCAAGTTCAAGGTTTCTTTGACATTCCTGTAGACAATCTTTATACTGTTCCTCTATTTGCTAAGCACTACTGTGATAAAGGACTTCTTGGCTCTGATGTTGTTGTTGTTAGTCCAAAGAACTCTGGTGTTAAACGTGCTCGTAGTTTGGCCGAATACCTTGATGCCCCTATCGCTATCATTGACTACGCCCAAGACGATTCTGATCGTAACGAAGGCTATATCATTGGGGATGTTGAAGGCAAGAAGGCTATCTTAATTGACGATATCCTAAATACTGGTCGTACTTTCTCTGAAGCAGCCAAAATCGTTGAACGTGAAGGTGCAACTGAAATTTATGCAGTATCTAGTCACGGTTTATTTGTTGAAGGTGCAGCAGACCTCCTTGATGCTACAAACATCAAAGAAATCCTTGTGACAGACTCCGTTGCAACCAAAGAAAGAACTCCAGAAAATGTATGTTACATTACTGCTAGCGAGTTAATCGGAGATGCTATCGTCCGCATCCATGAAAGAAAACCAGTCAGCCCACTCTTTGCTTACAACAAAAAGAAATAAGGTGATCCTTTGATTTATTTGGACAATGCTGCAACGACTCCTATGTCAGCAGTTGCTATTTCAGAAATGACCAAGGTCATGCAAGAAACCCATGGTAATCCTTCTAGTATTCATAGTCATGGTCGACAGGCTGGCAAGCTCTTACGAGAAGCTCGTCAGGACTTAGCCCACTTACTAGGAACCAAACCTCAACATATCTTTTTCACATCTGGTGGTACAGAAAGCAACAATACAGCTATTATCGGCTATTGTCTCCGTCATCAAAAAAATGGAAAACATATCATCACGACAGCTATTGAACACCATTCTGTGCTTGAGACTATCGATTATCTGGTGCAACATTTTGGTTTTGAAGCGACCATCATCCAACCAGTAAATCAAGAAATAACTGCCCAGCAAATTCAAGAAGCCTTACGTGACGATACCATTCTCGTTTCCACTATGTATGCTAATAATGAAACGGGCAGTCTCTTACCTATCGCTGAGATTGGACGTGTTTTAAAAGAGCATCCTGCGGCTTATCATGTAGATGCTGTTCAAGCTATCGGGAAACTTCCTATCCATCCCGAGGAATTAGGAATTGATTTCCTCAGTGCTTCTGCCCACAAATTCCATGGACCAAAAGGAGTCGGCTTTCTTTACGCATCGGCTGGGGACTTTGACTCCTATCTTCATGGTGGTGATCAAGAACAAAAAAAACGGGCTGGAACAGAAAACCTCGCTGCCATTGTAGGCATGGTCGCCGCTCTCAAAGAGGACTTAGAGCAGCAAGCTGAACATTACCAAAAACTAGAGGGATTAAAATCTGCTTTTCTAGATGAGATTGCAGATCTAGAATACTATCTCAACGAAAGCCAACACCAGCTTCCTTATGTTGTCAACATTGGCTTTCCTGGTCAAAAAAATGATTTGCTCTTACTCCAGTTAGACCTTGAAGGAATTTCAATTTCTACCGGTTCAGCCTGTACTGCTGGTGTCGTGCAAACCAGTCATGTGCTTGAAGCATTTTATGGACCAGATTCACATCGTTTGAAAGAATCTGTCCGTATCAGTCTGTCTCCTCTTAACACTGAGGAAGAACTAAAACAACTCGCACAAACCTTAAAAAATATTATTGGAGATTAATCTAATGGCATTCGAAAAAACCATTAAACTACAAAACTGTCGCTACGACTACACACTTAGCCCATCTGTCAAAAAATTCACACTCAAAGACAATACTTTCTTTGAAACAAAAGTTGGAAACTTCGAACTGACTCGTCTGCTTGAGAAAGTACCTAACAGCGGTGAAGGATTCAAGCTAAAAATCATCATCAACAAAGACCTTACAGGTGCTAAACTCAATATCACTGACAAGTCAGGCCTTCGTTTGGTGAATATTTTTAAATCTGAAGAACACCATATCCACCAAGAGAAATTCTACTTCCTCATGGACAGTCTTGTAGAACGCGGAATCTTCACAAAAGAAGAAAGATAGTTTGCCATGTATCGTCTCACATATAAAGATAGCTATCAAGTAGAACGCACACTTGAATTTGCCGATTACGAAGAGCTTATGCTATCACTATCAGGCTGTGTCACCCTGCCCGACACTCTCCTAATTAGCTCCTTAACACTGAATGATAAAGTTATTTATCAAGGATTAGTTGGCGATCTCTACCGTTTTTTATCACAAACTAATTTTTCAGATTAAAACTAAGAATTCTCTTAGTTTTTTCTTGTTTTCGTTGATTTTTGTTGATTTTTTCACAATGTTTCTATAAAATAGAAGAATAGAAAGGTTGTGGTTTTGTGAAAGATAAACAGTCTGCTATTCCAAAAGCAACAGCAAAAAGACTCTCTCTCTACTATCGAATTTTCAAGAGATTTCATGCCGAGAAAATCGAACGTGCCAACTCCAAGCAAATTGCAGAGGCTATCGGTATCGATTCTGCGACTGTTCGTCGTGATTTTTCCTATTTTGGTGAACTAGGTCGTCGTGGTTTTGGTTATGATGTTAAAAAACTGATGACTTTTTTTGCTGACCTCCTAAATGACAACTCCATTACCAATGTTATGTTGGTTGGGATTGGGAATATGGGGCATGCCCTTCTCCACTATCGCTTCCATGAGCGTAACAAGATGAAAATCATCATGGCATTTGACCTAGATGACCATCCAGAAGTCGGGACCCAGACACCTGATGGAATTCCAATCTATGGTATCTCACAGATTAAAGAAAAAATCAAAGAAGCAGATGTCAAAACTGCTATCCTAACTGTTCCAAGTGTTAAATCACAAGAAGTTGCCAATCTTTTGGTCGATGCAGGTATAAAAGGTATTCTCAGCTTTTCCCCTGTTCACCTTCACCTCCCAAAAGATGTGGTCGTTCAGTATGTCGATTTGACAAGCGAACTCCAAACCCTCCTCTATTTTATGCGTAAAGAGGATTAGAAAGCGAAAGCATTTATGAAAAAACCAGTTATTGGGATTACAGGAAATGAAAAAACTCATCCAGATGATGACATCATGATGAGCTATGCAGCAAAGGGCTTTGTTGAAGGAGTCAAGGACGCTGGCGGAATTCCAATCATCCTACCGATTGGTGATCAAGAAATGGCTACCCATTACATCAGTATCATTGATAAGCTCATCCTAACGGGTGGGCAAAATGTTGATCCAAAATACTATGGTGAACCAAAGGCTATTGATAGTGATGACTACCACCTTCAAAGAGATATTTTTGAATTATCCCTTATCAGAGAAGCGATCAAACAGAAGAAACCAATTTTCTCTGTTTGCCGTGGTACTCAGCTTTTCAATGTCGCTATGGGCGGTACGCTTCACCAAGATATCGAGGATCATTGGCAGGACTGTTCAGCCGAATACACGACTCAACGTCTCGTAACGGAACCTGATACCATTCTCCGAGAGATTTATGGAGAAATCTCACATATCAACTCCTTCCACCACCAGAGCATTAAAGATTTAGCTCCTAATCTTAAGGTTGTAGCACATGATCCTAAAGATGGAATAATTGAGGCCGTGACAACTACGGACGGTCTTCCTTATCTTGGTGTTCAATGGCATCCTGAATTTCTCTTTGAAAATCGCCCCAAAGATAAAACATTGTTTGACTATGTTGTTAATGAACTCTAGATTAGATCCGTATTTTCACGGTAACTAAAGTAATCCGAGTGCGAGACAATCAGATGATCCAAGAAAACGATTCCCATCAGTTCGCAAGCTTCCTTGACTAGCTTAGTGACATGATTGTCATTTCGACTAGGAGATACAGCACCAGATGGATGATTGTGAACGAGAATCACCGAGGTTGCCATATGCTTCAAAGCATAGTGAAGGATTTCTCTCGGTTCAGCGATACTGCGTGTCGCAGAGCCGATAAAAATGGTCTGCTGATGAATGATTTGATTTTGAGTATTGAGATAGAGCGCCACTAGGTGCTCTTGTTTCTTGTCTCCAAGTTCCTGTTGCATTTTCTTGGCTAGCTTTTGACTACTGAGAATACTTTCCATTTCAAGGGTTTCATGTTTGTTAATGCGATGTCCCAGTTCAATCACCGCTTGTAGTTCAATGGCTTTTATTCGCCCTATACCAGACAGACTCTGCAATTCCTGCAGGGTCATTTTCTTTAAATCAGTTAGACTGTTAAGACTATCCAAGACTTTCTGAGCAATTTCAAATACATTAGCCTGACGAGTTCCAGTTCTGAGCAGAATAGCTAGTAATTCTTGATTGCTCAGAGCCTCTACTCCTTCTTTAACTAGTCTTTCTCTAGGCAAGAGTGAATCTTCTTGGAATGAAATACTGTACATAAAAATCCTCCTCACTTTATTATTCGTGAGAAGGATGGAAAATTAGATTTTTTTCTCAATTGGAGCTACACTGGCTAGGAGTTTTTTCAGACCCACTTCTGGGAAATTGATTTTTAATTCCTGAGTAGCGCCACTACCCGACACTTCAAGGACTGTTCCTTCACCCCACTTTTTGTGAAGTGCAATATCTCCAATAGACCAACTTGTACTAGTCGAATCTTTTTTACTTCCGGCTACAAACTGTCCAAATGGGAGAGTGCTTGACTGGATAGAGCTTGGTGCGGCATTACGTTTCCGTTCTTGAAGGGCCTGAGCTAAGCTCATACCTTGACCGAAAGAAATCCCACCACTGCTATATGAAGCCTTGAAACTGGTATTAGCTGAACGAGCCAGACCTTGATACTCAAGCAAGTCCGAACTGATTTCATTGATAAAACGGGTTGGGCGATTATAGTTGGTACGCCCAAAAAGCAAGCGTGAGTTGGCATTGGTCAGATAGAGGATCTTTTCTGCGCGCGTGATACCTACATAGGCCAAACGGCGTTCTTCTTCCAGTTCATCAGGATCCTCAGCTGCGCGGCTAAGCGGAAAGACATTCTCCTCCATCCCGATAATAAAGACAACTGGGAACTCGAGTCCCTTAGCAGCGTGCAAGGTCATCAAGGTCACTTCTGATGTCTCCTGACTGCCTGAATCTGTGTCTGCAATCAAAGCCAAGTCATTCAAGAAACGACTGAGTTTGTCCAAACCTTTTTCCTCTTCTTGACTATCAGGATTGACATCAAAGTTCTTGGTAACAGATAGGAACTCTTCGATATTTTCAACCCGTGCCTTGCTTTCCAAGGTTGCCTGAGTATTAAGAATATCGACATAACCTGTTTTTTCTAGAACAGCCTCCACCAGCTCGGTGATGGTTAATTGGTCCAGTTGTTCCCGCAAACCCAGAATCATATTGGCAAAGTCCCAGATAGACTGGGCTGCTTTTCCTTTGATGCCAGACAGCATGATATTGGCTGAAGCGTCTAGCATGGACATCTCTTGTAGGTTAGCAAAGTCGCGAATTTTCTCAACAGTACCTGGCCCAATTCCGCGTTTAGGCTCGTTGATAATACGCTCAAAACTGATATTGTCACTCAAATTTGCAATGAGGTTAAGATAAGCGATAATATCGCGAATTTCCTTACGGCTGTAGAACTTGGTCCCTCCAACCATAGTATAAGGAATATTGGACTTGAGCAGGGCTTCCTCAATAGTACGGGATTGCGCATTAGTCCGATAAAGAACTGCAAAATCCTTGTGGAGGAAGTTTTGGCTGCGACCAAGTTCATCTATGGTTTTGGCTACAAAAACAGCCTCATCTTGTTCGTCGTTGGCTCTGTAGTAGACGATTTGCTCCCCATCCGCATTCTGGGTCCAGAGATTCTTAGGGCGGCGATTTTTATTGTTTTTTATGACATCATTGGCAGCTTGCAGAATGGTTTTAGTTGAACGGTAATTCTCCTCCAGCAAAACAACCTTGGCGTTAGGGTAATCTTTCTCGAAATCCAAAATATTCTGCATATCAGCCCCACGCCAACCGTAGATAGATTGGTCTGCATCCCCGACCACGCAGACATTTTTAAAGCGTGAAGCCAAAAGTTTGACTAGTTGGTACTGGGCATGGTTGGTATCTTGGTACTCATCAACGTGAATGTACTGGAACTTCTGCTGATAGTAGGTCAAGACGTCAGGATTCTGATCAAAGAGACGCAAGGTCAGCATAATCAAATCATCAAAATCAACAGACTCAGACTGGCGAAGCTCCTTCTGATAAGCTGTATAACACTGAGCCACGATTTGTGTGTACATATCACCAGCTTGGGCAGCATAAGCCACATCATCAATCAGGTCATTCTTAGCATTAGAAATGGTTCCCAAAATGGTCCGTTCATTCCATTTTTTAGGATCCAAGTTTAACTGCTTGAGAATGCGTTTCATAAGGGTACGTTGTTCACCAGGATCTACAATGGTGAAATTACGATTGTAACCGATATGATCTGCATCACGACGCAGAATACGAACACACATGGAGTGAAAGGTCGCAATCAGACAGTCCTGAGTTGCTGGATTGAGCCCATAGGCACGCTCCTTCATCTCACGCGCAGCCTTATTGGTAAAGGTAATGGCCAAGATATTCCAAGGATTAACCATCTTTTCATCAATCAAGTAGGCGATTCTGTGAGTTAAAACACGAGTCTTTCCAGAACCAGCCCCCGCCATGATCAATAAGGGACCTTCTGTCGTTTGCACCGCCTCAGCCTGACGGTCATTCATTCCATTCAATAATGCGTTCATTTTCTCTTCCTTACTCTTGAAGTCAATGTTTCTATTATATCAGAAAACAGGGAAAATATCTTTAGCTAGACTGGTTGCGTGTAGTAAACAACTCTCTCATCAACTGAAGATAACTACTTATATCTATATAGAAAATGAGCTTGGATTAAAATCTCCAAACTCATTTGAATTCAATTAAACTATTAGAACAATCCTAGAACGGTTCCGTCACTATCAACATCCATATTGAGAGCGGCTGGACGTTTTGGAAGTCCTGGCATGGTCATGACATCACCTGTTAAGGCAACGATAAAGCCTGCACCCAATTTTGGTACTAACTCACGAATGGTAATTTCAAAGTTTTCTGGAGCTCCAAGTGCATTTGGATTGTCAGAAAAACTGTACTGAGTTTTAGCCATACAGATTGGCAATTTATCCCATCCGTTTTGAACGATTTGAGCGATTTGCGTTTGAGCTTTCTTCTCAAAGTTCACTTTGCTACCACGGTAGATTTCAGTGACAATCTTTTCAATCTTTTCTTGAACAGAAAGGTCGTTGTCGTAAAGACGTTTATAGTTTGCTGGATTTTCAGAGATAGTCTTGACAAGCGTTTCGGCAAGCGCTACTCCTCCTTCTGCGCCATCAGCCCAGACACTAGCCAACTCAACTGGAACATCGATTGAGGCACAAAGTTCCTTCAAGGCTGCGATTTCAGCTTCTGTATCAGAGACAAATTCATTAATCGCAACAACTGCTGGAATACCAAACTTACGAATATTTTCAACGTGGCGTTTCAAGTTAGCAAAACCTGCGCGGACCGCCTCCACATTTTCCTCTGTAAGAGCGTCTTTAGCAACGCCACCATTCATCTTAAGGGCACGAAGGGTTGCGACGATGACTACTGCATCTGGAGAAGTTGGCAAGTTTGGTGTCTTGATATCAAGGAATTTCTCGGCACCAAGGTCCGCACCAAAACCAGCTTCAGTGACTGTATAATCAGCCAAGTGAAGGGCTGTTGTTGTTGCCAAGACAGAGTTACATCCATGAGCGATATTGGCAAATGGACCACCGTGTACAAAGGCAGGTGTACCGTAAATTGTCTGAACGAGATTTGGCTTAATAGCATCCTTCAAAATCAATGCTAAAGCTCCCTCAACCTGTAAATCACCAACAGTAACTGGTGTACGGTCATAACGATAACCGATAACGATATTCGCCAAACGGCGTTTCAAGTCCTCAATGTCTGTTGCCAAGCAAAGAATCGCCATGATTTCAGAAGCAACTGTAATATCAAAACCATCCTCACGAGGAATACCATTTAGAGGGCCACCAAGTCCAACGGTCACATGACGAAGTGCGCGGTCGTTCAAGTCCACAACACGTTTCCAGAGAATACGACGTTGGTCAATTCCCAACTCATTTCCTTGGTGCAAGTGATTGTCAATCAAGGCAGAAAGAGCATTGTTGGCAGTTGTGATAGCATGCATGTCTCCAGTAAAGTGGAGGTTGATGTCTTCCATTGGCAACACTTGCGCATAACCACCACCAGCGGCACCACCCTTAATCCCCATTACTGGTCCAAGAGACGGTTCGCGGATAGCAATCATGGTTTTCTTGCCGATTTTGTTTAAGGCATCTGCAAGACCAATAGTAATGGTTGACTTCCCTTCACCAGCAGGTGTTGGGTTGATGGCAGTAACCAAGATCAATTTCCCAACTGGATTGTTCTCAACCGCACGAATTTTATCAAAACTAAGCTTAGCCTTGTATTTTCCGTACAACTCCAAATCATCGTAAGAAATCCCAAGTTTCTCCACAACATCCACGATTGGCTTTAACTCAATGCTCTGTGCGATTTCAATATCTGTTTTCATAGCAAACTCCTCTAACCTCTAATATGATAACTCATTATAACACAAAAAAAGTTTTTTCACATACAAAAAGCTTAGTAAAGTTTATAAACATAAAGTTTTAAGGCCGATTTTAGTCGTCTTTTTTACTTTTTATAAGTTTTTATAGCCAAAAACTATAATCTTGCTGGAAAATTAGAAAAAAAACAAACGCTTTCTTTTGATTCTATTTTATTTTTTGGTACAATAGTCCTATGAAAATTTTAGTTACATCGGGTGGTACCAGTGAAGCTATCGATAGTGTCCGCTCTATTACTAACCATTCTACAGGTCGCTTGGGAAAAATCATCACCGAAGCCCTACTTGCTGCTGGTCATGAGATTTGTTTGATTACTACTCCTAGTGCTCTTAAGCCAGAACCTCATCCCCATCTAACCATTCTAGAAATCAAAAATACGAATAATCTTCTTATAGAGATGAAAGAACTTATTCAAGATTATCAAGTCTTGATTCATTCAATGGCTGTATCTGACTACACACCTGTTTATATGACGGGGCTTGAGGAGGTTCAGGCTAGCTCTAATTTGGAAGATTTTTTAAACAAGCAGAATCATCAAGCTAAGATTTCTTCAACTGACGAGGTTCAGGTTTTATTCCTGAAAAAAACACCCAAAATCATCTCTCTAATCAAAGAATGGAATCCTGCCATTCATTTGATTGGTTTCAAACTGTTGGTTGATGTCTCTGAAGATTATCTCATAGAAATTGCTAGAAAAAGCCTTATCAAGAACCAAGCAGACTTAATCATTGCAAATGACCTCACTCAAATTTCAGCAAATCAGCATCGCGCCATCTTTGTTGAGAATGATCATCTTCAAACGGTTCAAACCAAAAAGGAAATAGCAAACCTCCTCCTTGAAAAAATTCAAGCATACGATTCATAGAAAGAAAAGCCATGGCAAATATTTTGATCGCAGTGACTGGTTCCATTGCCTCCTATAAAGCAGCTGACCTCGTCAGTTCCTTGAAAAAACAAGGCCATGATGTCACTGTCTTAATGACCGAGGCAGCGAGAGAGTTTATCCAGCCTTTGACACTACAGGTACTCTCACAGAATCCAGTTCACCTTGATGTCATGAAGGAACCCTATCCTGATCAAGTCAATCATATCGAACTAGGTAAAAGAACTGATCTTTTTATCGTTGTCCCTGCTACTGCTAATACCATTGCCAAACTTGCGCACGGTTTTGCGGATAACATGGTGACTAGTACAGCATTAGCTTTACCCCAAAACATTCCTAAACTACTTGCTCCTGCTATGAATACAAAAATGTACGATCATCCGGCAACCCAGGCTAATCTAAAAACATTAGAGACCTATGGTTATCAGATTATCTCTCCAAAGGAATCTCTACTAGCCTGTGGCGATCACGGCAAAGGCGCCCTAGCTGACCTGAATACTATTTTAGAAAGAATAAAGGAAACCCTCAATGAACAAACGCTCTAACATTGCTCCAATTGCTATCTTTTTTGCAGTTATGCTCGTTATCCACTTTTTAACTTCTCTCCTATTTAACCTTTTCCCATTTCCAATCAAACCAACTATCGTTCATATTCCAGTCATTATTGCTAGTATCATCTATGGTCCTCGGGTTGGGGTTACACTTGGTTTTCTTATGGGACTATTGAGCTTAACGGTAAACACAATTACCATCCTTCCAACCAGCTACCTCTTCTCACCATTCGTACCGAACGGAAACATCTATTCTGCGATTATCGCTATTGTCCCTCGCGTTTTGATTGGTCTGACACCTTACTTAGTTTATAAATTATTAAAAAACAGAACGGGTCTCATCTTTGCTGGTGCTCTCGGTTCCCTTACCAACACCGTCTTTGTCCTCGGGGGAATCTTCTTCCTTTTTGGAAATGTCTTCGACGGCAATATCCAAAAACTCCTAGCAACTGTCATCTCTACAAACTCAATCGCTGAATTGATTATCTCAGCTATTCTAACTGTAGCAATTGTCCCACGTCTCGAAACCTTGAAGAAATAAAAAAACAACTCCACTTTCGTCCTGAAGGTGGAGTTTAGCATTTAAAACATAAGAATTAAGTTTCTAGTATGCTTTACCATATTTTAATCAAATATCCCTTAAAAATCACTAATGCTTCTTGACTTAACTGATTATTTATTGTACTATACTTGTGTATATACAGATAAATGGAGGTTCTTATGGATATACGGAAAAAAACGCAGTTTATGACCATGACTGCACTGCTCACAGCAATCGCGATTTTGATTCCAATCATTATGCCTTTTAAAATCGTCATCCCACCAGCTTCTTACACTTTAGGAAGCCATATCGCCATCTTTATCGCCATGTTCCTATCACCTTTGATGGCTGCTTTTGTGATTATTGCTTCTAGTCTCGGCTTCCTGATGGCAGGCTACCCTATGGTTATCGTTCTGCGCGCCTTTTCTCACATCGTTTTTGGTATTTTGGGAGCATTTTACTTAAAAAAATTCCCTGAAACCTTGGATAAACCAAAGGCATCTTGGATTTTTAACTTTGTTTTGGGTGTTGTTCACGCTATCGCTGAAGTACTAGCTTGTATCATCTTTTATGCTACTTCAGGGACAAACGTTGAAAATATGTTTTATGTTCTCTTTGTCCTAGTTGGTTTTGGAACAATTGTCCATAGTATGGTAGACTATACATTAGCACTAGCTGTCTATAAAGTGCTTCGAAAACGTCGCTAAAAGGAAAAACTATGACAACGGATCGCAAACAAGCTCTTCTCAAACTATTAAAAGAGGCACCAAAAGCCCTCAATGGTCAAACCTTGGCTGAGCACTTTCATGTCACGCGCCAAGTCATTGTACAGGATATCGCTATTCTCCGAGCAGATGGGGCTCCTATCCTATCCACCAATCGTGGTTATATCTACAAAGAAAATGATGCCAGCCCCTACGTTCACAAACTCTTTAAAGTGAAACATGAACTGGAAGAAATTGGTCAGGAACTTCTAGCTATTGTAGATAATGGCGGACGCGTTCAAAATATCTTAATCGATCATCCCGTTTATGGCGAAATTGAAACCCATCTCAAACTCACTTGCCGCCGAGATGTCCAGCACTTTCTGGAACAAGTCGAGAATTCAGACTTTAGACCCCTTTCTGAATTGACAGACGGCATTCATTACCACCTAGTCGAAGCAGAAACGCAACAAGACCTCAACTATATTGAGGAGGCCTTGGATAAACTTGGTTATTTAGTAAAAGACTAAAAAGTTTCTTTCTCCCAGCCATCTTCTGTACGATGACGGTAGAAAAATTCCGACTTATCAGGTGCTTCCATCATTTCCATCAAGGGCAACATATCATAGGCCAGATCCAAGTTAGGAATCTGGTCTTTTTGTACCCAAGATACTTCTTTAAATCCAAAAAGTTGAGACTTTTATATAGAACCAGCTGTAGCATGCTCTATAGACTATCCGCTTGATTTTATATTGAAAAGCTTCTCCTTAATTTTTCACAATTTCGTTCCCTTAATTTTCCTTTCGAGCAATAAACATACCATATTCTTTAGGAATGATTAACTTACCCTTTTGAAAATGTATTTCCAATCTTTTACGAATGACTTTTTCTTCTAGCGAACCTATTTCTGAAATTCCTTTAAAGGATTGGATGTATTTAACTAGGTCATCTATACTAGTTACCTGTAACTCATCATCATAGAGTAATGTATCGACAGAGTTAAAATACCTCCTCAGGTACCTTTTGCCATTTTGTAAAGTAAATGTTTTATTTTCCAAATCTTGATTAACCTCATCTTTAAATAAGCTTGCCAAATAATCTACAACTCCATTTTCACCAAATGTAGCACAGTAAAAGATTCCGCCTGTTTTTAAGACTCTATTCACCTCAGAGAGCGCTTTAGGAATATTATTTACATGATGTAGAAGCATATTAGCAATAACAATATCAAACGTTTCATTCTCAAAAGAAATCTTTTGAATATCAATTATTTCATAGTTAACATTGTCTCTATTTCCAATTACTGACTTCGTTGTTTTTACCATATCTTTAGAAAAATCTGTAACAACTAACTGCTTCATTTTATCTATAGAATCACTATTACTTTTCCACAGTTCTCCTGTACCACATCCTAATTCTAGAACCTTTACTTCATCAGTGATTTGGTAGTTAGAAAATATCCAATTATTAAATCCCAGTTTATTTTTTGAATACTTCTTATGCAATTCTACTCGAATATCAAGATTATCATGATTTTTATATTGTTCAATTACTTTATCATCCATTTTCTGGTACTTCCTTTCATATCTTAAGATTATACCACAAAATATAACAATCTCTGATTTCAGAATTGACAGACGGCATCCATTACCACCTAGTCGAAGCTGAAAATAAACAAGACCTCCACTATATTGAGGAGGCCTTGGATCAGCTTGGTTATTTAGTAAAAGACTAAAAAGTTTCTTTCTCCCAGCCATCTTCTGTACGATGACGGTAGAAGAATTCCGACTTATCAGGTGCTTCCATCATTTCTATCAAAGGCAACATATCATAGGCCAGATCCAAGTTTGGAATCTGGTCTTTTTGCACCCAGGAAACTTCTCCTTCGTCTGAGGAACGCAGGCTTCCAGAGAATTCAGTTACCTTGTAACAAAAGACAATATAACGCTCACCTGTGTCTAGTGGCCAATTTTTAATACCGACCAGTTGGGGATTTTGGATAGTCAATCCTGTTTCTTCATAGATTTCTCGAATAACTGACTCTGCAAAGGCTTCTCCATTTTCAACATGACCACCTGGAAAAGCATAACCAGACCAGTGGTTGGTTTCGGGCGAACGATACTGCATGACCACGCGCTGCTTTTCAAGATCTTCAATCAGACAAATATTAGTTAAAATGGTTAATTGTGCTCGAGACATAGGACTCACTTTCTAAAATTTAATTTTCTATCTTGTACTTAACTTTAGACTTCATAATCAAAGGATTAACCAAGTCGTGATATTCATGAGTTTCATGGAGCAAGGATCCTCGGATGATTCTAATTTCATTTTTTTCCTTATTCACATAGTAGTCTAAATTGATAGGCATGGATGAGTCTGGAACCATAGATAAAATAAAGAAAATCACAAACCAGATAAGGAGAGCAAAAAATCCGCTGAGAGCTTGAAAAATCAGATGATGCCATTGAAAGATTCTCGTTTTATAGAAGATAGTCCATGGATGGATAAATAAGGTCAAACAGAGACCAAAGAACCAAATATTTCACAAAAATGGTGTAAAAGCTAAACCAAACAAGCCTAAGATAAAATGAATCAGGACAAATACCAAGAACAGAAGGTAAATAACCCTAAATATAGTTAGATGTTTTAGCATGATTAACTCCTTTTCTTTTCAATATTCTTGGAAATTAAAATGGTTAAAGTAGCCACTAGGAAGAAGAACACATAAGTAAGAATGGGGAACCAAATATAGCGATGATCTAGGGATAAGAGAGAAGGCAGGAAGCCCTTACTATTTTTCCCACCAACTCCTAAAAATAGATGAACTAGTAAACCGATACTATTAAGATAGATAAATAAATCCGCATACCTTTTTATTGTCATCCTTCTCCTAGACAAGTCTAGGAACCAATAGTCAAAGAATTGATATACCAGGCAAAAAAGATTTATATATATTGGAAAACTATAGTTGATATCTCTGTATGGTGAAGGAATAGGAAGGCTTTCGAAAATTAGAGTAACACCTAAGCCTATTCCTAAGATTAGACCAAGGACTAGGAAGAAACCTATAATTTTATGAGAATTTAGCCAATGCTGAAAACTTTCTTTCCTTGGTAGATTCTTTTTTGTATTTGAATTTCTTTTATTCATTTTCACCGTTTTCTTCATATCTAGACTACTGAAATAAGGACATAGCAATTTGGCTAATTAAATTTGACTTAAGGGCCTCTCTACCCCATCGCCTTGACTTCCAGCATCATATCACGGATCTGAGCTGCCAGTTCAAAGTCAAGCACTTCGACGGCTTCTTGCATTTGTTTTTCCAGTTTCTTGACGAGTTCTTTGCGCTCTTGCTTGTTGAGGCTGTTGATGTCAATTTCCTTGTCCTCTTCCTTGGTAACTGCCTTGGTTACGGCAATCAGGTCACGGATTTCTTTCTTGATTGTCTGAGGTACGATACCATGTTCTTCATTATATGCCATCTGGATTTTCCGACGGCGAGCCGTTTCATCGATAGCGCGTTGCATAGACTGAGTCATCGTGTCCGCATACATAATCACATGCCCTTCGCTATTACGGGCAGCACGACCAATGGTCTGGATGAGGCCACGTTCGTTACGAAGGAAACCTTCCTTATCAGCATCGAGAATGGCAACCAAGCTTACCTCAGGAACGTCAATCCCTTCGCGGAGCAGGTTGATTCCGACTAAGACATCAAATACACCCAAGCGCAGGTCACGGATAATCTCCGTCCGCTCCAAGGTCTTGATGTCCGAGTGCATATACTTGACCTTGATGCCCATTTCCTTGAAGTAGTCGGTCAAGTCTTCTGCCATCTTCTTGGTCAAGGTTGTGATAAAGGTTCGTTCATTCTTTTCAACACGGGCATTGATTTCACCCAATAGGTCATCAATCTGTCCCATAGTCGGACGGACTTCCACCTCTGGGTCTAGAAGCCCTGTTGGACGAATGATTTGCTCAATCACTGTCTCGGTCTGTTCATTTTCATAATCACCTGGTGTCGCTGAAACGTAAACAATCTGATGAACGTGACTTTCAAACTCTTCACGACGAAGAGGTCGATTGTCCAAGGCTGATGGCAAACGGAAACCATAATTTACCAGCATTTCCTTACGAGAACGGTCTCCATTGTACATGCCCTTGATCTGCCCCATGGTCATGTGGCTTTCATCAATCATGATCAAAAAATCATCTGGGAAGAAGTCGAGAAGCGTATAAGGAGGCTCCCCTTCACTACGACCATCCATGTGGCGTGAGTAGTTCTCAACCCCATTTGTATAACCCATCTCACGTAACATCTCAATATCATACTCTGTCCGCTGTTTCAAACGCTGGGCCTCTAGCAGTTTGCCTTCCTTTTCAAAGACAGCTAACTGCTCCTCCAACTCAGCCTGAATCTTGGCAATAGCAACTTCCATGTGGTCGTCATTGGTCACAAAGTGAGTCGCAGGGAAAATTGCCAGATGATCCACTTCACCTAATACCTGACCAGTCAGAGCCTCAACTTCTCGGATACGGTCAATTTCATCTCCGAAGAACTCTACTCGAAAAGCGTGTTCATCACGGGAAGCTGGAAAAATCTCCACCACATCCCCGCGAACGCGAAATCTTCCTCGTTGGAAATCAATGTCATTACGTTCAAACTGGATATCAACCAAGTCATTCAAGAGTTTATCACGAGAAATCTCAAGACCAGGACGGAGACTAACGACACTATCTGCGTATTCCTTTGGCGAACCCAAACCATAGATACAAGAGACTGAAGCCACGACGATGACATCGTTACGCTCCAGAAGAGCCGAAGTCGCTGAGTGACGGAGCTTGTCAATCTCATCATTGACAGAGCTATCCTTCTCAATATAGGTATCGCTCGAAGGGACATAAGCCTCGGGTTGGTAATAATCATAATAAGACACAAAGTACTCAACAGCATTTTCAGGGAAAAATTCCTTGAACTCTCCGTAGAGCTGACCAGCTAGGGTTTTGTTATGCGCAATGACCAAAGTTGGCTTATTGACTTTGGAAATGACTTGACTCATGGTATAGGTCTTCCCTGTACCCGTCGCCCCCATCAGAATCTGAGCCTTTTCTCCACCCTCGATATTATCAACCAACTGCTCAATTGCCTGGGGTTGATCTCCTGAAGGTTCGTATTTTGATACTAGTTTAAATTTATTATCTGTAATCCGATTGATCATAAGAATCCTCTCTCCATGTGCTATTCCTATTTTAGCATACTTATAGCATTTTCACGAAGAAAAGGACGGACCTAAGTCACATCCTTTCATTTTCTTTCTTTAATTGATTAGCGAGATAGACAATCAGAAGTAACAAGACTAAACTTGTCATGATAGAACCTTCAATCCCAAAAGAGCCTCCTGATAGCCAAACTTGATTGCCTTGTGGTAAAAAGGTCATCAGAGACGTTCCTGACGGTTGACCGCTAACTAAAATGCCAAAAAGATTGCCCTGAGCAAAATTCCAAGCTCCATGAATACCTGCAACACCACAAACTGTATCAGCTTTGAGAAGGTAAAGAGCCATGGCGATTCCGAATAAGAAGAGATTCGCTATAGATAGAGGTGTTAGACCAGAATTTCCCACATGAAGCAGGGTAAAGAATATGCTAGATATGACAACAGCAAGTTTTAGATTGGTTCTTGAGGCCAATTGTGGAAGAAGCCAAGCACGGGACACCACTTCTTCTGCTGTCCCCTGTAAAATCCAAAATGGGATAGTAAAGACGACAAAAGTAAGCGAATAAGGATTCAAGCGAATGGATTCCAAACGATATTGCCCCAAGACCACCAAACCTAACAAGGTCAGAAGAAAAAGTGCCAAACCTAGGCCAAATCCTTTCAGAAGACTGCTAAGGAAATTTTCTCTATAAAATCCCAAGGTTCTAATAGATCTTTTCTCAACTTTTTTAGTCCATCTGAACACAGTGTTGAGAATAAAACCAAAGGACAGCAATGCTAAAATTAAACGAAAGTCACTTGTTTTATCCGTCAAGCTCTGCTGCAAGGTTTGCAAGTAAGTTGCAAGATTTTGACCAGCCTCTCCAAAATTTCTAGCAAGTCCGATGAGAGCTAACAAGCTAATACCATACAAAGTATATGCAACAAACTCTCCTATAAAGACAAAAACAAAGGCTAACAAAGGACTTGTGTAAATATTTAAACTCATTTGGGAAGATTGGAAGTCTTTAAATATTCTTTTATTCTTCATGTTCCTGCCCTCATTTCTTCTATTACATACTATTATTGTATCATTTTATAGTAGCAATTCAAGAAGGAAAAGAAAACATAGATGTTATATTTTCTGACACAAAAATATAAAAATTTGCCTTTTCATCCATTTTCTGATATAATGAGAAAATATTCGGAAAAGGAGACTAAAAATGAAGAAAAAAATACTAGCATGTTTGCTCATTTTATTTCCCATTTTCTCACTAGGTATGGCAAAAGCTGATACTGTTAAGATTGTGTCTGATACAGCTTACGCGCCTTTTGAGTTTAAAGATTCAGATCAAACCTATAAAGGAATTGATGTTGATATTATCAATAAAGTCGCAGAAATCAAAGGATGGAACATCCAAATGTCTTATCCTGGCTTTGATGCAGCTGTAAATGCAGTGCAGTCAGGTCAAGCAGATGCCATTATGGCAGGTATGACAAAAACAAAAGAACGTGAAAATGTCTTTACCATGTCTGATACCTATTATGATACAAAAGTTGTCATTGCTACCACAAAGGCGAATAAAATCACCAAATATGAGGAACTTAGCGGGAAAACAGTTGGAGTTAAGAACGGAACTGCCGCTCAACGCTTCCTCGAAAGTATCAAAGATAAATACGGTTTCTCTATTAAAACCTTTGATACAGGTGATTTGATGAATAACAGTCTAAGTGCTGGTGCTGTAAATGCCATCATGGATGATAAACCTGTTATTGAGTATGCGATTAATCAAGGACAAGATCTCAGCATCAATATGGATGGTGAGGCTGTTGGAAGCTTTGCTTTTGGTGTCAAGAAAGGGAGCAAGTATGAATACTTGGTTACCGAGTTTAATGAAGCCCTAGCACAAATGAAGAAGGATGGTAGCTTGGAGCAAATCATCCAAAAGTGGACGGCTTCTAAAACTACGGCAAGCCCAACAACAACTACTGCTGCTGGACAAAAAGCTACTCCTGTGAAAAGCAAGTACATTATTGCCAGCGACTCATCTTTCGCCCCATTCGTTTTTCAAAATTCAAGCAATCAATACACCGGTATTGATATGGACCTCATCAAGGCCATTGCCAAAGATCAAGGTTTTGAAATTGAGATTACCAACCCAGGATTTGACGCAGCCATTAGTGCTGTTCAAGCAGGACAAGCAGATGGTATCATTGCTGGTATGTCTGTAACAGATGCTCGTAAGGAAACCTTTGACTTCTCAGAATCATACTACACAGCTAATACGATTCTCGGTGTTAAAGAATCAAGCACGATTGCATCTTATGAGGACCTCAAGGATAAAACTGTCGGAGTCAAAAACGGGACTGCTTCTCAAACCTTCCTTACTGAAAATCAAAGCAAATACGGCTATAAGATTAAAACCTTTGCAGATGGCGCTTCTATGTATGACAGTCTGAATACTGGCTCTATCGATGCCGTGATGGATGATGAGCCAGTTCTCAAATATTCTATCAGCCAAGGTCAAAAATTGAAAACGCCAATCGCTGGAACTCCAATCGGTGAAACAGCCTTTGCGGTTAAAAAAGGTACAAATCCAGAATTGATCCAGATGTTCAATAACGGACTTGCGAACCTCAAAGCTAACGGAGAATTCCAAAAAATTCTTGACAAGTATCTAGCTAGCGAAACTTCAACTGACTCAACAAGTACGGTTGACGAAACAACTATCTGGAGCTTGCTTCAAAACAACTACAAACAACTTCTGAGTGGACTTGGAATCACTCTTGCTCTAGCGCTTATTTCATTTGCAATTGCCATTGTCATCGGGATTATCTTTGGTATGTTTAGCGTTAGCCCATACAAATCTCTTCGTCTGATTTCTGAGATTTTCGTTGACGTTATCCGTGGTATTCCCTTGATGATTCTTGCAGCATTCATCTTCTGGGGTATTCCAAACTTCATCGAGTCGATTACAGGCCAACAAAGTCCAATCAATGACTTTGTAGCTGGTACTATTGCCCTCTCACTTAATGCGGCAGCTTATATCGCTGAAATCGTTCGTGGTGGGATTCAAGCTGTTCCAGTTGGGCAAATGGAAGCCAGCCGCAGTCTTGGTATCTCTTATGGAAAAACCATGCGAAAGATTATCTTGCCACAAGCGACTAAATTGATGTTGCCAAACTTCGTCAACCAATTCGTTATCGCTCTTAAAGATACAACCATTGTATCTGCTATCGGTTTAGTGGAACTTTTCCAAACTGGTAAGATTATCATCGCCCGTAACTACCAAAGTTTCAAGATGTATGCAATTCTTGCTATCTTCTATCTTGTAATTATCACGCTTTTGACTAGACTAGCGAAACGCTTAGAAAAGAGGATTCGTTAATGGCAAAACTAAAAATTGATGTAAATGATTTGCATAAG
This sequence comes from Streptococcus oralis, assembly GCF_023611505.1. Lineage (NCBI taxonomy): Bacteria > Bacillati > Bacillota > Bacilli > Lactobacillales > Streptococcaceae > Streptococcus > Streptococcus oralis. The sequence goes on along the minus strand of NZ_CP097843.1, from coordinate 955,732 downwards.
TATTATGGAAAAAATGAAGTTTTAAAAGGCATTACGACTAAGTTCTATGAAGGAGATGTTGTTTGTATCATCGGCCCTTCCGGTTCTGGTAAATCCACTTTCCTCCGTAGCCTTAACCTTCTAGAGGAGGTAACGAGTGGTCACATCACTGTGAATGGTTATGATTTGACTGACAAATCAACCAATGTCGACCATGTTCGCGAAAACGTTGGAATGGTCTTCCAACATTTCAATCTCTTCCCTCACATGTCCGTTCTAGAAAATATCACTTTTGCTCCTATTGAACACAAACGAATGACCAAAGAAGAAGCTGAGAAATTGGGGATGGAGTTGCTTGAAAAGGTTGGACTAGCAGATAAAGCTAATGCCAATCCAGATAGTCTTTCAGGTGGTCAGAAACAACGTGTAGCTATCGCTCGTGGACTTGCCATGAATCCTGATATCATGCTCTTTGATGAACCAACTTCCGCTCTTGACCCTGAGATGGTCGGAGATGTACTAAACGTTATGAAGGAATTAGCAGAGCAAGGCATGACTATGATTATCGTAACCCATGAGATGGGATTTGCTCGTCAGGTGGCCAACCGTGTTATCTTTACGGCTGATGGTGAATTCCTGGAAGATGGGACACCAGATCAAATCTTTGATAATCCGCAACACCCTCGTCTAAAAGAATTTTTAGACAAGGTCTTAAACGTATAAAACTAAAGTGTGAGGTTCTCCTTACACTTTTTTTATTGCGTATTGGATTTTTTGTTTTTTTTGAAAATTATGATAAAATAAAAACTATGATAATGAGGAAATCTCATCCCTAGTCCAACTAGGAAAAAATATAGAAATTAGGTAGCTAGATGTCATCAAAGGTTATTGTTACAATTTTCGGTGCGAGTGGAGATTTAGCAAAACGCAAACTCTACCCTTCCCTTTTCAGACTCTATAAATCAGGCAATCTTTCTGAGCATTTCGCAGTTATTGGAACAGCTCGTAGACCTTGGAGTAAGGAATATTTTGAATCTGTAGTTGTCGAGTCCATCCTTGATTTGGCAGATAGTACCGAGCAAGCCCAAGAATTTGCTAGCCACTTCTACTATCAAAGCCATGATGTGAATGATACGGAACATTACATTGCTTTGCGTCAATTACAAGCCGAACTTAACGATCAATACCAAGCTGAACACAACAAGCTCTTCTTCTTGTCTATGGCACCCCAGTTCTTTGGAACCATTGCCAAGCACCTCAAATCTGAAAACATTGTCGATGGCAAAGGTTTTGAGCGCTTGATCGTTGAGAAACCATTTGGTACAGACTACGAAACAGCTAGCAAACTCAATGAAGATCTTCTTGCGGCCTTTGATGAAGAGCAAATCTACCGTATCGACCATTACCTAGGGAAAGAAATGATTCAAAGTATCTTTGCGGTTCGATTTGCCAATATGATCTTTGAGAATGTTTGGAACCGTGAGCACATTGATAATGTACAGATTACCTTTGCGGAACGCTTGGGTGTTGAAGAACGCGGTGGCTACTATGATCAATCTGGTGCTCTTCGTGATATGGTGCAAAACCATACTCTCCAACTCCTCTCTCTTCTAGCCATGGACAAACCAGCTAGCTTTACAAAGAATGAGATTCGTGCTGAAAAGATAAAGGTCTTTAAAAACCTCTATCATCCAACTGAAGAAGAATTGAAAGAACAGTTTATCCGTGGTCAATATCGCTCTGGTAAAATCGATGGCATGAAATACATTTCCTATCGAAGCGAACCAAATGTCGACCCAGAATCTACAACAGAAACCTTTGCGTCTGGTGCCTTCTTTGTAGATAGTGATCGCTTCCGTGGTGTCCCTTTCTTCTTCCGTACTGGTAAACGCCTGACAGAAAAAGGGACTCATGTCAATATCGTCTTTAAGCAAATGGACTCTATCTTCGGAGAACCATTGGCTCCAAATATCTTGACCATCTATATCCAACCAACTGAAGGATTCTCTCTCAGCCTCAATGGTAAACAAGTCGGTGAGGAATTTAACTTGGCACCAAGCTCTCTGGATTACCGTACAGATGCTACTGCTACCGGCGCCTCACCAGATCCATACGAGAAATTAATCTACGATGTTTTGAACAACAACTCAACCAACTTTAGCCACTGGGATGAGGTAAGTGCTTCTTGGAAATTGATTGACCGTATCGAAGAGCTCTGGGCTGAAAATGGTGCCCCACTTCATGACTATAAAGCCGGAAGTATGGGACCTCAAGCAAGTTTTGACTTACTTGAAAAGTATGGAGCCAAATGGACCTGGCAACCGGATATCGCCTATCGTGAAGATGGCCGTTTAGAATAGCAAAAATATCCTGCAAGATTGACTTGCAGGATATTTATTTTGTATTAAATCAAGCCTTCTAAGAGACCCTTCATAAAGTTTTCTGAGTTAAATTCCCCGATATCATCGATTTTTTCACCGAAACCAATTAATTTCACAGGGATATTGAGTTCTTCGCGGATAGCCAGAACAACACCACCTCGGGCAGTTCCGTCAATTTTTGTCAAAACAATTCCTGTCAATGGTGTTATCTTAGAAAATTCCTTAGCTTGTACCAGGGCATTCTGTCCAGTTGAAGCATCAAGTGCCAGGAAGGTTTCATGAGGTGCTTCAGGAACGACACGCTTGATAATACGACCAATCTTTTCCAACTCAGCCATAAGGTTGTCCTTATTTTGCAGACGACCTGCTGTATCAATCATAAGGATATCAATCCCTTCTGCTACAGCACGTTCCATCCCGTCAAAGACGACGCTAGCCGGATCAGCCTTTTCAGGTCCCGTCACAACAGGAACATCCACACGTCGACCCCATTCAGCTAGCTGAGCCACAGCACCCGCACGGAAGGTATCTGCCGCAACCAACATGACTTTCTTTCCAGCTTGTTTGTAACGATGAGCCAATTTCCCGATAGAAGTTGTTTTCCCAACACCATTGACTCCAACAAAGAGCATAACTGTCAAACCATCTTGGAAATGGATTTGTTCATCGTAGTTGCCATCCTTTTCGTAGAGCTCAACCAATTTCTCGATAATGACACGGCGAAGTGCGTCAGGCTTTTTAGCGTTTTCTAATTTGGCTTCATAGCGTAGTTCTTCTGTTAAGTTTGAAGCGACCTGCACACCAACGTCACTCATGATGAGCAATTCTTCTAATTCCTCGAAGAATTCTTCATCTACAGAGCGGAAGTTGGCAAAGAAGGCATTCAAGCGAGCACCGAATCCCGTACGGGTTTTCTTGAGACTGCGGTCATATTTTTCCTGTACGGTTTCTTCAACCTGAGGAAGTTCTTCTTCTTCTACTACTTCAGAAGCTAGTTCTTCTTCAGTTTCTTGGTTCTCTTCTTCTAGAAATTTTTCCGGCTCTTGTCTTTGCTCTGTCTCATCAGCTTCTAACTCAAACTCCTCTTCCTGAGCCCTTCCCTCAACTGTTTCTGACTCAACCACTTCTTCTGTAGACACCTGAGAAAGTTCTTCTTGAGCAAGGGTTTCTTTGATAGACGTTTGATTTTCTTCAACCTCTTCTAACAAATCAAGATTTTCCAGAGCTTCTTTTACAACATCTTCAATTTTCGGCTCTTCTTTTTTTCCGAATAGACGGTCAAATAATCCCATATTCTAGTTCTCCTTTAACACGTATTCTTCGATAGCCCAAGCAACGGCTTCCTCGTCGTTGGTCATCGGGGTAATCACATTGGCAACTGCCTTAACTGCTGGAACTGCATTTTGCATGGCAACCCCCAGACCAGCCCACTCAATCATGGAAAGGTCATTGGCCTCGTCCCCACAAGCCATAACTTGACTTTGGTCAATACCTAAGTGCTCAATTAGCTTAGCAAGACCAGTAGCTTTATGGACGTTTTTAGGCGACCACTCCAGAAGCATTTCACGTGATTTGAAAATCTCATATTGGTCAAACAATTCTGGAGAAATCTGTTGAATCGCTGCATCCAAAGGTTCTTGGGCAAAGGCAGTCACACATTTATTATACGTCATCTGACTAGATAGATCTTCAAAAGCGACAGGCACGAAAGTCAGGGCTGGGTTGAACTTAGCATAGAGACTCTCTTGGTCCGACTGGATTTGATAGACTGTACCTTCTGAAATGGCATCTAACGGAAGTCCGAGTTTTTCAGTTTCCTCGTACAATCGTGCCACATCATCGATTGAAAAGACTGTTTTATCGAGAATCTCTCCTGTATTTTTCTGTACTAGACCACCATTAAAGGTGATGGTGTACTCATCCTCCTGACCGTCAGTCCCTAGCTCATGGAGAAAGAAATCCATAGCCTTCAGAGGACGCCCCGTTGTCAGTACGACCTTGATGCCACGGTCACGCGCAGCTTTGAGGACCGCCTTGGTACGATCTGTCAGCTTTTTATCCGTTGTCAGCAAAGTACCGTCCAAATCAAGTGCAATCAATTTAATATCTGCCATTATAAGCCCTCCATATAAGCCATCACTGACTGGTCCTTATGGTGGCCAATCACTGTTTCTGCTAATTCTAAAATCTCTGGTCGCGCATTTTCAGGAGCGATTGGGTGTCCCACAACCTGCATCATGTGAAGGTCATTGAGATTATCTCCAAACGCCATAACCTGATCCATGGTTAGACCAAGTTTTTTGGATAACTCAACAACAGCCACACCCTTATCAACGTAGTCCAAGACAATATCAATGGATTCAAAACCAGTTGTCATGGCTTTCACACCAGGAACATTTTCGTTGACCCAGGACTCTCCAGCTTCTATCGTTTCTTCAGTAAAGTTCGTGGTAAATTTAAAAATCTCATCTGAGATATCTTCCAAACTCGCTACGTTTTGAATGTTTTCATTGTAGTGACGGCTAAACATGAGATAGGTCTCATCCACTGTATCCAATACATAACAAGCTTTTTTCCCAGTCAGGAGCATTTTTCTTTCATCAAAATAGGGCGATTTCTTTAAGGCTTCAAAAGTGCTCAAGTAAAAGTCCCGAGACATAGTAGCCTCGTACATATCCTCACCATGAAACTCAACATAGCTCCCATTTTCAGCTATAAAAATCACTTCATCACGCACATCCGCAAACAACTTTTTCAGGGACAGAATACCACGACCTGAAGCCACTGCAAAATAAATCCCCTTTTCCTTGTAGGAAACAAGTACGTTTTTGAGACGTTCCATATCAAACCGCCCCTCTCCGTCAAGAAAGGTTCCATCCATATCGGTTGCTACAAGTTTAATCATAAAATCCTTCATTCTCCAATTGATAAATCTATCTTCTATTATACCATAGATAAGTTTAAAAAGGTCCAGTACGGTAGGATAGCAGTACTTTTTCGGAGAAACTTCAAAAGGCCTAAAAATTAGAATCGTAGAACTTTTTTCAGATAGTTTAAAAAGTTTGTATTCCCCTTCTCTTTTCTCTATAATGGAGAGAAAGGAGATGACTATGACAGAAATAAAACATGAAATTGATGCAAACTTTGCAGGCCGACTCAATATCCTGCGCGCGGGTGTTCTCGGTGCCAATGATGGGATTATTTCCATCGCTGGAGTCGTTATCGGTGTTGCTAGTGCGACGAGCAATATCTGGATTATCTTTTTATCAGGTTTAGCTGCTATCCTCGCTGGTGCTTTCTCTATGGCCGGTGGCGAATATGTCTCTGTATCCACTCAGAAAGACACGGAAGAAGCCGCTGTTGCTAGAGAACAGTTGCTCTTGGATAAGGATATCGAATCTGCAAAACAATCCCTCTATGCTGCTTACCTTCAAAATGGTGAGTGTGAAACGTCCGCCCAACTCTTGACCAACAAGGCCTTTTTAAAAAATCCACTCAAAGCCTTGGTCGAGGAAAAATACGGTATCGAGTACGAAGAATTTACCAATCCTTGGCATGCTGCCATCTCTAGCTTTATCGCCTTTGTATTGGGAAGTCTTCCTCCTATGCTTTCGATCACTGTCTTTCCAAGTGATTATCGCATTCCTGCTACTGTTTTTATCGTGGCGCTTTCCCTTCTCGTCACTGGCTATACCAGTGCTAAACTAGGCAAGGCACCTACAAAAACTGCCATGATCCGTAACCTCTGTATCGGACTTCTGACCATGGGGGTAACCTTCCTCTTGGGACAACTCTTTAGTATTTAAGATAAAAGAAATACCTCGACAAGCATCGAGGTATCTTTTTTACATTTGCACAATCTTGCGATAACTTCTTGAGGTAATCATAAAGATTAAAACATAGACGATGAGGAAGATAGCACAGATGGACAAAGTGACAGTCAACATCATGGTCGCATCTAGCACCCCAATGACTTTTAGAATGAGGCTAAGCATATGATAGGCAAAGGCAAGGTGTAGGAAAGCAAAGAGCAATGGGAGGAAGAAAACAGTTAGGACCTGTTTGTTGATGGTTTGCTTGATTTGCTTTTGATCGAGTCCGACCTTTTGCAAAATGATGAAACGTTCACGGTCTTCATAACCTTCAGAGATTTGTTTGTAGTAAATAACCAGTACTGTTCCTACCATAAAGATGATAGAGAGGAAGATACCGATAAAGAAGACTCCACCAAAGAGAGCACTCACCTGCGCACTGCTATCAGCCAGATTACTTCCGTAAACATAGCTTCCTTCTTTGTTTAATTCTCTATTAAAGTTGTTGACGAATTTTGAATAGTCATCTGCAATTTTAAGCTGCTCTTCCTCGCTAGCCGTTACGTTCATACCACCGTAGTATTGATTAAAAATGGAAGAATTAGGATACTGGTCAAGAAAGGCTTTCAAGTCAGGAACAACCAGATAGTTATAGTCCGAAGTTAGAATATTGTACTGATTTGGGACATGTTCAAGAATAAAATCTTTTTTGATTTCTTCCTTTATTGTATAGGTCTGGTCATTTAGAGTCAGTTCTTTCTGTCCTTGAAGTTCTTTGTTTTTAGTAAACAATCCGACTTCCTTACCTGAAAGTGCAAGTTTTTGCCCCGTCATATTCTCATAGTCTTTTTGATCAAAGACCATAAAAATAGTTTTCGGTTGAACACGATTTTGACCTTTCTCAAAGATTGTCAATTTCGTACCTTCTTGGTTTGCCACACCAAAGTTACTGTATGTAAGGACTTCTTTCTTTGTGACAGTCAATCCTTTATCGCTAGCATACTGGTCTAGGAGTTTATTTATGTCTTCTTTTTCAACATTCTGCCCTGTAATTCCAAAATCATGTGGATTCATGACTTTCTTGAAAGTTTCAGAGCCTTTAAAGATACTCGTTGCAGCAGACATAGTCACCAAGACCATGGTTGAGAGAATAGCAATCGTCGCTAGACCAACAGCATTTTTCTTCATACGAAAAATGAGATTGGATACGGAAATCATGTTGTTAGGTTGGTAATAGTAACGCTTGTTTTTCTTCAAGATTTGTAGGAAAACTGTGATTCCTGCATTGAAGAGAAGATAAGTTCCCAAAATTACCAACAAGACTGCTACAAAGAAAATCAGAACGGCAGAAAGTGGATTTTCAACTGTAACTGCTAGATAATAACCAGCTCCCAAACTGATTAGACCTAGAATGGTTTGAAGACCTAAGAAACGTCCTTTTTTCTCACCACTGGCTTTTTCACGGGAGAGCTGAAGAGCATTCATGCGGGCTATGCGAAAGGCATTGATAAAAATCAAACCTAGGAAAATAGCGCCAAAAACGATAAGAACTAGGATAAAGACTATTGGTTGGAAGGTTGAAACGAGCTCCACCTTCATTTTCATCAACTTCAGAAGAAGGGCAAAGATTAGCTTGTCAAAGAGAGCTCCTAGGCCAAGACCAGCTGTCAGCGTTAAGGAACCAAAAATAAGAAGCTCCTTAAAAACCATACTGATCAAATGGCGCTTTTCAAGACCCAGCATACCATATATACCCAGCTCTTTGGAACGGTTCTTCATGACAAAACTATTGGCATAAAGGACAATAATTCCAGAAGCGATGGTAACAACTACCATACCGAGAGCAAGCGTCATAGAGATAGTTTCTCCCCCTCGAATCTTGACAATATTAGGGTTAAGTGTCAATGAGTAAAAGAGATAAGTGATGGTCACAGCTAAGAGAACAGCTAAAGCAAAGGGATAGTAGAGTTTGCGGTTTTTAATTAAGTTCGAAACCGCTAACTTATTGGTCAATCGAAACATACTAATTCACCTCACTTGCCATAACAGTCAAGGTATCAGAGATTTCTTGGAACATCTGACGTTCTGTTTTCTCTCCACGGTAGATTTGGTTGTAAAGAATTCCGTCCTTGATAAAGAGAACGCGCTTGGCCCTGCTGGCTGCAGCTGTAGAGTGGGTTACCATGAGAATGGTTTGCCCGCGCTCATTGATTTCATCAAAAACGTCGAGTAAGGCTGAAGATGACTTGGAGTCAAGTGCCCCAGTTGGCTCATCCGCAAGGAGAATTTCAGGTTCAGTGATGATGGCGCGTGCTACTGCAACCCGCTGTTTTTGACCACCAGAGATCTCGTAAGGGTACTTCTCTTGCAATTGGTTGATGCCTAAATTTTCAGCTGTTACCACCAATTTCTTCATCATCTCTGTGATGGGTCTTCTTGATAAAACTAGCGGAAGCAAGATATTGTCTTTGACCGATAGAGTATCTAGCAAGTTAAAGTCTTGGAAGACAAATCCCAACTTCTCACGACGGAAGCTAGAAGCCTGAGAATTTTTAATGGTTGCTGTGTCTGTTCCATTTAGGTAAACCTGCCCACGAGTTGGTTTATCTAGCATTGCTAGGATGTTGAGTAGAGTAGACTTCCCTGAGCCAGACTCTCCCATGATAGCTACGTAGTCACCCTTTTCCACAGTAAAGTGAATGTCCTTGAGGGCCTCTACTTGGTTGCCTTGGAAACGTGTTTTGTAGATTTTTTGAACGTGTTTTACATCTAAAAGTGTCATGATTTTCTCCTTCTTAATATCCCATCAATTGAAATTGTGCTTGCATCATAGCGCATCCTAGTTGAACACGCTCGATATCTTTTTGACTTGGTTTTCTTGTTTTCTTTTGTAAAATTCTTTTCATGGTTTTGCTCCTTTGTTCTTTATGAGTTTAGTTTATCGCAAAAAAAGGTAGCCTGCCATAACCTAACCTTACAAAAGAAACTTTAATCTTACATTTTTGTAAGATTGAGGAATTTTTTTGAAAATGGCTACTATAAGAAGTCCTGTCATTGCTTGTTTTATTTTTAAAAAAGGAATAAAATATAATTATGAAAGGGTTTTCTTCGATACCTTGTAAAACTTTAGTTTTTTAGTGCTTATTTTAAAAAGTAGTAAGCTATAATTCGTATAACTGCAATGAAGAGGGAGGTTGATCTCCCTCTTTTTTAGAAAGAGGTTCCTATGAAACGTGTTTTTCTCTTCATCAGCAATCTTCTTTTAACTTTCTTCCTCATTGCCACTCTGTCCTTTTGGAAAGAAGCTCTTCCTCAACGCCTATTTCCAGGTGTGGCTGTACACAGTGGTCAAGTCGATTATACTACCCTCAAACAAGAATTAGACAGCCTTGCTAGGAAACATAATAGTCTCATCGCAAGAACTATTTGGGAAGTGGATAGTGATGGAAAATCAAAAACTCTCTACGAAGCTTTTGGAGATGGGCAACTCCCAGACTGGATGCCCCCAGCAAGTCAAGAAAGCATTCACAAGAGCGATCTTCTCAACAACTACAATATTATCAGCGGAACCCTAACTAGTCAAGAATTGGCTACTCATCTGAAAGAACTTGGACTAGAAAAAGCGAATGCATTTGAAAATGACAGAGTATCCTTCGTACTGGCCATGTTTACCCAACCTGATCAGCTCATCAGTATGTTAATCTTTTTGCTGACTTTCTTAGCTTTGATTGTTATTGGCCAAATTCAATCTCTCTCTCAGTCAGGGATTCGGTTGATTTCTGGAGAACGACTGAGCCATCTCTTCTTTCGTTCTCTCGCAAGAGACGGACTTGATATCCTTCTTTTTGGTCTTCCTGCTTTGCTGATAGCAAGTGTCTTGCTCATTTCCCTAGGATATCCTTATGAGGTTCAAACTTTTTTAGGAATACTTTTTATTCTTTACAATAGCCTACTTTTCTTACTTAGCCTCCTAATTGCCCTTCTTTTTACCATTTCTTTGAAAAAAGTTCATCTCCTCTCTATCATCAAAGGGAAATTACCAATCAAGTCAATCCTACGCATTCTCTACTTTGGTCAGGTACTTGCCATTCTACTGGTTATTGTAGGATTTGGACGAATGTCTACTTACTATCATATCCTTGAGAAAAATGAGGCTGGACAAGCTACTTGGGAACAACGCTCCAATGTTGTCAATCTTCAAACAGGGCGTTCCAGTCAGATGAAAAATTCAGATGAACTACAAACAAATGCTAATAAATGGTTTGACTTTATTCAGCATGCTATAGATAATGAGAATGCCTTCCTTATTAAACATAATCTAGTTGAGCAAGCTCTTAAGCAAGCTACCTCAAATCATAATGAAACTGAAAATAACCCTTATGGTGTGGAAGGAAAAAATATTCTCTACGTCACGCCCAGCTACTTCAAAAAGGAAGGTATGGACTTATCATCAGAAGTCTTTCAAAAAATCAGCACCCTCAAAGATGGACAGATTCTTGCCATACTCCCAGAAGAACTACAAAAAAATGAAAAAGATATAAAAGCAAACTTGCAACAAGAGTTAACCAACCGATTATACAGTAGCGAGTCTAATCAAACTGTCGAAGTTAGTATAGCTTATACCAATCAAAATAATGATGTATTTCTCTATAATACCACCCATATCGCTTATGATCAATGGTTATCAAATCCCATCTTTCTTGTGCTTTCTCCTAAAGCACTTGGTAAGGCTTCCTCCATCTTCTGGTTTACAAATCTAGAATATCTCTATTTTACAGACCTCCACCAGACACAAGAACTTTTGAAACACTATCAACTTGATCAAATGGTCTCAGGGCTATCGTCTGCTAGGGAAACCTATCTCCAGTTAAATCAAAAAATTAAAATCGAAATTTTTAGTAACCTAGCGAGTGCTATGTTTGCTATTTTGACTTCAATTTTGCTGTTTACAAGTTTAAATCTGCTCTATTTTGAAGCCTTTCGCAAAACCATATTCTTGAAAAAAATAGCAGGCTATTATTTCTTTGAATTACACAATAGATATATCACTTCTCAAATAGCAGCTCTCTTCATTGGAAGTAGTATAGCACTATATATCTCTAAGAATTTATGGATTACGCTGTTTCTATTTCTCAGCTTTTCAAGTTTAGCTATTCTTCTATTAAAAATTTGTGATAAAAAGGAAACTAAAACTTATGCTAGCATTATCAAAGGAGGATAGTATGATTGAATTACAACATATTTGGAAACAATTTGGTTCTCGTATTATTTTTTCAGACTTGAATCTGAATTTTCAAAGTGGTATGGTGTATGCTTTGATAGGAGACAGTGGTTGTGGAAAAACCACTTTGCTCAATATGCTTGCAAAACTAGAGACTTTCGACAAAGGAGAAATAGTTTACAAAGGAAAGTCTTTGACCTCACTAAAAAATGAGGAATTCTATCGTAACGAGCTAGGTTATCTCTTCCAGAACTTTGGACTATTAGAAAGTCAGACCATTCGAGAAAACCTTGAGCTGGGACTGATTGGTAAAAAGAAGAAAAAAAAACAAGAGAAAGAGAGACTTCTTCTTCAAGCACTGCAAGCTGTCAGACTGGATTATCTAAGTCTCAACCAAAACATCTATGAATTATCTGGTGGTGAAGCTCAACGCGTAGCGCTTGCTAAGATTATCCTGAAAGACCCTCCCTTAATTCTAGCTGATGAGCCTACCGCCTCGCTAGACCCCAAAAATTCCAAGGAAATTATGGAAATTCTCCTTGAACTTCGTAATGCTAATAGAACAATTATCATCGCAACTCACAATCCTAGTATTTGGAAAATGGCTGATCAGGTAATTCGTCTTTCTAAAGACGAAACAGAATATAATTAAATACCAAAATCCCTTGTGGTTATTTAGCCACAAGGGATTTTCAATCATTTATGCTACTTCTTTTAAGTATCATAGTGCAAATAATAAATATTTACTGTTAAATCTCACCAAAACCAGCCATCATCATCATTGATTGGTTGGGCTTCTTTGATTTTTCGTGGTCCTGTTCCGTACATTTCGGCTTCAATGTCTTCCTTGGTTGGTAGGATAGAGGCAAGGATGATGTAGATTATCACTCCGACTCCAAAATTTGCCACAGTAAAAATGGCGAAGAGAAAGCGGACTAGGGTTACATCAAAATTCCACTTGTCTGATAGACCAGCTAAAACTCCTGATACCATACGATTTCGTCTCATTTTATAAAATTTTGTATTCATGATTGTTTCCTCTTTCGGTATTCTTACTAGTAGTATAGCATGAAACGGAACCAAGAACATCAGTCCTTAGGCCGATTTAAAATGACGAGTTTACCTCGACAGACTCCACAGCGATAGCGTTTCGTGTCAATCTTCCTCTTTCGTTGATAGGATTGCTGGCAGGATTGACACTGATAGACTAGGTAACTACTTTGGGCTCTCAAAGGTGGTACAAAGCGCAGTCCATCCACTTCTTTCAACAGTTCCTTAAAATCTCGGTCCTTATGGCGATAACCCTTTTTCTCAAAATAAAGATGATAGTGACAGAGTTCATGACGCACGATTTTGCGAAAGACTTCCAAACCTAGTTCATTATAAACCTTTGGATTAAAGTCCAAATGCCCATCCTTTGGGAAAAATCGTCCACCTGTCGTTCGCAGACGAGAATTCCACTGGGCTTGGTGCGTGAAAGGTCTACCAAAGTCTTCAAGGGAAACAGACTGAACGTACTCAGTCAGTTTCATCTGGAGCTAGGAGCGACAGATTGACTTTATCACGTTCCGTATCGATTTTCTTGACCCAAACCGTTACCAAATCTCCGACTGACACCACTTGGCTGGGGTGTTTGATAAATTTGCGACTCATGTGGGAAATATGAATCAAGCCGTCCTCGTGAATTCCGATATCAACGAAGGCACCGAAGTCAACGACATTACGCACCACTCCTTCTAGCTTCTGTCCGACAACAAGATCCTTGATATCCAGAACATCTTGACGGAGAACTGGAGCATCAAAAGAGTCACGGAAATCACGACCTGGTTTGAGGAGGTCAGCAATAATATCTTTAAGGGTTTCTGGGCCAACTTCTAGTTCTTGCGCCATTTCCTTGACAGAAAGGGACTTAAGCTTATTTTGTGCTTCTTCGTTTAGATCTTTAATATCTAAACGTTTGAAGAGCTCCTTAACAGCACCATAGTTTTCTGGGTGAACTCCAGTATTATCGAGGATATTGCTACTTTCAGGGATACGGAGGAAACCAGCAGCCTGCTCAAAGGCTTTGGCACCCAGACGAGGAACCTTCTTGATTTGAGCGCGTGAAGTGATTTTTCCTTCTTCCTCACGGTATTTGACGATATTTTCAGAGATGGTTTTATTGAGTCCAGCTACGTGTGAAAGAAGAGCTGGGCTGGCTGTATTGACATTGACACCAACCTGGTTGACCACGGTATCGACGACAAAGTCCAGACTCTCAGATAGTTTCTTCTGACTAACATCGTGTTGGTATTGACCGACACCGATGGATTTGGGATCAATTTTCACCAACTCAGCAAGAGGATCTTGCAAACGACGGGCGATAGAGATAGCAGAGCGTTTTTCAACGGTTAATTCTGGAAACTCCTGACGAGCAAGTTCACTGGCAGAGTAGACAGAAGCACCACTTTCATTGACAATAACATAGCTGACTTCTGGAAAATCTTTCAGAACTTCCGCCACAAAGGCTTCACTCTCACGACTGGCAGTTCCGTTTCCAATGGCAATGATTTCTACACTGTACTGACCAATCAGATCGGCCAAATCTCGCTTGGCTTCTTCAATCTGACGAGCTGATGCTGGTTTAACAGGATAAATGACTTGTGTCGTCAGCATTTTCCCCGTTGCATCAACGACAGCCAGCTTGGCACCTGTACGAAAGGCAGGGTCAAAGCCTAGAACCACGCGGCCTTTTAGCGGAGCAACCAAGAGGAGATTGCGCAGATTGTCTGAAAAGAGTTGGATAGCCCCTTCTTCCGCTTTCTCAGTCAATTCTGTCCGAATACGGCGCTCGATAGCAGGCAAGACCTTTTTCTTAACTGACTGTTGAACAACTTCATCAATATAGGCATTTTTCACCTTGAAACGAGCAGCAAAGAAAGCTAGGATACGATCTGTCGCATGTTCAAAACCGACTTTTAAGACGCCTAGCTTCTCCCCACGATTGAGAGCCAAGGTACGATAGCCCTGCATGTTGCCAACTGTCTCTGAGAAATCGTAATATATCTGAAACACTTGTTTTTCATCGAGACTTTCATCCTTGACTTGCGAGGTGATTTTAGAGTGTCTCAGCACCTCCTGATAGGTCATAGCACGTAGATTGACATCTTCGGATAAGGCTTCTACCAAGATATCAACTGCTCCAGCCAAGGCTTCTTGACCAGTTGCAAATCCTTCACAGACAAATTTCTCAGCTTCTTTCTCTAAACCATCTACATTCTGCAAGATCAAGCGAGCAAGAGGAAAGAGTCCAGCTTCACGAGCAATGGTTGCCTTGGTCCGTCGCTTTTCCTTGTAGGGTAGGTAAAGTTCTTCTACGTCTGCTAGTTTTTCGGCAGCTAAGATAGCTTCTTCCAATTCCTTTGTTAGCTTGCCTTGTTCTTGAATCTTAGCCAAGACAGCTTCTTTACGGTCGTTGAGATTTGTCAGACTTTTATCCAAGTCGATAATAGCCTTAATCGCCACCTCATCCAGACTACCAGTCATGTCCTTCCGATAACGTGCGATGAAAGGAATCGTCGCCCCTTCTGCCGTTAAACTTAGAACAGTATCGATTTGCTTTAAGGTTACACCCAAATCTTGGGAGATTTTTTCATATTTTTTATCCATAAACCTATTATACCATAAGGAACAAAGCTTGTTTCACCTTACCTGTTTTTACCTCTTTGATTATCAAAATAAAAATAATCCCTTTTCCGCAAAATAATAGTATAATAGAGGTAACATTTAGAAACGAGGTAGGCCCATGGCTGTTAAATTTACAAAAACGGATGACTTGGACAAGATGTTTGAAGAATTCGCCAAACTTCCTGACTTAACACAAGTCACTTTCCCAGATGACAAAGACAAAAAAGAAAAAGTTGAGAAGAAAAAATAGATGACGATTTTCCAATCTCTTCCTCCTAGCATCTTGCAAGCAGGAGCTATTTTTCTCTCTATCATGATTGAAGCCCTTCCTTTTGTCTTGATTGGGAGTCTGATTTCGGGGTTGATTGAGGTCTATATCACACCTGATAAAGTCACTGAGTTTCTCCCTCGCAATCGTTGGGGGAGGATCTTTTTTGGTACCTTCATTGGCTTTCTCTTCCCATCCTGCGAGTGTGGAATCGTCCCGATTATCAATCGTTTTTTGGAAAAGAAAGTCCCTAGCTACACGGCCGTTCCCTTTCTGGTGACTGCTCCTATCATCAATCCAATCGTTCTTTTCGCTACCTATTCTGCCTTTGGCAATTCATTAAAGTTTGCCTTTTTGCGAGCGCTGGGAGCTATTGTGATTGCTTTGGTTCTGGGGATTTTCTTAGGATTTTTCTGGAAGGAACCCATTCAAAAAGAAAATCCTATTTCTTGTCATGAACATGACTTTTCACACTTGACTCCTGCTAGAAAAGTCCTTCAGGTCTTTATACAGGCTATTGACGAGTTTTTCGATATGGGTCGTTACCTGGTCTTTGGTTGTCTCTTTGCAGCTATCGTGCAAGTCTATGTCCCGACTCGGATCCTGACCTCTATCAGTGCTAGTCCTGTCCTTGCGATTCTCTTGCTCATGCTTCTTGCCTTTCTCCTTTCCCTCTGTAGTGAGGCGGATGCCTTTATCGGTGCTTCTCTCCTCTCGAGCTTCGGCCTAGCGCCAGTCCTTGCTTTTCTAGTCATTGGCCCCATGCTTGATATCAAAAATCTCCTCATGATGAAACACTATCTCAAAGCGCGCTTCATCTGGCAATTCACGGGCATCGTGACTCTGCTTGTCTTACTTTATTCTTACATGATGGGGGTGATGTTATGATTCGATTTATCATTCTATTGGGCTATTTTGCTCTGACCCTTTATCTACAGCTATTTGGCAAGCTTAACCACTACATTAACCTCCACTATTCCTATCTAATCTATATTTCTATGGTCCTTTCTCTTCTGTTGGCTCTGATCCAATTCTATATCTGGATCAAGAAAATCAACTCTCACAGCCATTTGGAAAGCCGTCGAGCTAGACGAATCAGCATCCTTTTACTGTCTCTACCTCTCTTGATTGGAATTGCCTTTCCCACAGTAAGTTTGGACTCAAGAACCGTATCTGCCAAAGGCTATCATTTCCCACTCGCTGAGGGGATCGATACTGCTATTCAGGCAAGCGAAGGCACATCCAGTCAATACCTCAAACCCGATACCAGTACCTATTTTTCCAAGTCTGCTTATGAAAAGGAAATGAGGACAACAGCTAATAAATACCTCGCCCAGCCAACCATTCAAGTCACAGATGAAAACTATATGGAGGTCATGGAAGTTCTCTATGACTATCCACAAGAGTTTGAAGGAAAGCAAATCGAGTTTACAGGCTTTGTCTATAACGATCCTAGTCATCCAGATAGCCAGTTCCTCTTTCGCTTTGGTATTATTCACTGTATCGCAGACTCTGGTGTATATGGGCTCTTGACCAAGGGAAACTCACGCCAGTATCCTGACAATACCTGGATTACCGCTAGGGGAACCCTGACACTCCACTACCATAAAGAACTCAAACAAAAACTCCCAACACTGGAAGTTGAGAGTTTCACCAAAGTAGACAAACCAGAAAATCCTTATGTCTATCGTGTGTTTTAATAAAAAGTAGCCTGAAAAGGCTACTTTTTTTGTCCATTATATGAATTTCATTCTATCTACTCTTTCGAATTGATAGAAAACTCTCACTCTCCATCCTTCCAGTTCCGAGCAATTTCTTCGTCTTTCTGGAGTTGGTCTACGAGCTCGTCGATGGAGTCAAATTTGACCATATCACGGACACGGTCTAGCCAGTAGACCATGACTGTCTCACCATAAATATCATCTGAAAAATCAAAAATATTGACTTCAAAACGTGGCTCTTCTCCATCGAAAGTAACATTTTTCCCAACACTTGCCATCCCACGATATCTCTGACGTTGTACTTCTACATCGACTACGTAAACACCGTCTGCTGGCATATAAGTTCGATCTCTTAGGATTAGATTGGCTGTTGGATAACCGATAGTCCGCCCACGAGCATTTCCATGAACGACCATGCCACGAGATGGGAGCGGTGTGCCTAGTAGATGGTTGACTTCCTTGACATCTCCATCAAGAATAGCTTGGCGAATCCGTGTAGAACTGATCTTGCCCTTTTCGTCCTCGACCGGAGGAACAATGATAATCTCTCCATCAAAATAATCCTTCAGGTCATCTGCAGTTTTCTTATCTGAGCCAAAGGTATAGTCAAATCCTGCTACGATAATCGCTGGTTTTAAAGCTCTAACATAGGTATCAAAGAATTCTTGACCCGTTAAACTAGCAAATTTACTACTAAAGTCCAGTAAGAAAAGAGCCTCTACTCCGTGCCACTTCATCTTGTGCTCCCGTTCTTCGTGATTGACGATGTGAAGCATGAGCTCAGGTTGGTAAGGTTGTAAGGCAAGTTTTGGCGACTCTGTAAAGGTCATCACGACAACTGGCAGGTAGTCCTTCATCGAAGCCTTACTGGCCACTTCAAAAAGTTTCTGATGCCCCTTGTGGATGCCATCAAAATAACCTAGTACAAGGACCGTTTTACCCGGTACTGCAATGTCTTTTTCGTTCTTAATAGGTACTGTTGTAATCATGAAACTATTATATCATAGAGAAAGTCTTTTCGCTAAGAGGAAATCCCAAATGTCGTTTTTTGCGCCTGAACTGACCTTGATAGACAATTCAAGCTATGAGTTTTTAAAAATAGCACCTCTTAAGAGATGCTATCGTTTGGTAACTAGTCTACTGTTTCTTCTAAGTCTTTTAACTTAACCGAAACAATCTTGGACACACCTGATTCTTGCATGGTAACGCCATAAATGGAATCAGCCGCAGCCATGGTCCCTTTACGGTGGGTTACGACGATGAACTGACTATCCTTGTCAAAGCGGTTGAGGTAATCCCCAAAACGTTTGACATTGGCTTCGTCCAGCGCCGCCTCTACCTCGTCCAAGATAACAAAAGGAATAGTCTTAACTCGGATGATTGAGAAGAGCAGAGCCAGAGCTGATAGGGCTTTTTCACCACCACTCATAAGATTAAGTGATTGGATTTTCTTACCTGGAGGTTGGACAGAAATCTCCACACCGGCAGTTAAAAGATCGCCCTCAGTCAATATCAAGTCTGCCTGACCTCCACCAAACATCTGTCTAAAGGTCACTTTAAAGGACTCACGAATAGCTTCAAAGGTTGATTTAAAGCGTTCCTTAACCTCATCATTCATCTCTGAGATGGTCTCAAGGAGTAGGTTTTTAGCAGACAAAATATCATCTCTCTGACTATTTAGAAATTCCAAGCGGTTATGGACTTCTTCATATTGCTCAATAGCATCCAAATTGACTGGACCCAGTGAGCGAATAGCATTCTCCAAATCCTTAACCTCTTGTTCTGCCAGATTGAGATTTTCCAGTTCATGAGCCTTTTCTAGAGCCTCTGTGTAGCTGATTTGGTACTGGTCTGTTAATTGACCTTGTAGATAGCGCAAGCGTTCGCTGACCTTTTCTTTCTTGGCTTCAGCACGTGTTTGTTTGCGAATCCACTCCTCATTCTGCTTACGAGCATTATCCAAATGGCTGGCAATGTCATCCAGCTGGCCTTCGATATCATCCAACTCAAACTGCTTGCGAATCAGACCTTGTTGGAGGTTTGTTTTCTGAGTTTTGGCCTCTTCCTCCTGCTGACTTAGCAAATCCGTATCCACTTTCTCAAGATTATCAACCTTTTCTTGGAGGAGGCGCTGGATTTCCTCTTGCTCAATATCTAGATTATCCAGTTCCTTACCTAAGCGTTCTATATCAGTCACTTCGTACCGCTTTTGTCCTTGCAGTTCTGACTTAAGCAAGCGCGCTTGAGAAATCTGTTCCTGCAAGTTTTGATAACGTTCTTGAATAGCGTTTTTGTTAGACTTAATCTCTTCAATCTCAGCTTCCAGATTTTGCTTTTCACTGGCGATAGTAGCAAGGCGCTCTTGGCATTTTTCCTTATCCGCTTGCCAATCTCCTTCAGTAAGGCGATTTAATTCCTCTTCTTGAAGTTTCCAAAGCGTTTCCAGTTCTTCGACCTGCTGATTGGTTTGTTGATAAGCAAGATACAAACCTTGCTCCTGAATACGAGCTTGCTCACCTTGAGATTTGATAGCTTCTAACCTTTCTGCCAATACCGCCATCTCATCTTGCAAGGTCTTCAAACTCGCCTCTTCTGACCGCAGACTAGCTTCTTCTTCAGCAATTTCTTTTTGCAATTGCTCCAGCTCTGGCTTGATGAAAATACTGTTGTTTTGACGATTAGCACCACCCGCGTAGGAACCACCTGTACGCAACTCTGTCCCATCAAGCGTCACCATGCGAACCTGATAACGAACTTGGCGAGCTGCGGCACGCGCATGTTCTACAGTATCAAAAATTGCTGTCGTAGCTAGCAAGTTCTTGAAAATGGCTTCTAATCTCTTATCAAACGACACCAACTCATCTGCCATACCCAGAAATCCTGGACTTGCAGCGATAGCGTCTTGATTCTGACTAGATATTGTACGCGCCTTAATCGTTGTCAAAGGAAGGAAGGTTGCACGACCAGCTCTGTTACGTTTGAGGAAATCAATCGCCTTGGTTGCCGCGTTTTCATCTTCTACGATGATATGCTGGCTGCTAGCTCCGAGCGCGATTTCCAGCGCAGTTTGATAATGCACATCAAAGGTCAGGTGCTCACTAACTGCACCAATGATCCCACCAAGCCGGTCTTTTTCTTGAAGAACACTCTTAACACCCGCATAAAAATTACTATGATTTCTTAGGATGTTTTCTAAGCTTTGGGCTCGAGCCTGCTTGTTTTTGAGACTATCCAGACGGTCAAAGAGTTGGCTCTGCTGGGCTTGATAAGAAACTTTCTTCTCCTCTTGTTCCTTGGCACTAGCTTGATAGTCTGCCAATAATTTCTGAACCTGCTCCTTGGCAGCTTCAAGCTCGTCTTTTTGCTGACTAGACTTCTCTTTAGCTGTAGCCAGTTGTTCTTTCAGTTTCTCAAGTTGATCAGCTTGTTTTTGAGAGAGTTGACGGCTGTTCTCCAGTTCATTCTCTATTCGTGTCAACTGGTTTGAGACATCCGCTTCTTCTTGTAAAAGCGCCACAAAACGTTCACGCAAGAGTTCAATCATCTGGTCAGGATCATCTGAAAAAGCCAGTAATTCCGCTTCTAGGCGATTGAGTTCCTTGTTATTTTCAGCTAGACTTTCCTCTAACTGTTCCAAGTTCGCTTCTTTTTCATCCTTTTCCTTACTTAGAGCCTTTCTCTTATCTTCCAAAGTCGCCAAACGGGCTTGTGCCTCTTGTTGATTGAGGGCTACTTGCTCGGATTCCAGTTTTGATAGGGCTAGTTTTCGCTCTAAGTCACTGATCAAACTAGTCAAATCCATCAAGCTCCCTTGGTCTTTAGACATTTGAGCTTGGAGATCTTGGCGTTTCTTTTTAAGACTTTGATTTTCTTCTTCTAACTCTTCACGCTTTTGGTAATAGCTCGTCAAAAGTTCCTGAACCTGAGTTAATTCTTCTTCTGTCAGCTCCAGTTCAGTCTTGTTTTCCTTAATTTGGGCAACCAGCACATCCAAATAAATAGCCTTGCGTTGACCATCCAAGTCTAGAAACTTACGAGCATTCTCAGCTTGTTTTGCAAGAGGCTTGATTTGATTGTCCAATTCATAGATAATATCCTCTAAGCGGTCTAGGTTGTCCTGAGTTTGTTGCAGTTTACTCTCTGTTTCTTTTCTACGAGTCTTGTATTTTAAAACTCCAGCTGCTTCTTCAAAAATAGCACGGCGTTCTTCGGGCTTGGAGTTAAAAATCTCCTCTACCTTCCCTTGAGAGATGATAGAGAAGGAATCCCGTCCCAAACCGGTATCCAAGAAGAGGTCATGAATATCACGCAAGCGCACTTTCTTTCCATCAATTCGATACTCGCTATCTCCACTACGGTAGATATGGCGTTCTACCTTAATGACTTGCCCTGCATCCTTGATAAAGCCATCTTCATTGTCCAAGGTCACGATAACAGAGGCATAATTGAGTGGTTTGCGACTTTCTGTTCCAGCAAAGATAACGTCAGGCATCTTACCACCACGAAGGCTCTTGATACTGGACTCTCCCAAGGCCCATCGCAGACTTTCTATGATATTTGACTTTCCAGATCCATTTGGCCCAACGACAGCTGTCACACCTTGATCAAAAACGACCTTGGTCTTATCAGCAAAGGACTTGAATCCCTGGATCTCAATTTCCTTTAAATACATGAATCCAGCCCTTTCTCCACTGCATTTTTCGCGGCCTCTTGCTCTGCCAATTTTTTAGAACGTCCTTGGCCTTTTCCGATACTCTTGCCTTCAACCAGAACTTCTACATCAAAAACCTTATCATGGGCAGGGCCCGTCTCAGAGGTCACCTGGTAGCGAATATCCACATCTCCATTGACTTGGAGCAGTTCTTGCAAGTGTGTCTTGTAATCCTTAATCATTTCAAAGTCACCTGCTTCAACCTTGGGAATCATGACCTGATAGATAAAATCTTTTACCCTAGCAACATCCTTGTCTAAAAGCAACGCTCCCAAAAAGGCCTCAAAGGCATCTCCAAGAATGGTGTCACGATTACGCCCACCAGACTTTTCTTCTCCTTTTCCCAGCTTGATAAACTGATCAAACTGGCAATCACGCGCAAAACCAGCCAAACTTTCCTCACGGACAATCATGGCACGAAGTTTAGACAAATCGCCCTCTGGTTTCTTAGGATATTTTTTATACAGATATTCTGAAATCAATAATTGCAGAACAGCGTCTCCTAAAAATTCCAAGCGCTCATTGTGTGAAATTTTTAAGAGGCGGTGCTCATTGGCATAACTCGTATGAGTAAAAGCCGTTTCCAATAAATTCTTGTCTGCAAATTCGATTGCAAAACGCTTCTTTAGTACAGTTTGTAATTCTTTCATACCAACCTCTTTCTAACTGATAACAGTCTCTTTTATTATATCAAAAAAAGCCCCCTGAGTCACTTTAAAACGGGACTAGAGGGGATTTGAGCATTTTTTAGAATAAAATTTCCAATTTTGGAGGCGATATAAAGAAAAAAGCCTTATTTAAAGGCTTTTTTAGGATGTTTACATCCACCCTGAGGGAATCGAACCCCCATCTCAAGAACCGGAATCTTACGTGATATCCATTACACTAAGGGTGGAAACTTGTCTTATTATAACAAAAATTTGCTCTAATAACAAGTTTTTTTATGGGTAGACTAAGCATCCATTAGTGGGATGCATCCCCGTTCCAGATAGAGTTTTTCACGATAACATAATCAACATGTTTAAGGTCAGCAAGCCTGCGTCCACCTGCGTAGGAAATAGCACTTTGCAAGTCCTGCTCCATCTCAGTAAGGGTGTCTTGCAAATGCCCTTTGGCAGGCAGTAAGATGCGTTTACCTTCTACATTTTTATAAGCGCCTTTTTGATACTGTGAAGCTGAACCATAGTATTCTTTGAACTGTTCGCCGTCGACTTCAATCGTCTTTCCTGGGCTTTCGATATGTCCTGCAAAAAGAGAACCAATCATAACCATGCTAGCACCGAAACGGATAGACTTAGCAATATCGCCATGAGTACGAATCCCACCATCAGCGATGATTGGTTTACGAGCTGCCTTAGCACACCAGCGAAGGGCAGCCAACTGCCAACCGCCAGTGCCAAAACCTGTTTTCACCTTGGTGATACAAACCTTACCAGGACCGATTCCAACCTTAGTTGCATCCGCACCAGCATTTTCCAATTCACGAACAGCTTCTGGTGTTCCCACATTCCCAGCAATGACAAAAGTATCTGGCAACTCTTTCTTGATGTGTTGAATCATAGAAATCACGCTATCCGCATGACCATGAGCAATGTCAATCGTGATGTATTCCGGAGCATCAGCCTTGAGCTGGCTAACAAAGTCATACTCGTAATCCTTAACACCAACAGAAATGGAAGCAATGATCCCTTGATCGTGCATACGTTTGATAAAAGGAATGCGTCCCGCTTCATCAAAACGATGCATAATGTAGAAGTAACCGCCTTTAGCAAGTTGCTCTGCTACGTTCTCATCCAAAATTGTCTGCATATTTGCTGGCACAACAGGTAGTTTAAAAGTGTGTTTTCCAAACTTAATACTTGTATCCGCTTCTGAACGGCTTTTAATCACACATTTATTAGGGATCAACTGAATATCTTCGTAATCAAAAATTGGAAATTCATTTAACATATCGATGTCTCGTTTCTTTTATAATGACCTACCTATGCTTGCGCATCCCTACGCCTTTTCCGACGTTTCCTTGATTTATTATAAACTAAAGTACAGTTTTTGTCAAATATTTGTAATAATCACATTATATCGTTCGGAAATTACTTATATAAATAGCAAAAAAGTGAAGAGATTACCTTCTCCCCACTTCTTCATCAATAATCGCTTTAAAATTTTCTTCTGAATTTTCCATCATTTCACAAAATGCACTATAGGATGAGGCATTCTGAGGTATTCGAATAGACCACTTCTTCAATTGAGCTCCATAACCAGCTACTTTTCCTATTTCACTATTTACTGACTGCTCCATACTAGGAAAAATCAGTCCAGCTTTCTCAGCTTTTAAAATATAAGAATAGGAAATCAGCTGGAACAAGTCCTCGCGGTTAATTCCTTTTTCAGTGAACTCCAGTTTTTTATATTTAGCATCTAGAACAATCTTTCGTTCTCTGTCATAAAAATCTGGATATACTTTTCGTTTCCCAACAGAAAATACTGAAATTCCATCCGTCTTATCCTTATTTCTGGGATGTACAAAACCTTTTGGCAACAAGGTGTAAACATACTCTTCCCAAAGCCAGGCAACATCAAAAAGAATACCATGTACCCTTTGGGCTTGAGGTCCAAGACCATGCTTTTCTCTATTCAGAATCATCAAGCAGAGTTCCTGTAATTTTCTATACTCTCTGAAATAGGCGTGTCGGATGGGTTTGGTTTTATTCATTCTGATAATCTTAGCACGATCAGCTAATTTATAAGAAGGGGTTACACGAATAATTTCAGCTATAGTTTCACGATTACTATCAAGCAGAGCTCCGAAACTTTTTGGATTCTTAATGTACTCAATCGTATGCCGAATCAACTGCATGAGTGGATTATCATAAGTAAACTCTCTAGTTGTATAGGCAATATTTCCCATAAAAGGGAGATTTTTTTTCAGATGATTTTCAACATCTAGCACTCCCTTTACATGACTATCATTATGGAAAAATCGCTGGTATTCCTTATAAAGACCTTTTCTGAGAGCAGCTTGCAGATATTTGGGAAAGAGGTAAATCAAAAGCTGATAGAGTTTATCCTCTGGAGATAGACCGACATCCAAACTAGTCAGATTGATATTGAGAACCTTTTGTAAAAGATAATGTAAAAAATGGTCGTTACTTTTATCAGAAAAACGAGAGGAAATCGTCAATTTTTCCTGACCACACCCCAGAAAACCAATCACATTTCCAGTCTTAATTTCCTGATTGACCGTTTCAAAAATCTTTTGGTCCTTCTCTAAATCAGGAGTATGAGTCAAATCATTTGGAAAAATA
Source organism: Streptococcus oralis (assembly GCF_023611505.1). Lineage (NCBI taxonomy): Bacteria > Bacillati > Bacillota > Bacilli > Lactobacillales > Streptococcaceae > Streptococcus > Streptococcus oralis. The sequence continues at coordinate 930,668 of NZ_CP097843.1, read as the reverse complement.
AAGATATTATCCTCTCTAGAAAGGTTATCCAGTGTTCTATCAAGAAGAGCTTGACTTAGTTTGGGATATTCTGCGATAAAGTCTTCTTTAGCAATTTTATGCTGATTATCAGTTATCCGCATCATTATCACCAGTATCTTGCTGAACTGTTTGCTCGTTATTTGTCAGATCAAATGCTTTTTTCAATGTTGCCAGAGTTTCAGACTCTTCATAAGAACCCCGCAAGTAGTCTTCTAGGAGGGGTTTAATATAATCAGACCAGAGGAATTCATAGTTAAAGTCTACATCCTTCAATTTAAGGAAATAACTTGGACCGATATGATAATGACTGTTTAATTCCTGAACGTTTTCGATAGCAGCGTTCAAGTTTCTAAGACGAAGTTTTGCTTCTTCTGCATGGATACCCAGTTCTTTATCCAACATGCCAACTTGACTCTCAGCAGTAACTTCAACAAAACGAAAACGACGACGCATAGCAAAATCAAAGGTATCCACTGAACGATCAATATCATTCATAGTTCCGATGATGTAAACATTTTCGGGGATATAAAACTTTTCATCAGTTTCGTGTAGATTTGCATATTGGGTAGAAACACTTCCCTTTTCACCACGATAGCCAGGGTCAATAGAGAAAAAGAGTTCACCGAAAATCTTAGAAATCTCCCCACGATTGATCTCATCTATGATGAAAACGAATTTCTTGTCTGTGTTAATCATTGGGGATACATAATCACATAAACCATAACTTTCTTTCATGTGCTCCAAAACAATTTTTTGATAAGTTTCGTACTTTAAATTAGTATCTTCACCCTTGTACAAAAGATACACTTTTTCTTTGGTAGCAACAGGAGAATCAAACTTCACATTCCCTTGACTATTTAAACTGGCTGGAACAGAACTACGAGGAAAGAAGTATTGTCCTTGCTTTTCATTGATAGCATCCGTTAGCTTCCTCCACGCTTCCTCAAAATTATCTTGTCCTCCAGTTTTCTGAGCATCTATAGCATTCTGACAAAACTTCTTAAAAATACCTTCTTTTAATTTAAAAAATATACTGCCATCCTCATTTGAATCCGGTCTTAAACCCTCTACAAAATCTGTATAATCATAGGAAGGGTGAAATTGTACAAAGCCGATTTGGTCTTCGTTGTCACCCGTTAACTCCATAGCAATTTCTTTAGCAAGATAAGTTTTTCCTGTGCCAGGTGCACCACGGAGGATGAGGTTTTTGGATTTTTTTAATATACCACTATAATCAAATAAAAAATCATTCCTTAACATAGTTTCACTTTCTAATTTTTTATACTTTTTCCAATTAGGATGATTCAAAAAATAGTCATAGTCTTGAATTATAATTTCATCACTTGCAGCAAATTTTATTAACTGGTTAGTCTCTTTAGTTCGATACGTAATATCTGATGGAAACCATATTGTTTCTTGCCCCGTAAAGAAAAACCACTCCCTCTCTATATACTCTTTTTTCCAATCAACAATAATGGTATGCCCATCATCTAAAATCTCTTTAACAGTCGCCATTCCACGAATGTTCATGACAGAAACCTTTAAATCATCTTTCTTTACAAAAGGTAAATTATTCTTTTTGACATATGTGGATTTAGCAAATAAAACGTCACCTGGTTTAATTTTATTAAACAACTTTAACATTTTTTGATACTGCTTATTTTCCTCGTTGTTATGCCATCCTAATTCCCACTTTCCTTCTTTCCTAAAATATTCAAGATAATCATCATCACCAAATTTTGTACCAACAAAAAAATAGTTATTTTGTTCACTGTTCATTTGAATGCTCCTTTAATTAACTTTTACAAGTAAGTTCTATTAATATATAGTTCATATCTAGCATATCATATCTATTAAAAAAAGGAAAGAATTTCTAAAGAAAAAGCCTAGAGTAGAGGGTTTTATTCCCTCATAACACTAGACTTCTTTTTATCTTAATAATACTCTCCCTGACGGTAGTCCCATGAGTTAAAGGTATCTGACAAGTGCATCATGATTTTATCAATGTCAAGCCCTTTACGGATCACAACTGGAGCTGGTGAGATTGAACGGGCTCCTCCTTGTTCGGGGATGAGTTTGCCGTCTTTATCGACCATAGAAACCATCACACCTTGCTCGTAGCGAGTTTCAATCGTTTTGTCAGGTTGGATGGATGCCACATAGTCGTCTGCTTCGATGACAAGGTCCACTGCTCCTTCGATACGTTCTCCAATCCCTTCCACCTTACCGCGGTTTCCTTTTCCAGATGGGTTAGCTGATGAGGCGTAAACCATCTTACCTTCTTCCCAAAGTTTGGCAGCCAATTGTTCTCCTGCTTTCCCGAACTTAATCACAAAACAGCTCGTTCCACGCACGTCAGTCATCAGCTCTTCACGGCCATCACCGTATGCTTTAAGTTTTTCAAAAGCTTCCGGTTTCCAAGGAAGGATACAACCGAGGAGAATGTCTTCATCCCAATGTTTTTGGTAGAAGGCTTCAATTTCTGGGTTGAGTTGTGCTAAAGCACGAAGCTCGTCCATGCTACCACAGAGTACAACACCTGGTTTGTTACGGTTACGCTCTTTAGCTGCGAACTTGCGCTCAAGTCCTGCCTTGTCACTGGTCATGATGATGTAACCAACTTTTGTAGGGCAAACGATACATCCGCCCTCACCTTTTAAAATGTCATAGCCTTCTTGTGAAAGTGTTCCCTTCCATTGAATGTGTTTTGTCATAGTTCTATTTCCTTTTCTATTTTTCCTATTCCTGCCAGTAGGCTGGACGTTGTTTTTCATAGGCAGCAATCAAGTCTTCATACTGCAAAGTAATGCCGATATCATCCAAACCATTTAAGAGCTTGTGTTTCCACTCGCTATCGATTTCGAAAGTGAATTCTCCAACTGGTGAGATGATTTTTTGTTGTTCCAAGTCTACAGTTACCTGATCGGTCGGTTTGAGTTGGGCTAGCTTTTCTCTAACCTTCCTAGGCTGAACGATGGGCAACATACCATTATTGAGTTCATTATTGTAATGAATGTCCCCGAAAGATCCTGCAATCACGACCTTAAAACCATAGTCAGCTAGAGCCCAAGCTGCGTGTTCCCTCGAAGACCCCGCCCCAAAGTTATCACCTGAAATGAGAATACTGGCTTTGCGATATTCAGGTCGATTAAAGACAAAGTCTGGATCCTCAGTATACTTATCGTCTAGATAACGCCAAGCATACATGAGGTACTTACCAAAGCCTTTCTTATCAATTAATTTCAGAAACTGCTTGGGAAGGATTTGGTCAGTATCAATGTTATCATTCATAAGAGGAACGGTCGTTCCCGTATAAACTGTAAATTTCTCCATATCCTCTCCTTACTGAGCCTCTGGCATTTGCCGAACATCTACGAAACGCCCTGCGATAGCTGCTGCTGCTGCCATGGCTGGACTGCAGAGATGGGTTTTAGCACCAAATCCCTGCCTATCCTCAAAGTTGCGGTTACTGGTTGAGGCACAGTGGACACCATCAGGGACCTTGTCAGGATTCATCCCTAGGCACATAGAGCAACCTGGGTCTCGCCACTCAAAGCCAGCATCTAAGAAAACCTTATCCAAGCCCAACTTCTCAGCAGCTCGTTTCACAGGACGAGAGCCTGGAACCACGATAGCTGTTAAGTTGGGAGCTATTTTCTTCCCTTTGACAAATCGAGCAGCCAGTTGCAAGTCACTTAGCCGAGCATTGGTACAAGACCCGATAAAAATATATCCTAGTTCAATGTCCGCTGGCTTTTGACCAGGCTCCAAGTCCATGTAATGATAAGCTCGTTCATCATTCATATCCTTAATTTCTGGGAAGCTACTGTCAAAGTCAACGCCCATAGCAGGATTGGTTCCCCAAGTCACCATGGGAGCCAAGTCTGAAACATCCATCTGGATAACCTTATCATAGACAGCATCCTCATCACTGACTAGCGTCTTCCAGTCGGCAACCGCCTCCTCGAAATCCTCTGGAACACATTCCCGTCCCTTGAGATAATCATAGGTAGTTTGATCCGGATTCATGATCCCCATCTTAGAACCAAACTCGATGGACATATTGCAGATGGTCATTCGCTCTTCCATGGTCAGAGCATCAATCGCCTGCCCTCGATATTCCACCACATAGCCTACACCACAGGCAACGCCATACTTGGCAATTAAGGCTAAAATGTAATCCTTAGAATAAACTCCTTTTTGAGGAACACCAGTGAATTCTACCAACATTTTCTTGGGTTTGACCTGCCAGAGTGTCTGTGTAGCAAAGACATGCTCGACCTCACTGGTCCCAATTCCAAAAGCGATAGCTCCGAAAGCTCCGTGAGTAGCTGTATGGCTGTCTCCACAGACGATGAATTTTCCTGGTTGGGTCCGTCCTGTTTCTGGACCAACCATGTGAACGATTCCCTGCTTTTCAGAACCGTGGGCAGCATGTTCAATCCCAAACTCCTCAACATTTTTAGCAAGCTTATCAATTTGAGCCTTAGAAATGACATCTCGAATATCGTAGATATTAACTGTCGGAACATTATGATCAAAAGTTCCAAATGTCAAGTCTGGCCGTCTCAATCTACGACCTGCGTCTCGCAGTCCTTGAAAAGCTTGGGGACTGGTCACTTCATGAATATAGTGCTGATCCACATACATGAGTTGGGGCTGCCCCTCTTCTCCTGTGATGACATGGCGTTCCCATACTTTATCAAAAATCGATTTTCCTGCCATCCATTACCTCCAAATAAAATATAAGGCTACTAGTGTGGTTACCATCCCGAGAAACCAAACTGTTTTAAAATACCATTTTCTAGTCTTGTGGTGAAAGGTGATTCCTGCCAACCAGGCACCAAAACCACCACAAGTAAGGGCTAAAATGAGTAAGATTTTCTCTGGGACGCGCCAAGCACCTCTTCTTGCCTTGGATTTGTCAATGCCATAAATCAAGAAAACCAGCAAATTCCAAATCAAGAGGGCAAGCGTGATTCCTTCATTTATCTTCATAATCTTTCAATGATGGCTTCTGTCATTTCCTTGGTCGAAGCCTTTCCTCCAATATCTCTTGTTAAAACACCAGACGCTAAACTACCTTCAACAGCATGTTCGATACACTCCGCATCCTCATAACGTCCAAAGCTATCTCTCAACATCATGGCAACTGATAAAATCATGGAAATAGGATTGGCAATTCCTTGACCTGCAATATCAGGCGCTGAACCGTGAATGGGTTCATAGAGACTTGGGCCATTTTCAGAATGACTGGCTGATGGCATGACCCCAAGTGTACCAGATAGAACGCTTGATTCATCAGATAAGATATCACCGAAAAGATTCTCCGTCACAATAACATCAAACTTAGCAGGATTGGTAATCATGAGCATAGCAGCTGAGTCCACCAACTGGTGTTCCAAGGTCACGTCTGGGAAATCCTTTGCGACTTCCTCAGCTACTCTCCGCCAAAGTTTTGATGTTGCCAAAACATTCTGCTTATCGATACTAGTAACGATTTTTCTGCGATTGCTTGCGATTTCAAATGCCTTGCGAAGAATCCGCTCCACTTCCTCATAGCTGTAGTCGTTGATATCACGCGCTTTTCGATCTTCAAGAATATGATCTCCAAAGTAAATCCCTCCTGTCAGCTCACGCACCACGACAAAGTCCACACCAGCAATTTGTTCAGGTTTGAGAGGTGACAAATGTTTGAGACTTTCAAAGATTTTTACAGGGCGAATATTGGCATAAAGATTGAGTTCCTTACGGAGGGCCAGCAGTCCTTGTTCAGGCCGAATCGCTGCCCCATCATACTGGGGACTACCAATAGCCGCTAGGATAATAGCATCTGCTCCTCTACATGCCTTGAGGGTCTCATCAGGTAAGGGATGCCCCTCAGCATCAATACCTGCCCCTCCAAAAGGTCGCCCATCTATCTCATAGTCAAAGCCCGTTTTTTCAGCTAGGGTCTCCAAAACTTCCAAACCAGCTTCCATGATTTCTGGACCGATTCCGTCCCCTGCTAGAGCTACTATTTTCTTTGTCATAGTTTTCTCCTTTACACACTAGGCATATCTCGGTAGGAAACACTACGCCCCATCTCACCAGCATTCTCCTTTTGAACAAAGGTATTGGCATTGATGTAGGCAATCGCCGAAGCCTTCAATACATCGAAGTCAAGACCTGCCGCGTTAAAGATGGTTTCTGTATCTCTATTTTCAACAGTGACCAATACCCGAGCCTGAGCATCGATCCCATCTGTCACAGCGTCAATAGTATAGGATACCAAGCGAACAGATTGGTTAAAGAACTTGTCAATAGCATTAAAGATAGCTTCCACAGAACCTTGTCCGGTCGCATTAAACTCAACCTTCTCACCATCCATATTAGCAAGGCTGACAAGCGCTTCAATGTCTTTATCCGCATGGGTTTGAAGTTGTAAATCATCGAAGTGAAAGCCTTCTGGGTTTTCAACCATGATTCCAGCTACCAGAGCACGAATATCTGCATCTGTGATTTCTTGCTTTTTGTCCGCTAGTGCCTTGAACTTAGCAAAGAGTGGTTTGATGTCTTCTTCAGTAAAGTCTAGGGCCAATTCCCTTAGTTTTTCTACAAAAGCGTGGCGACCGGACAATTTACCAAGCGGAAGACTGTTACACTTGACACCAACCAATTCAGGTGTAATAATTTCATAGGTAAGAGGATTTTTAAGAACCCCATCTTGGTGAATACCAGACTCGTGAGAGAAGGCATTTCCTCCAACAACCGCCTTGTTTTTAGGAACTGGAATACCTGAGAAGCGAGAAACCATTTCTGACGTATTGATGGTTTCGTTTAGGACAATACTGGTTTCTGCTTGGTAGTAATCTTGGCGAATATTAAGCGCCACTGCTATTTCTTCAAGGGCTGCATTGCCTGCCCGCTCCCCGATACCATTGATTGTTCCTTCGACTCGTCCTGCTCCATTCTTAACAGCAGCAAGGCTATTAGCCACTGCCATTCCGAGGTCATCGTGACAGTGGGGCGAATAGATGATCTGACGATCGGTCTTGACATTCTCAATTAAGCATTTGAAGATGGCACCATATTCCTCTGGCGTAGTAAATCCAACCGTGTCAGGGATATTGATGTAGGTCGCACCTGCATCCACAGCTGTCTGAACAACTTGCAAGAGGAAATCCAATTCTGTTCTGGTCGCATCCTCTGGAGAAAATTCGACAATTTCAAACTTAGAACGAGCATAAGAAACATGTTCACTGATTGCTTCCAAAATCTCTTCCTTGCTCTTATTGAGCTTATACTTACGGTGAATCGGACTAGCCGCGATAAAGACGTGAACCTGAGGATACTTGGCATCCTTGAGCGCCTCGTAACAAGCATCTATATCAGACTTGACCGAACGGGCCAAACCTGTCACCGCTGTTTTCTTCAAGACCTTGGCAATCTCCTGAACTGCTCTGAATGAATCTGGACTCGCCGCCGGAAAACCAGCTTCGATAGCCGAAATCCCCCATTTCTCCAGCTGTCTTGCGATGGCAACCTTTTCCTTGATTGAAAAATTAACGCCTGGTGTCTGCTCACCATCACGGAGACTGGTATCTAGAAACTCAACTCTACGCATAAGAATTCCCCCTTCAAAATTTCAGTATAGAAAAAACATCTCGCTCGGAAACCCAAGCGAGATGTTGATTTACTCCCGCTTGGTAAGCCAAACAGGACTAATGCTTTTGCACTAGCCCGAGTACCTCAACAACAAAGCAAATTTATTAAACTTAGCTGTTTTCATGTTTGACTTTCTCCTTCGTTTGATGTCTTGTTAAATATTTTAGCATAGGAAAAATCTCTTGTCAAGAAAAAATCCATTATTTTCTGAAAATTTCTTCAGTAAAGAATATTTTGCTAATTGAAAGTATTTGAAAACACAAGGGAATTTCCTTACTTTTTCAATGTCAAATTCCAACTGATTTCTAGCAAATCTAGAACTTCGTTATCCGATAAACTATCATCAAGAGCAAGACTAATCCAGTAGCGTTTGTTCATATGAAAGGCAGGGTAAATACCCTTTTGTGAAAGTAAATCCGCTACTTGGTCATGTTTGAGGTTGACTGCTTCCACTAGCCCTTCTCTCCCCTTATCTAGCCTATCCCAAGGAATTCTCATTAAAACAGCATACCACTTTTGACTGTCTTCATGACGTAATACCGCTGTATCAGGAGATTTCTCCCACAGATATTCCAACTGATCACCATACTTTTCTTGAACTTGAGCCATGATGCGCTTAGTCTGAGGACAGATAAAATCCTGCACGTCAAAACAAGCCTTCCGAATCTGATAGAGAATCTCCAAACAAGCCTCACGGACACTTCCAACAAAAGACCCTCTCATACTTTCCATATGGACTTGAGGATAAAGGTCACCAGTCTCCTGATCAAAAACTTGAAAGCTCACATTATCCGTTGTGATGGACACATTCATGACGAAGTCGCTATCCAAAATCTGGAAACTGTAGGTCCAGACTCCCTCATTTTCTATAAAACCGTAGGCACTGGCTTTTTCTTGATTAAACTGATAGGATTTAAAAATTTCAAACATAAGTGAAAACTGCTACCCAAAGCTAGCAGTTCCTTTCTATTTTTTAAAAGACAACCTTAGTACCATGAAGTTGCGTCACGCCCAGTTGGTCGATAAAGGTTTGACGGTTGTCCAAGTCAATCCCTCCGCCTGGTAAGATTTCAATTTTACCTTTTGCATGTTCCAAAATTCTGTGATAGTGGGCAAAACGTTTTTCTAGTGAGTCCCCAGAAACTCCAGCACGAGTTAGGATACGGGTAACACCAGCTTGGCTGAGCCAGTCAATAGCTTCCAACTGGTCTTCTTCACTCAATTCATCAAAGGCCATGTGGAAGACAATTTCCATTCCTTTTGATGCGGCAATCAGCTTCTCTAGATTAACCTTATCCAACTTCTTATCAGCAGTTAATGCCCCAAATACAACCCCTTGACTTCCAGCCTGCGCAGTCAAACGGATGTCTTCCAGCATAATTGCTATTTCAAAATCAGTATAGACAAAATCGCCACCACGGGGACGAATCATAGTCATAATGGTCGTATCGTAGTTAGATGCCAGTTCAACCGCTGCCTTGGTCACTCCATAGCTAGGTGTTGTTCCTCCTACTGCTAGATTGTCACAAAGTTCGATTCGATGAGCTCCAGCCTGCATCGCTTTTTCAAGCAAGGTCACATTTTCAGCACAAAATTCGTAAATCATTTGATTCTCCTTGATCTTTTCTTTGAATTTATTATATCATATTATTTTAAATATGCTTTCATTTTTATCAAGGTAAATACTACTTTATTTATCTATTTTTTATCAGGAATCACTTTAAAGAGATAGTAGGTGATAAAAATAGTCAAGGCTCCCAGACCGATTTTGACTGGCAAAAGAGGGGCAAAATAAATAGAAATTCCCATCAAGATATAGATAGATACGATGATTTTTTTCTTACGTTCTCGCGCGATTGACTTGGTTTCCCGAAAATCAGCTACATAGGTCTGATAGAGCTTGGTATGATAAAGCCAGTCTTCAAAATGCTTAGAAGATTTTGAAAAGCAAGCGATTGCTAACAAAAGAAAGGGCGTTGTTGGCAAAAGTGGTAGGACAACTCCAATAACAGCTAAAGCCAGTGAAATAAAGCCAATACTGAGGTAAATGATACGCATGATCTCTCCTAGATAAATTACTCTTCCTCTAGTTTCGCATACAAGGAGGAAATTTGTCAAGCATCAACAAAAAAAGAGCCTGAAATTCATTTTCAGGACTCTGCATTCTATTTAATTTTTTCCTCTTCGTAGTCGCCATTACTACATACAACCTGCTTACCACCACCACGGACCTTTTTCTCCATAAGGAAATGTCCGCATTTTGGACAATCACGTCCAATTGGTTTATCCCAGGAAGTAAATTCGCATTCTGGGTAACGATTGCAACCATAGAAGATACGATTGCGCTTGGTTTTGCGTTCGATGATTTGTCCTTGATGACAGCTTGGACACTCGACTCCAATCTCTTTGACAATCGCTTGTGTGTGACGACAGTCTGGAAAATTGCTACAAGCATAGAATTTACCAAAACGACCGAGCTTAATGACCATCGGACTGCCACAAACCTCACAGTCAAATCCAGCTGGCTCATCCTTGATTTGGATTTTTTCCATTTCAGATTCAGCCTTAGCTACTTCTTTGGAGAATGGTTTATAAAATTCGTCAATAACACGTTGCCACTGCTCTTTTCCAACTTCGACATCATCCAGTTTTCCTTCCATCTCAGCTGTGAAGGTCACATTGACAATATCTGGGAAATATTCAACAATGAGTTTATTGACAATTTCTCCCAGTTCTGTTGGTTCAAAACGTTTTGCTGCCAGACGAACGTAGTAACGTTTTTGGATGGTTTCAATGGTCGGAGCGTAGGTTGACGGACGTCCAACTCCATTTTCTTCCAAGGTCTTGATAAGAGTCGCTTCCGAATAGCGAGCTGGCGGTTGGGTGAAATGTTGTTCTGGCTTGCTATTGACCTGCTTGACCACATCTCCAACAGCCATATCTGGCAACATTTTGTTCTTGTCAGAGTCATTGTAGATAGCAAGATAACCATCAAACTTAACTTGGCTTCCATTCGCTGCAAACTGAACCCCATTTTGAGAAAGCTTAACAGCCATGGTGTCAAAGATAGCGCCTGTCATCTGGCTAGCCACAAAACGGTTCCAGATAAGGGTATAAAGTTTGAGCTGGTCTTTGTCCAAGTACTTAGCGATGCTTTCTGGTGTATTAAAGACACTAGATGGACGAATGGCTTCGTGGGCATCTTGAGCACCTGAGGCATTCTTGACCCTGCTACCATGCTTGGAATACTTGCTACCAAAACGGTCGTTAATGTAGCTTGCCGCTTCGTTCTGAGCTACTGGACTAATACGAGTCGAGTCTGTACGCATATAGGTAATCAAACCTTGCACACCTGATCCGATATTGATCCCTTCATAGAGCTGTTGAGCCACCATCATGGTCTTTCGAGTACGGAAATTGATTTTGTTAGCCGCATCCATCTGCATGGTTGAGGTCGTATAAGGTAGGGGTGCATTGCGTTTGCGTTCTTTCTTATCTACCTGGTCAACTGTGAAATCTTTACTAGTCAAATGGGACAAGACTTCTTTGACTTCTTCGTTGGTAGTCAATTTCATCTTTTTGCCATTCATACCATAGAATGAAGCCTGAAATTGCTTGGTTCCCTTCTTAAAGACACCATCAATTGTCCAGTATTCTTCCGGTTGGAAGGCATTGATTTCATTTTCACGGTCAATGATGAGCTTAAGAGCAACAGACTGCACCCGCCCAGCTGATAAGCCCTTTTTGACCTTTTTCCACAAAATTGGCGAAATCGAATACCCTACCAAGCGGTCTAAAACTCGACGAGCTTGTTGAGCGTCGACCAAGTCCATATCAATCTTGCGAGGTTCTTTAAAGGCATTTTTTACAGCGTCCTTAGTAATTTCATTAAAGACTACACGGTTGGCATCATTCTCGTCCAAGTTGAGAATGTGAGCCAAATGCCAGGAAATCGCTTCTCCTTCACGGTCCGGGTCACTCGCTAGAAAGACTTTATTGGCCTTTTTAGCTTCTTTTTTTAAGTCATTGATGAGAGGACCTTTTCCTCGGATATTGATATACTGCGGTTCATAGTTATTTTCAATGTCGACTGACATACTGGATTTTTTCAAATCACGGATATGCCCGACACTGGCTAAAACCTTGTAATTTCTGCCTAGATATTTCTCAATCGTTTTTGCCTTTGCAGGCGACTCCACGATGACTAGATTTTTTTTAACTGTTGATTTTTTCTTCTTTGTTGCCGTAGCCACACTATCACACCTTTTCAAAGTAATAAACTTTATAAAGTGTAAACCATTTTTCTATAGCTGTCAAGACTTAGCTCCTATATATAGAAGAAAAGTTTATCTGAGTGAACAAATTTCTCCTTAAAATTCAAACTCTGCCATCACATCTTGACCACTTGTGACCAGTTTTGCTCCCTCTTGGATCAGGTGGTGACAGCCATCTGAATAGCCATCTAAAATGTTTCCTGGAATGGCAAAAACATCGCGTCCTTCTTCCATAGCTCGCTCACAGGTAATAAGACTACCAGAACGCATCCTTGCCTCTGCAACGATCACACCACGGCAAAGGCCAGCAATGATGCGATTACGAGCTGGAAAATGAAATTTCAGAGGTTGCTCGCCAGGTCCATATTCACTGAGAACCAGATGGTCATTGCCAATGTACTCCTGCAAGCGTTTATTGGCTTTAGGATAAAACACATCCAATCCTGTTCCAATCACAGCAATCGTTCTTCCTCCATTCTGAAGTGCAGCCATGTGGGCAGCCGTATCAATCCCTTTGGCTAAACCACTGACCACGATCAACTCGTTTCCCAAACCTTGGATGACTCTCTGAACCGACTTTGCTCCCTGACTAGAACATGAACGGCTCCCTACAACAGCAACCTTTGGAAATTTCAACAAGTCCAGATTTCCTTTATAAAACAAGAGCACTGGAGCATCATAAATCTCACTCAGATTCCAAGGATAACAGTCATCAAGAATCGAGAAGGATGGAAATTTTTGGAACTCCTTCTCCAACTGTGCATCATCTATCTGGAAATAGCGTTCCATAAAGACCGCAGGATTACGACACCCCGATAGTTCTGCAATATCACCTAGCAAGAGCTCCTGATCTACAGTCTCATCGTATTCAAGAACAGTTAAAATTTGTTGATTTGTCAGCCCAGCTTTTCTCAATTTGTAAATCTCATAGTTTGTGATCTTCATATACAACTCCATTTCTTTTTCTACTCATCTATCTATTCGTAAAAAAATAAAAAGAAGACCAAGGATCTTCTTTTTTTCATTTATTCAGATTTAGTAGTTGACCAGCTACTTTCAACCATCGGTAAGATTGTTTTTAAAGTTTCCCCATCCCCTTCAAGTGAAACATAGCGGATTTTACCATCATTTGATCGGAAAACCCAGGTAACGAGGTATTTCCCTGACTTAGCAATTGCATTGACAACATAGGCTTCATAGCCTCCAATGGTCGATTTGGAGCCCCAAACCTTACTGAAATCAGAGCTTTGTTCTTTGGAAGTTAAAATACTAGATGAGACAGTCACAACATCCAGTTTAGCATATTCTTCTTCGCTGATATTAAACTGCTCAGCCTTGAAGGTATTCAGCGTAACAATGTTGATATCTGTTCCATCGCAATACTGTATATCATTTCCACCTTCTACTTCATGGAACCGAACCCATGATTTGGGTACCTTGACAAAACCATATTCATTCGAACCGATGATTTGAGTCTCTTCCTTCTTCGCTTCAGAAACAGTAGAGCTAGAGCTACTCGTTTCCTGACTGCTAGAAGAACTAACAGCCGCAGTCGAACTTTCTTCGGTTGCTGTTTGCGATTTATTAGAGCATGAAGCTAGAAAAACACTAGCAGTAACAACAGTTCCTAAAATTAATAATTTTTTCATCCTACCACCTTTCCATCTGCATTATAAGAAAAATAAGAACTTCTGTCAAATTCTAACCTGATCTATTTTGTCAGTTGATGATTTTACTCGCTCTCATTTAAAGTAAAAACTCTTGAAAAATCTTCAAGAGTTTTATTTCTATTCTTCATCCATGCTTAAGACGCTGAGGAAGGCTTCTTGTGGAACTTCTACTGATCCGATAGCCTTCATGCGTTTCTTACCAGCTTTTTGTTTTTCAAGGAGTTTGCGTTTACGAGAAACGTCACCACCGTAACACTTGGCAAGTACGTTCTTACGAAGGGCCTTGATATCAGTACGAGCCACGATTTTGTGCCCAATAGCTGCTTGAATCGGCACCTCAAATTGTTGACGAGGGATGATTTTCTTGAGCTTATCAACGATGAGTTTCCCGCGTTCATAGGCAAAGTCCTTGTGAACGATAAAGCTGAGGGCATCGACCTTATCACCATTGAGAAGGATATCCATTTTGACTAGCTTAGACGGACGATACTCTGACAATTCGTAGTCAAAGCTTGCATAACCACGTGTTGAAGACTTGAGCTTATCAAAGAAATCAAAGACGATTTCAGCGAGTGGAATTTGATAGATAACATTGACACGATTGTCATCAATGTAATCCATGGTCACAAAGTCTCCACGTTTGCGTTGAGCCAATTCCATTACTGCACCAACAAACTCCTGCGGTACCATGATTTGCGCCTTGACATACGGCTCTTCAATAGTCGCAATCTTAGTTGGGTCTGGAAATTCAGAGGGGTTAGACACATCCATAGATTCACCGTCAGTTTGGTTAACCTTGTAAATAACAGACGGAGCTGTCATGATGAGGTCAATGTTGAACTCGCGCTCTAAACGCTCTTGGATAACATCCATATGGAGAAGCCCAAGGAATCCACAACGGAAACCGAATCCCAGCGCCTGAGATGTTTCTGGCTCAAACTGCAAGCTAGCATCGTTGAGCTGCAATTTTTCTAGGGCTTCACGAAGGTCATTGTACTTGTTTGACTCAATTGGATAAAGACCTGCAAAGACCATGGGGTTCATTTGCTTGTAGCCGTCTAGCGGTTCTGCTGCAGGATTGCTTGCTAGGGTCACTGTATCTCCGACACGGGTGTCTTGAACCGTCTTGATAGAAGCCGCAATATAACCAACGTCACCAGTCGCTAGGAAATCACGCCCGACTGCTTTCGGTGTGAAAATTCCGACCTCAGTGACATCAAAGGTCTTGCCATTGCTCATGAGTTGAATCTTATCGCCAGGTTTAACCACTCCGTCCATAACACGAACTTGGAGAATAACCCCACGGTAAGCATCATAGACCGAGTCGAAAATCAAGGCTTTTAATGGAGCTGAAACATCACCAGTTGGAGCAGGAACTTTTTCAACGATCTGCTCAAGAATCTCTTCGATCCCAATACCAGCTTTGGCAGAAGCTAAGACTGCTTCGCTGGCATCCAGTCCAATCACATCTTCAATCTCTGTACGCACGCGCTCTGGATCAGCTGCTGGTAGGTCAATCTTGTTAATGACTGGCAGAATTTCCAAATCATTATCCAATGCTAGATATACGTTGGCAAGTGTTTGAGCTTCAATCCCTTGGGCCGCATCAACCACCAAAATCGCTCCTTCACAGGCAGCTAGCGAACGCGACACTTCATAGGTAAAGTCCACGTGCCCTGGCGTGTCAATCAAGTGGAAAATATAGGTCTCGCCATCTTTTGCAGTATAATTGAGTTCGATGGCATTGAGTTTAATGGTAATCCCACGTTCCCGTTCTAGATCCATGCTATCCAGAAGCTGGGCCTGCATTTCACGACTAGAAACTGTCTCCGTCTTTTCCAAAATGCGGTCTGCCAGCGTTGACTTCCCATGGTCAATATGGGCGATAATAGAGAAGTTTCGGATCTTCCCCTGTCGTTGTTTCAATTCTTCTAAGTTCATGATGCTCTTCCTTTCAGGGTATCTATTAATTATAAATTGTTTTTAACATTTTGACAAGACCATACCCTGCTAGGAGTACTAATCTTCGGCAATAAAGCCATCATTTTCGATAAAGTGGTGTTCTGTCATTCCTTGGTCTGTAAAGACGATACCATGAAGGACACCACCATAGACAGCTCCTCCATCCATGCCAATCTTGCCATCATCTGTTATCCAAAGCTCAGCTGTACCTCGGTCTTGCTTCAGCAAACCATAAACTGGTGTATGCCCAAAAACAATGGTTTTCCCGGTATGATTTTCAGCTTCATGGAATGGCTTTCTGAGCCAGACTTTCTTGTAATCAGTCGTTTCATGCCAGTCTTCCAAGGTCAAATCAATACCTGCGTGAACAAAGATATACTTGTCTGTCTCTACTACAAATGGCATTTGACGAATGAATTCGACCAAGTCTGCCGCTTCAGTCGCAACACGCCTGGCATCTTCTACGCCATCAACTGGTGCATCCAAGGGACGACCTAGAATAGAGTTAATAGTTGTATCACCACCATTACGACGATAATGGTCATAGCTTTCTTCTGGATCATCGAGCCAAGTCAGAAACATATACTCGTGGTTTCCTGATAGACAGATAGCCCCTTGATTGTCCACCAAGTCCTTGACCATTTCTAGAACACGGCGACTATCCTCACCACGGTCAATCAAATCCCCTAGAAAGAGCAACTGAGTTTGACCATCCCAGGTTTTGAGCAGATCTTCTAGCATAGCTGCTTTCCCGTGAACATCTCCAATTACATAATAGTCTGTCATTTATTTCTCCCTCGTTTGCAATAATTCTCTAGCTTGGGTAAGGGCCGCTTCGGTTACATTTTCCCCAGCCAACATTTTAGCTACTTCCTCTACTCGCTCTTCTAAAGTCAAAAGACGAACCGTCGACACCGTTGAGTGCTCATCGCTAATCTTCTCAATAAAGAATTGATAGTCCGCGATGGCAATCACTTGTGGTAAGTGAGAAATAGCTAAAACCTGACCATGCTGGCCAATCTTATGAATCTTTTGAGCGATGGCTTGGGCTACACGACCTGAAACTCCCGTATCCACCTCATCAAAGACAATACTAGTCTTGCCTTCTTTACGAGAAAAGGCGGATTTAATAGCTAGCATGAGGCGGGACAATTCCCCACCGGACGCAACTTTAACCAAGGGTTTAAAGTCTTCACCAGGGTTGGTGGAAATGTAAAACTCGACCGTTTCATTCCCCTCTCGACTAAATTTGCCCTTGCTAAAGCGAACCTGGAATTGTGCCTTCTCCATATAGAGGTCTTGCAGTTCTTGTTTAATCTCTGCTTCAAGCTGCTGGGCCAAATCATGACGAGCTGTTGCAAGCTGCCCTGCCAAATCAACAAGATTAATTTCCAATTTCTTGAGCTCTGCTTCCATGTCTTCGGAAGAAAGATTATTACCCGTCAAGAGATTATACTCATCTGTAATCTTAGCAAAATAAAGCAGAACATCATCCACAGTCCCACCGTACTTACGGGAAATAGTATTCAGAAGATCTAGGCGATTCTCAACCTGCATGAGGCGATTGCCATCAAAATCCAAGTCCTCAATAATATCTTCCAAACGCTTTGTAATATCTTCTAAAACATAGTAGGTTTCTGATAGAGAACTTGAAATTTCACGGTATTCAGGATCGTATTCTTCAACACTTTCCATGTCATTCATGGCTGAACGAACATTAGCTAGGCTAGAAAACTCCTCATTGTCCAACATGCTATAGGCATTGGTTAGCGTATCCGCAATATTTTTATGATTGAGGAGTTTATCTCGTTCTTGGTTGAGAGCCAAGTCTTCACCAGCCTGCAAGTTCGCTGCCTCAATCTCTGCCATTTGAAATTCCAACATCTCAATGCGAGACTTATGTTCCTGCTGATTTTTCTTGACTTCTAGAACCTGCTTACGCATTTTGCGATAGGCGTCAAAACTCGTCTGATAGGTCTCCTTCAAGTCCAAGAAAGCTGCATCACCAAACTCATCCAACATCTGGATGTGCAGTTGAGGACGCATTAACTCCTCTTGGTCATGCTGACCATGGATATCTACAAGGTGTTGCCCAATAGCACGCAAGACAGAAAGATTGACCATCTGACCATTCACGCGACTAACACTACGACCATTTTGCAAAATTTCCCGGCGGATGATAATTTCATCACCCATTTCCAAACCTTGCTCATCAAAAAGTTCTTGCAAAGAACGACTGTTTTCAACCGAAAAAAGTCCCTCAATCTCCGCCTTTGGCGCACCATGACGAATAACGTCTGTCGTTGCACGAGCCCCCAACATGAGATTCATAGCGTCGATAATGATAGACTTTCCGGCACCCGTTTCCCCAGTCAAAACAGTCATACCCTTTTCAAAATTGAGGGAAATTGCCTCAATAATGGCAAAGTTTTTTATCGAAATTTCAAGTAACATACTGACCTACCATTTTTTGACTTGTTCAACAATTTCTTCAGCTGCCTCTGCTGTTCTAGCTACAATTAAGATAGAATCATCATCAGCTAGACAGCTAAAAATCTGTTCAGAGAATGCTTCAACCAACTGACTCTTCACAAAAATAGTATTTCCAGGAATGACAGAAAGGTTGATCATATTTCCCATTAACTCAGAACTCACAATATTGTCCTCAGCCAACTGCAAACTCTTAACAATTGATTTTGGCAATTCATAGATATAAGTGTTGTTTTTCAAAGGAATTTTAACAATACCAAGCTCCTTGATGTCCCTTGAGACAGTGGCTTGAGTAGCAGAAATACCTGCTTCCCTCAAGTACTCAACAATTTCTTCCTGAGTCCCAATCTGATAATCCGTAACAAATCTTCTAATTTTTTCAAGTCTCTCTTTTTTATTCATCTTTAAATTCTCTATGTGCTCTCTCTACAACTTTTTCTATTTCGGGGGCAACTTGATTGCTTGCTCCCTCTTCCTTTTTTAAATATGCCAAAAATTCGATGTTTCCATGTCCTCCTTGGATTGGTGAATAGTCTAATCCAAGCACTGAAAAACCTTGTTCAACTGCCATAGCAGTGACAGATTCAAGGACAGTTTGATGAACCTTGGCATCGCGAATGATTCCATTTTTCCCGATTTGCTCACGACCTGCTTCAAACTGAGGTTTGACAAGTGCTACCACCTGCCCTTGATCTGCTAAGACACGGTGCAAGGCGGGCAAAATCAGACTGAGGGAAATGAAACTCACATCAATACTGGCAAAACTTGGTTCCTGCTCAAAGTCAGTCTCTTCAGCATAACGAAAATTAAACTGCTCCATGCTGACAACCCGTGGGTCTTGGCGTAATTTCCAAGCCAACTGATTGGTGCCAACATCGACTGCAAAGACCAGCTCAGCACCGTTTTGCAACATGACATCAGTAAATCCTCCAGTGGAGGCTCCAATATCAATCGTTGTCTCCCCTTCCACTGACAAACCAAAGGCCTGCAAGGCTTTTTCTAATTTTAAGCCACCACGGCTGACATACTTGAGTTTTTCACCTTTGAGTTTTAGCTCAGTGTCATCTGGGATTTTCTCTCCTGGTTTGTCAAAACGCTCCCCATTGAGGACAGCTACAACCAGACCTGCCATGACGCCGCGCTTGGCCTGTTCTCGCGTTTCAAACAAGCCCTGTTTATAAGCTAGTACATCCACTCTTTCCTTAGCCATTGATTCTCAAACTTTCTACTACTTCCACAATCGGCTCTGTTTCAAAGCTGACTCGTTGGGAAATTTCATCTAATTTTACCTTGGCTTGATCAAGGGTTTGGTTACAAAAGGCAATTGCCTCCTCCAAGCCCAACAAGGCTGGATAGGTTGACTTTTCTGCCTGTAGGTCCTTTTGTGGAGTCTTGCCGATTTCCTCAAAACTAGCGGTCACATCTAACACATCATCTCGAACTTGAAAGGCCAGCCCAATCAATTCCCCAACAGTTTTCAGTTTTGCTTGGATTTCTGGTGCTAATTCAGCTATGATAGCAGCTGCTTGGAAAGGATAGGCTAGTAACTTACCTGTTTTATTAGCATGAATGGTCTGAAGTTCTTCCAAAGACAAGTGCTGGTGTTCGCCTTCCATATCTAAAACCTGCCCTGCAACCATGCCCAGACTTCCTGAAGCAAGGGATAAGTTGGCAATCAAGTCCACCTTGATCTGACTTGGCAAATCTGCCTGCGCTATCAAGGCATAGGGATCTAGGAACAAAGCATCGCCTGCCAAAATTGCCATCGCTTCGCCAAATTTCTTATGATTGGTCAAACGCCCTCGACGAAAATCATCATCATCCATGGCAGGAAGATCATCGTGAATCAAGCTCCCTGTATGAATCATTTCCAAGGCCGCAGCCACTTGGGCATGAGCTGGTCTAATAGCGACTTGCAAGGCTTCCAGAACTTCTAACAAGAGAAAAGGTCGAATACGCTTGCCACCAGCATGAATGGAATAGAGAACAGACTCTCGCAAACTAGAGGCAAACTGCTGGTCTCCATAAAAATCTTCCAAAGCCGACTCAACAAGAGCTAATTTTTCTTGCTTCTTCATTCAAAATCACTTTCTGTTCCATCTTCTTGCATGACCTTGACCAAGGTCTTTTCAGCCTTGTCTAGCGTCGCTTGGAGCTCTTTTGACAAGACCATGCCCTTTTGAAAGGCAGCAATTGCATCTTCTAGAGCGATTTCACCATTTTCCAAACTTTGGACAATGGTTTCCAGTTCTGCTAGATTTTCCTCAAATTTCTTTTGTTTTGACATCTTTAACCTCTAATTCTACTTGACCATCTCGCATCAAAAGCGTTACTTGATCTTTTTTCTTCAAACTCTCAACCGAATCGACTACGGACTCTTCTTTTTTGACAATAGCATATCCACGCGCGACAATTCGGCTAGTATCCAACATCAGCAAAGCTTCCGAAAGTCGCTTGACCTCAGCAACCTTGGTATCATAAACTAACGCCATTTGGCTACGGAGGAGCTTGTCCAACTGAGCAAGCCGGTCCTGATAGCGTTGGATTTTGGTAACAGGTGATAATTGCACCAATTGGTGCGTCCTTGCTTGTACTAGCTGTTTGCTATCAGAAATCCGTGTTCCCAAACTTTGTTTTAATCGCAGTTGCAGCTGATCTAACCGTTGCAAATAGCCATCATACAAGCGCTCTGGTTGTCTAAAAATCACAGACTGGCTGCATTTTTTCAGAGCTTCTTTTTTTTTTGACAGGACATTCTGAACTGCTATTGCCATCCGCTTTTCCTGATTTTGCAAATGGGTTAACACATCCAACTTAGTCACAGGCGTTGCCAGTTCAGCTGCAGCTGTTGGGGTCGCCGCTCTGCGATCCGCTACAAAATCTGCCAAGGTCACATCCGTCTCATGCCCCACACTAGAAATGATTGGCAAGCGAGATTCAAAAATAGCCCGTACCACAATCTCTTCGTTAAAGGCCCAGAGATCCTCGATGGAACCCCCACCACGACCAATGATGAGAACATCTAGGTCCTCACTTTGATTGGCACGCGCAATATTTCGAGCAATTTCCTCCGCCGCTCCATCACCTTGTACCTTGGTCGGATAGAGAAGGATATCAACACCTGGAAAGCGTCTGCTGACAGTCGTGATGATATCTCGAATAACAGCTCCACTGCGACTGGTTACCACACCGATTCTCTTAGCAAACTGGGGAAGAGATTGCTTGAATCTCTCTTGAAACAGACCTTCTTCTGTCAGTTTCTTCTTGAGTTGTTCAAACTGAATCGCAAGCGCCCCAATCCCATCAGGCTCAGCTTTTTCAATGATGATAGAGTAGCTCCCACTGGGTTCATAAACCTGCACACGCCCAATCACATTGACCTTCATTCCCTCTTCGAGGTCGAAACCTAATTTCTGATAAATCCCAGACCAGATGGTCGCTTGAATAACTGCATGGTCATCTTTTAGGGAGAAATATTGGTGAGTAGGTCGTTTACGAAAGTTGGAAACTTGAC
The DNA here is from genome assembly GCF_023611505.1 of Streptococcus oralis. NCBI lineage: Bacteria > Bacillati > Bacillota > Bacilli > Lactobacillales > Streptococcaceae > Streptococcus > Streptococcus oralis. The sequence continues at coordinate 909,090 of NZ_CP097843.1, read as the reverse complement.
CAGTTAAATAGACCCGTTCCAAGTAAGGGTCTTTATCGAATTTCATTTTCAGATACTTGGTCAAAGTTGTTACCGATAAATACTTTTCCATCTCCACCTACTATTCATTTTCTTGCTTTTCCATGGGTATTATTATACCAAAAATATGATTAAAAATCTCCTTTTGCATACCGAAACGAAAGGAAAAATAGAAAAAGGAGGCCAAGCCTCCTCGTCTGATTATTTGCTGTTTCGAGCTTCTTCCAAAATCTTTGCAATCTTGGTCGTCAAAAGGTCGATTGCCACTGTATTACTGACCCCTTCAGGAATGACGATATCCGCATACCGCTTGGTCGGCTCGATAAACTGGTGGTACATGGGTTTGACCACGCCCAAATACTGCTCAATAACGCTGTCTAGACTACGGCCACGCTCCTCCATATCACGCTTGATACGACGAATAATGCGCACATCATCATCTGTATCCACAAAAATCTTGATATCCATCAAATCGCGCAGGCGCTTGTCCTCCAAGACCAGAATCCCCTCAACGATAAAGACATCCTGAGGCTCCTGACGATAGGTCTTGCTACTCCGCGTATGCTCTGTATAGTCATAAGTCGGGATGTCCACCGGACGTCCTGCCAACAATTCCTTAATCTGCTCGATCATCAAATCTGTATCAAAGGCAAATGGATGGTCGTAGTTAGTTTTGACACGCTCTTCAAAGGTCAAGTGAGACTGATCCTTGTAGTATGAATCATGCTCAATCATGGAAATCTTTTCATCAGGAAAGTGCGATAAAATGGCTCTTGAAACACTGGTTTTTCCTCCACCAGAACCACCTGTCACTCCGATAATGATTGGTCTATTTTGCATGCTATCCTCCGTTTTTTTATCCGTGGTCTATTCTATCACATTTTTTGCAAAATTTATAGTCTGATTTGGATAGTCTAGGAGAAACAAATCTATCCCAACACTCCAGTTTGACTAGCCAAAAACCTTTCTTGGTTTGTAGAAATTGTCCCTTTTTTCTAGAATAGCTAGCAATTTGTCTCCTTCAAAGGCAGCCAATTCTTGGTCTGTTTGGTCTAACTCGATAAAACGACCAAAACGTACTTCTGTAGCCTCTTCTGGACTTAGGAAAACTTTGACAAGGTCCCCTGTTCCAATCTCTAGAGGATGGAGAAAGTCCAGTTGACCAGCCTCCACTTTTTCAGCAATTTCGTCCAAGGTAAGAGCATCTTCCAGTTGTAAACCTGCAGCACTGGTTCGAGTCAGATGCGACATATGAGCCGCATAACCAAGGTTCTCTCCCAAGTCAACTGATAAGGTACGGATATAAGTCCCCTTGCTACATTTTACACGAAAAGTGAATCGTGCAAGATGAGCATCATAAGAAATCGGACTCGTTCTTTCAAAACTATAGATTGTTACCTGGCGTTCTGGACGCTCCACTTCCTGACCTGCACGCGCATACTCATAGAGCTTGCGACCATTGACCTTGACAGCCGAGTACATAGGCGGAATCTGAGTAATAGGCCCAGTCAGACTGGCAATCGCTTCATCGACAAGCTTTTCATCCAAGGGTGACAAAACAGGGGTTTCTGCGACCACTTCTCCACTAGCATCCTCGGTCGTCGTTGAATAGCCCAGAGTAATCTCTCCCTCGTAGACCTTGCCCTCATCCTGCATAAATTCGACCATGCGGGTCGCCTTGCCAACCGCAATGGGCAAAACACCCACCACATCTGGATCCAAGGTCCCACCATGACCAATTTTCTTGGTTCCCAAAATCTTACGCAGCTTAAAAACCGCATCATGCGAAGTCATCCCCGCTTCTTTTTTTAAGTTGATAATACCGTTCATGTGTTGCTTTCTAATTTCCCTTTCACTTCTATTCCTCATTGTTTAAATCAATTTTTTTAATATCATATAAATCCTCAGAGTAAAATAGTTTACCCGACTCAATTGGTAAAATAAATTCAAAATTATCATCATTTTCAAGCCGCTTATACTTTCCATTAACAACCGAAAAGGAGTCAGCATTTATGTTGTAATACCCATCTGGAAGGCTTGAAAAATCAATATCTCCTAGTTCCAATAGGTTGCTTTTGCTAAGTGTTAAATGCAAGCAAAGAGCTCCCTCCTTCATAAAGTCTTTAACAGAAAGAGTCGCATATCCTCTAAAAGCTTGTTTTTCTTTACTGAATGAATCTTGATTCTGAAGAGCCTTTTCTTTTATTAAAGGAGTTATCCTATATGAATTTGATATTTTAAAACCAGGGCTAGCTAACGGCTGTTCTTTATCATCAATAACTACTAAATCATATCCTTTCTTTTGTATTGCACTTTCTACAGCAGATGTAAAATCATTCAGAACTGTCTGCGCTTCTTGGCTTGATACAGAAAGCTTCAAGAATTCTTTAAAACCATAATTCTCATTAATGAAACTGACCTGTGTTAATTTTTGACGAATGTACTTAGCACCTACTTGGATCGTTATCCCATTATCCGATACTTCAAAAATACTAATATCTGAAACGTTACTATCTATTTCTACGCTTTTAAGAGCAACATCATAATTCATTCCCCTAGAAGAATAAAACTCTTTTAACTGTTGAACTTTAGCATTATTTCTAAAGTGGGTTTGAATTGTACTTCCTATAAGTGGAGAAAAAATCCCAATCAAAAATAGAATAAGTAACTTGCGACTTATTTTTGGATTGTAGTCTTCCTTTTGATAAATCCAATCTAAATATGGAAATAGAAATAATGAAAAAATGAAACTCCAAAGGTCAATATCTTTTATAAAGTCAAAGGAAACGATCATTTTAAATCTTAGCAAAAATATCAGAAAAATTGCTAAAAAAATATTTCCAACCAATAGGAATGCAATGATGCGTTTCGATTCATTTTTTGCTTTTCGCACATAAGATATACCCACCAGAAGATTAGCCAAAAAACTAATTCCATAACCGAATATAGTTGGAATAAATCCAAAAATAGCAAATAATAAACTATATCTTGAGTCAGTATCACCTACGCCTTCAATATTTAAAAGACCATATAGGAGATTAAGAAAAAATACAACTAATGGTAAATAAGCAATATAAATTTCCGAGAATTTCAAAGATTTTTTCATAGGAACCCCTGTTTTTCAGGTAATCTCACTCCCCCTTCAGCGCTTCAAACTTAGCTTTCATAGTTGGGTTTTTTCGGGTCAATTTTTTAACCGAAACATCTTCCAATTTGTTATTAGCGAGGCGAAGTTGGTTTTCCGATGTAGTAAGGAACTTCTTGACCTCTTCCATCCGTTTGATAGCCTTATCGATTTCATCTATAGCTTTACCAAAGTTAGTCGAAGCTGAGTTGTAGTTCTTAGCAAAGGCCTGTTTAAAGGCATCCAAGTCTTCCTCAAAATGGGTAATGTCGATATTTTGCTCACGGACAAGTGCTAACTCCTGCTTGTATTTTAGAGAATTAAGAGCCGCATTTCGTAAGAGCCCAATCAACTGGATAAAGAATTGAGGACGAACCACATACATCTTTTCATACTCGTGGCTGACATCGACAATCCCTGTGTTAAAGTAGTCGTTATCTGCTTCTAACATGGTCACCAAAACGGCATACTCACAGTTCTTTTCATGACGGTCCTTGTCCAATTCCTTGTAAAAATCTGCATTCTTATGCTTTTTCTCTGTTCCGTCGGCTTCATTTTTCATCTCAAACATGATGGAAATAAATTCTAGCCCATTTTCATCAAAGTCACGGAAGATAAAGTCGCCTTTAGACCCACGCGCAGAAACCTTGTTATCCTTCTCAAAGTAAGCATTTGGAAAGGCAAAACTACGAACCTTGTTAAACTCACTCTCTGCATACTGTTCCAAACTTTCCCCGATAGCTTTTGTGGATTGTTGGGCTTTGAAATTCTTGTAAAATTCTACTTGTTCACTAGCAGCCTTGAGCTGGGCTTCGTAATTTTGCTTGAGGGAAGCTAGAGATAACTCATTTTCCTTTTCTTGCAATAGGAGCTGGTTTTTGACCTGATCGCGCTCTTTTTCTAAGTCAGAAAGAGTTTTCTGTAGCTGATTTTCATGCTCTAAACGCAAGGTAGCCAATTGGTTTTCCAAGGTCTGTACTTCCTTATCCTTAGCCAATAAAGCCTCATGACTTGTCTGTTCAACTTCTTTCTTAGCTAACTCTTTCTCTGTATCAAAGTTTTGGATTTGACTCTGTAATTGCGCAATTTCTTGGTCTTTTTGAGCTAGTTTAGACTGTTGCTCATTCATGGCCTTTTGCTCAGCTAAGGCCAGCTCCTGCTTCATGCGATCGTGTAATTCCTTATCAAACTCAGCTGTTCTCACTTGGGATAAAAGTTCGGCATACTGGCTCTCATTTACTGTAAAGACTTCCCCACAGTTGGGACATTTGATTTCGTTCATAACTTTCCTCTTTCTAGACTTCTGTAACCATTATATCATGCTTGAGGGAAAATCAAAAACAGCGAGTCGAAACCCACTGTTTATATCTGTTACTTTAAATTTTTTCCAAGGCCAAACGCAAATCTTCAATCAAATCCTCTACATTTTCAAGACCGATAGACAAGCGGATTTGGTTTGGTGTGACACCTGCTGCTTCTAGATCTTTTTCTGACAACTGACCGTGAGTGGTTGTCGCGGGATGGACAACAAGAGATTTGGCATCTGCTACGTTTGCAAGGTCAGAGAAGATTTCCAAATTATCAATCACCTTGCGAGCCTCTGTCTCTCCACCTTTAACATGGAAGGTAAAGATTGAACCAACACCTTTTGGCAAATATTTCTCAGCCAAGGCATGATATGGACTGTCAGCTAGTTTTGGATAGTTGACTTTTTCTACCTTAGGATGATTTACAAGGAAATCAACAATTTTCTCTGCATTTTGCACGTGACGTTCAACACGAAGAGAGAGAGTTTCAAGCCCTTGGAGCAGGAGAAAGGCATTAAACGGTGATAAGGCAGCACCTGTATCACGAAGCAATTGAACACGAACAGCGATAATAAAGGCTGCTGCACCCACATCACGAGTATAGCTCAAGTTGTGGTAACTTGGGTCTTCCTCAACAAATTGAGGGAACTTCCTTGAAGCCTCCCAGTCAAAACGACCACTATCGACAATCACTCCACCAATAGTCGTACCATGCCCACCGATAAACTTAGTTGCTGAGTGAATGGCAATATCTACACCGTGAGAGAAGACGTTAATCAAATATGGTGTAGCAAAAGTGTTGTCTGAAACGAGAGGAATCTGGTGTTTATGCGCAATTTCAGCCAATTTTTCCAAGTCAGGAATGTTAATCAAGGGATTCCCCAAGGTTTCAATCAAGACAAGCTTGGTATTGTCATTGATAGCTGCTTCTACTTCTTCCAAATTATCCACATCCACAAAGGTTGTTGTGATTCCATAACGAGGAAGGGTTTCTTTCAAGAGGTTGAAGGTCCCACCGTAAATAGTTGATGCAGCCACCACATGATCACCTGCGTGAGCAAGCGCCAAAATAGTGTAGGTTACAGCAGCCATACCTGATGCTGTCGCTAGTGCTCCAACACCACCTTCAAGAGCAGCGATTCTTTCTTCAAATGCCGCTGTTGTAGGGTTGGTAATACGAGTATAAATATTCCCTGGTTTTCTCAAGGCAAATAAATCAGCACCTTCCTGCGTGTCATCAAAAACAAAGGATGTTGTTTGATAAATCGGTACTGCACGAGACTTAGTTGCTGGATCAACTACTTGCCCAGCATGTAATTGTAGAGTTTCAAATTTAAAATCACGAGTCATAAGACGACCTCCAAATAGCTTCATTACGGATATTGTACCATCTTGGGCTAGTCTTTTCCAATACCGTTTTTCTATATTTTGATATAAGGAACAACTATGACTAGTCTTACTTCTCAAACAAAAAAGCACGATTAATTCGTGCCCGATTTTTAATCGACATAAGTATCTTCGTTTTTGTTGAGGAAGGCGTAAGGCAAGCCCATCAAGAGACCTCCTCCGATAAAGTTCCCGACAAAGGTTACACCCCAGTGACGAAGAATATTAGGTATGTCAAAGTTAGCAATTGAATCAGCTGCAACACTGAACTTAACAATCGCAAAAGAAGCAAAGTTCGCAGCAATGTGTTCGTTTGTTAAGAATACAAACATGTAAATCGCTGATAAGACAAGCCAAAGTTTGGCTCCACCGTCTTTCACCAAAACGAATGAAAGAATGGCAATGTTTACAAAGATATTGGCTAAAATACCTTCAAGTAGGACTAACTCATTGGAACGACCTAACTTCATCTCTACAACCCCTGAAATGAAGCTATCATGTGTTAGATTTGCATAGGCTGCTGAGTGGGCAAAGCCCCAACCTGCTATCAAAGCTCCGATGAGGTTGAACAAGGTACAGTATAGTAAAATCTCAGCTGTTTTTCTCCATGAGATTTTTTTCAAGAAACTACCAGCTGTCAAAAACATCATATTTGAAGTTACTAGCTCAGCATTCAAGAAAACAATGTAGGCCAATCCCCAAGCAAAAACAAATGGGAAGAGGAAGCGACCACTGCCTGGTGCGATCTTATTAATCAAGTCAGCCCCAACTGCACCCGCAGCCGTACTAAATGTTAAAAAGGCACCTGCAAACATGGAGCGAATCGCATACTTAAACTTACTTTGGCTATAAAGACTTTCTTTCTTCTTGCAAGCAAATTCAATCTTTGAGATAAATTCTGAAGAGACCATAAAAAACTCCTAAAACTTTTATTTGTGAATATTATAACATAAAGTACGCATTTTGAAAAGCCTTTCTTGTATACGTTTTCTACAAAGAAAATCAATGCATTGGGGAATTCCATAAATCTCTCCTTTACCCATTAACAGAAAAACATTCCAATGTTTCAAATTGATCATCCAAAAATTCAAACTCAAATAGGTGCCAGTCATCGAAGGTTTGCTCACAATAACTAACTGTTCCTTGATTGTAGTCAATGATAGGTTTCCCCAGCTTGTTCTTCACATCTTCCTCGCTGACTTCTCCATACATTTCCTTAAGATCAGCTAGCATGAAGTTGATAATTCTATTGAGATTTTCCTGATAATTTTTTGATAACAGTTCAACTTTATCTATAAAGTCACAATCAGGCTCTTCGTCCCAAACAAAGGTCACTCCCTCATGCTCATAAGTGTATTGCTGTAAACTCTTATCGAAATTCATTGTTCACTCTCCAAATCATTATCATTTACTAAAAATTTATTAACATTAATCAAAATGTTCAAATGATTTCATAAAAATGTCTTCCACACACGCGTACGATAAAATAACAACACTTGCAATGATTAGAAGATATCATCATAATGTTCACTCGCTTGTTTCACAAACTCGGAAATATTCAAAGATATGGGTTTCATTTCCAGTGAACCTAATGCCCCCAAATCATTCATATAAATAGTGTCGTCAGAATCTTTCTTTATAAAAAAAGCGACATCCCCATCTTGCCCAATCAGGAAAAAATCAGGTTCCCACTCTTCTATTTGGTAGGTGGAGTTTCTCTCTAGCAAATCTAGCCTCGAGTATAAGGTGATACCTGTATTCTCTATTACGAAGCCTCCTTACTTTTCAACTTTGGACAAAAATACTTTGTATAAGTTGGGAAATACTAAATTAATCTGATGATGCATTGACAGCTCCTATTCTATTTTTCCGGCTGTAAAAGTCCTATACCTCATCTTCACCTAGTTCTCTAAAATGTGAAATATGATATCCAAAATAACACTTCCCCCGATTTCCTGTGAAGATTCAGTGTCCAGCCATATTGGCAATTTCTCCCAAGTATATCATAGGAAGATCCTTGTCAAATGGAAAACTACTTGTTGTGTCCTCTTTGAGCATAACTAAAGTTTTTTCTCTTAACTCACTCATCACATACCTCTCTTAATTCAAGCTTTCTTCAGTTTCTTAGGATTAATCTTTCAACCTACCGACCTGCTTCCTTTCATATGGTAAAACTAACATTTGAGTTGATTTATCATCTTAGAAACATCCTCAATCAATATAGTTCTTGATTTCATCTCTCGTCATCCCTACAAGCTCTGTCGTCCACATTCCCACAATGTCCGACAAGACTGAATCACAGGTATATTCTTCTTCACCGTCTATATACTTACAGGAAAAGACAGGCTTCCTTGTCGCTGCTTGATAAAATGCCATGGCTACTTTTTCTAGTTTTTGGGGATTGAAATCAAGTGATAGTTTTTGAGCCATATTTCCTCGTATCTGATCCCAATCTTCCTGCTTAATCTGATAGCTTTCTCGTATTTTAGACACATAACCTTTACAAAATGCTTTCAATAAGTCTGTATTCTGATAAAGATACTGACAGCTAAAATCCGAAATACAACCTGCGTGAAGTAGGAATGTCAGTAAGTCATCCAGACTTTCTGCTACTCTTCCCACTTGGCCCTCACTTCCGATAAAGCCTATGCTGTTATCTTCGAGAAAAACATATTCTCCCCCACTACCGTCTTGAGCAAAAGCCTTACAGGCAAGAGAGTACTCCTCATTGTTCCCTGAAAACTGGACTTCACTTATCTTGTCATAAAAATAAATATCACATTCAGTCATCAGTAAGGTCCTTAACTGTTCATTTTCTCTGACTTCTTGTGGCTTATCCATGATCATTCCTTTCTTAAACTAAACACTTATCCATCTATTACAATTCTAATATGGTAGTTTTTAGTTTCATTCTTTAGATTCTTCACAAGGAGATCATTCTGTTTTGATTTGCCACAGAAAAATGATAGAGTCTTTCTGTTTTTCTGTTCAATAAACACATGATACCTTGCCCCATTCAATTTGACACTTCGAATATATTTGACTTCAATCCTTTTGATGTTATTCAGCGGAATGATTCGCTTCACAAATACGAAAGCATTGTGAATATAAAGTCTCCCATTGGCAATGTGAAATGGGGCAAAAAAATTACCACCACTACGACGGACAATTATAAAACGTCGCCAAAAGATTAGTAAAAGAATAGAGGTTAATAAGTAAAAGGCAAAACTAAAGACAGGACTTTCCCACATCATTTTCATTCCAATCCAAAAATATTCGAACATGTATTATTCTCCTTTGACCGACGGTTCTATTTGACAAAAACCAGTGAAAAATACAATTCACTGGTTTTTGAGGTTAATAACGTTGTCTATACGGTTGATTAAAGGCCTTCAAAATATCCTCAGAAGTCTCTGAATAAGCTTTTGATTCTTTAAAAATCCCCTTAACAATTATACGCTCAGTCGCATTATAATCAACACAGGTAACCAAAGTAATCTCCTTTACGCCATCACGATCTTCGATTTCATCTACTCGGTCCGGAGTAACGTGTTTAACTTCCGTAATCTCATAAGTATAAACCTTATCCTTATCGGTCAGGTAAATTTTCATACCCGCTTTAGCGTTAACTAAAGGTGAGAAGAGCATTTGACTGGCATTTTCAGCAGTAAAGATATGGTGACTCGCTAGAGAATAGTTGCCCTCTCCCATTTTTTGGTCTGGTTTCATGGTTCCTGCTCCATAGAACAAGTTTACATTATCCAACCCTTTGAAAATTGGCAAGTTAATCTCCACTTCGGGAATAGCAATTCCTCCAATAACAGGAAGCTTCTGAGCGTCCCACTGAGCGGCTAGAACTGCTTCAGATGAGATAGATTTAACCGAATCAAAATCAAAATTTCCTTCTGTTTTGAGATTTTCATCTATATTTTCTTTAGTAACCTGATTGACTTGGTATTTATTGGTGTTCCACACCATAAAGAGATCTCGAATCTTTGAATTAAAAATCAAAGCTAAGGATAAAAGAATTAAGAAAACCGCTAAAATATTGAGAAATAGATTCCTACGCTTATTCTTCTTACTTTTCGTTTTTTTATGAGACATTATGCTTTACCTTCTGTTTCGTTTTCAGTCCCAACTTCTTCTTTTTCTACCGCATCAACCGTTGTAAAGGTCACAATCTTGGCATCCTGGTCTAGACGCATCACCTTAACTCCCATAGTTGAGCGTCCTGTTTGTGAAATATTGGCAACGTTTGTTCGAATCATGACACCTGTATCCGTGATAATCATCAGGTCTTCATCTCCTTTAATAGTGAGGAGACCTGCAAGAGGGCCATTCTTCTCAGCAACATTGGCTGTCTTCATCCCTTTACCACCACGACCTTTTGTTGGATATTCAGTTGCAAGAGTACGTTTCCCATATCCTTTTTCAGTGATGATAAGGACCTCGTCCTGGTCAGTGATGACACTAGCACCAACTACAGTGTCTCCATCACGGAGGTTAACACCTCGGACACCTGTCGCGATACGGCTCATACCACGAACGGCTGATTGATTAAAGCGAACGGCATAACCAAACTTAGTACCAATGATGATATCTGTATCTTCTTCTGTCAGCAAGACATTAATCAGTTCATCTTCATCCTTGAGATTCAAGGCTTTAAGTCCATTTTGACGGATATTAGCAAATTCTTTAACACTGGTTCGTTTCACGATACCGTGACGGGTTGTGAAGAAGAGATAGGCGTCATCACTACGTTCAGATTTAACATTAATGATGGTTTGTATGCTCTCCCCTTCATCCAGCTTCAAAAGATTGACAACCGGCAATCCCTTGGCTGTGCGACCGTATTCAGGAATTTCATAACCTTTTAGTCGGTATACACGACCTTTATTGGTAAAGAAGAGCAAATGATCATGGGTGCTGGTTGAAACCAACTCACGCACAAAGTCATCATCCTTAACTCCCGTACCTTGGACTCCGCGACCACCACGTTTTTGAGCAGTGAATTCACCTTGGTCCAAACGTTTGATGTAGCCCTTGTTAGAGAGAGTAATCAAGACATCCGTCTCTTCAATCAAATCTTCATCTTCAAGAGTTAAGACTTCTCCGACCATTAACTCGGTACGACGCTTGTCACCAAATTTACGTTTTACTTCGTCCAATTCATCTTTTATGATTTGTGCCACACGTTCTGGTTTAGCAAGAATATCGGCCAAGTCTGCAATCAAGGCAATCAATTCATCATATTCAGACTGAATCTTATCGCGTTCCAATCCTGTCAAACGACGAAGACGCATATCAAGGATAGCTTGGCTTTGACGCTCTGAAAGCTTAAACTTGCTCATCAACTCAGCTTGCGCTTCCGCATCGGTTTCGCTGGCACGAATGATACGGATTACTTCGTCGATATGGTCAAGTGCAATTAAAAGCCCTTCTAAAATGTGCGCACGCGCTTCCGCTTTTTCCTTGTCAAAACGGGTACGACGAACAACTACTTCCTTTTGGTGCTTGATATAAGCGTCCAAAATTTGACGAAGGGACAAGATTTTTGGCACGCCATTTTGAATCGCCAACATGTTGAAACCAAAGTTGGTTTGCATCTGGGTCATCTTGAAGAGGTTGTTAAGGATAACGTTGGCAGACGCGTCGCGTTTAACCTCGATTACAAAGCGAACGCCTTCACGGTTGGACTCATCACGTACGGCTGTAATGCCCTCAAGGCGTTTTTCCTGAACCAAGCGAACAATATGTTCATGCACCTTGGTTTTATTGACCATATAAGGAAATTCTGTTACCACGATGCGCTCACGACCCGTCTTAGTGGTTTCAATCTCTGTACGAGAACGAAGGACAATGGAACCTTTACCAGTCTCATATGCCTTATGAATTCCTGATTTCCCCATGACAAGGGCTCCAGTTGGAAAATCTGGACCGGGTAAAACTTCCATCAAATCCCTAGTAGTTACTTCAGGATTGTCCATGACCAACTTCACCGCATCAATGGTTTCACCCAAGTTGTGAGGTGGGATATTAGTTGCCATCCCAACAGCGATACCAGTTGCCCCATTTACCAAAAGGTTTGGAAAACGTGCAGGCAAGACTAAAGGCTCCCGCTCATTGCCATCATAGTTGTCAGCAAAATCAACTGTGTTTTTATTGATATCACGAAGCATTTCCAGAGCAATCTTGCTCATACGAGCCTCGGTATAACGCTGGGCAGCCGCACCGTCACCATCCATAGAACCAAAGTTTCCATGTCCATCGACAAGCATGTAACGGTAGCTCCACCACTGAGCCATACGAACCATGGCTTCATAAATAGATGAATCTCCGTGTGGGTGGTATTTACCCATAACATCCCCTGTAATACGGGCTGATTTTTTATGAGGTTTGTCTGGTGTAACACCTAGTTCATTCATTCCGTAAAGAATACGGCGGTGAACCGGCTTCAAGCCATCTCGAACATCAGGAAGAGCCCGCGCAACGATAACACTCATGGCGTAATCGATAAAACTGGTCTTCATCTCCTTTGTCAGATTGACATTCACTAAATTTCTATCCTGCATTAATAAATGCCTCATTTCACTATTAGTAATTAGATATATTATACCATAATTTGTCCTTCATTTCAGTCTTTGAAAACCACTAAAACGTTTACATCGATAACCGAATAGAATATTCGTGACAAAGCTTTTTAAAAGTGATAGAATGAAAGTGTCTGGGGATTCCCCTAAAAAAAAAATGAAGGAGATGTTTAGATAATGACTTCAACTAAACAACACAAAAAAGTGATCCTTGTTGGTGACGGTGCCGTAGGTTCATCTTACGCTTTCGCACTTGTTAACCAAGGAATTGCACAAGAGCTTGGAATTATCGAAATTCCACAATTGCACGAAAAAGCTGTTGGTGATGCGCTTGACCTTAGCCACGCCCTTGCCTTCACTTCACCTAAAAAAATCTACGCTGCTCAATACTCTGACTGTGCAGACGCTGACCTTGTTGTTATCACTGCAGGTGCTCCTCAAAAACCAGGTGAAACTCGCCTTGACCTTGTAGGTAAAAACTTGGCTATCAACAAATCAATCGTAACACAAGTTGTTGAATCAGGTTTCGATGGTATCTTCCTTGTTGCAGCTAACCCAGTTGACGTTTTGACTTACTCAACTTGGAAATTCTCTGGATTCCCTAAAGAACGTGTTATCGGTTCAGGTACTTCACTTGACTCAGCACGTTTCCGTCAAGCACTTGCTGAAAAATTGGATGTTGATGCTCGTTCCGTTCACGCCTACATCATGGGTGAACACGGAGATTCTGAATTTGCGGTTTGGTCACATGCAAATATCGCTGGTGTAAACCTTGAAGAATTCCTTAAAGATACTCAAAACGTTCAAGAAGCTGAATTGATTGAATTGTTCGAAGGTGTTCGTGACGCTGCTTACACAATCATTAACAAAAAAGGAGCTACCTACTACGGTATCGCAGTAGCACTTGCTCGTATCACAAAAGCAATCCTTGATGACGAAAATGCAGTACTTCCACTTTCAGTCTTCCAAGAAGGTCAATACGGTGTTAAAAACGTCTTTATCGGTCAACCAGCTGTTGTTGGTGCACACGGTATCGTTCGTCCAGTAAACATCCCATTGAACGATGCTGAAACTCAAAAAATGCAAGCATCTGCCAAAGAATTGCAAGCTATCATTGATGAAGCATGGAAAAACCCTGAATTCCAAGCAGCTTCTAAAAACTAATGAAAAGAAGGTTCTCAAATATGGGAACCTTTTTTCTTTTGCTGTAAAGGCTTAAACCCTATTTTTCAAGAGACTACTTATCTCAGAAGTTATATATTATATCAAATACTCGATTGAAAAAATACCTAAATTTATATATAACTAAAGAAATGAAATCAACAGTGGTAGCTATCACGAAAAAGTATTCGTCTTTGCCCCCAAAATGCCCCAAAGCAACAAAAAAAGCCTATTGACCAAGCTAGAAAGCTTGATACAATAGGCTTTTTCTAAATTCATTATTTAACAGCGTCTTTAAGAGCTTTACCAGCTTTGAATGCTGGAACTTTAGAAGCTGCGATTTCGATTTCTTTACCAGTTTGTGGGTTGCGACCTTTACGTGCAGCACGTTCACGAACTTCAAAGTTACCAAAACCAATCAATTGAACTTTTTCACCAGCTGCAAGGTATTCAGTTACTGCTGCAAATACAGCATCAACTGCTGCTGCTGAATCTTTCTTAGTTAAGTCTGTAGCTTCTGCCACTTTAGCGATCAAATCTTGTTTGTTTGCCATGTTAACAAATCCTCCAAATAATTTCTGATTAACAAATATAATCATATCCTAAAATTGCCCATAGGTCAAGTCAAAAACACCATTTCAAACATTTTTCTCTATTTTTTTAGGAATTATAGCGGATTAGAATTGCCCAAGCATTCTCTCCAGTATGAGTTTGAATAATAGAGCCAGTTTCCAGTACAGAGATTGGTTTCTCAACATAGGCTTGCAATAAACTCTTCATCTCATTTGCCCATTCATTCGTTCCAGCATAGGAAATTCCAATTTCTGCAACTGATTTATGAGTAAGGGCCACCGTTAACTCTTCAAGCCATTTTTTGAAAGTTTTCGCACCACGCCCTTTGACGATTGGTTGGAGTTCGTGGTTTTTCATCTGCATCACTACACGAATATTTAATAGTGAGCTTAATAGTCCCGTCACACGTCCAATACGCCCACCTTTCACTAGGTTTTCTAGAGTCGAAACACCGATATAAAGCTCTGTGTGATTCTTCACTTCTTCTATATGTGCTAGAATAGTTTCTAAATCTTTACCCTCTTTAGCAAGTTTTGCAGCTTCAACAACTTGAAACTTCATAGCCTGATCTGTGAAGGAACTATCAATAACAGTCACATCAGAACTTGAGAGACTTGCGCCTTGGCGAGCAGCTTCAACCGTTCCAGACAAGGCATGAGACATATGAATAGCAACAACCTGACTGCCATCTTTTCCCAGCTCTTCAAAGACTTCAGCAAACACTCCTACTGGAGGTTGACTCGTTTTAGGGAGATTCTTGCTTTGTTGCATGAGATGAAGGAATTCCCCCTCTTTTAGATCAGCATCTGAGTAGAGTACGCCATCAATCATAACTGATAAGGGGACAATAGTGATATTTAATTCTTTAACTACTTCTGGTTCGATAGTAACAGAAGAGTCCGTTACAATTTTTACTTGTGTCATAAGTTCAATCTTTCTATTCTTCTCAATAGGATTGGGATTTTTCACTCTTATTATATCAAAAAAATGATAAAAAATCATAAGTAATCCAATTAAAAAAACTGAATTTTTGGTATAATCTATCTATAGAAAAGCGAGGAACAGCTATGATTCGAAAAGTTCAACCGATTATTACGATTATATTTGGAGCAGCTATCTATGCCTTTGGTCTCACCTACTTTGTTGTTCCTTATCATCTATTTGAGGGAGGGGCGACAGGTATCACCTTGATTACCTACTATCTTTTTAAAATCCCTGTCTCATTGATGAATCTCTTGATTAATATCCCTTTATTTATCCTGGCTTGGAAAATATTTGGACCTAAGACCCTCTACTCCAGTCTTTTAGGATCTATTTCACTTTCCGTTTGGCTAGCAATTTTTGAGCGTATTCCTTTGCACATCGACTTGCAAGGGGATCTCATCATTGTCGCTTTGGTCTCAGGAGTCTTACTGGGGGTTGGTTTAGGAATTATCTTTAATGCTGGTGGAACCACTGGTGGTTCTGATATCGTTGCCCGTATCCTCAACAAATACACCAATATTTCGATTGGGAAATTGCTCTTTGGGATTGACTTTTTTATCCTAATGTTGATTTTGATTATCTTCCAGGATCTTCGTCTAGTTACCTATACCCTCTTGTTTGACTTTATCATCGCTCGCGTTATTGACCTTATTGGCGAAGGGGGTTACGCTGGCAAAGGATTTATCATCATTACTCAATATCCTGACCAACTGGCTGATAAGATTAATGAGGAGCTTGGCCGTGGCGTTACCTTTATATCTGGTCAAGGATACTACAGCAAAAGGGATTTAAAAATTATCTACTGTATCGTCGGTCGAAACGAAATCGTAAAAATGAAAGATATGATTCACAAAATCGACCCTCAAGCCTTTATAACCATCACTGAGGCTCATGAAATTCTGGGTGAAGGATTTACTTATGTGAAAGATTAAAAAAGCTGGGAATTCCCAGCTT
This sequence comes from Streptococcus oralis, assembly GCF_023611505.1. Taxonomy (NCBI): domain Bacteria; kingdom Bacillati; phylum Bacillota; class Bacilli; order Lactobacillales; family Streptococcaceae; genus Streptococcus; species Streptococcus oralis. The sequence continues at coordinate 892,993 of NZ_CP097843.1, read as the reverse complement.
TTATTTTTCTTCTGTGAGGGTTGAATGATGATAACCATAAGTAAAGTAGATGACTAGACCAACTACAAGAGCAATGCCAAAGGCAATCCAGGTATCTAGACTATATTGAAGCATAAAGGAAACACAGATAAGGATGGAAAGGATTGGCAAAAGTGGCACCAAGGGAGTTTTAAACTCTCCCTCTTTTGGCATCCCCTTATCCTTTCTGAGTTTTATTATCCCGTAGGCTAGCAAAATGAGATAAGCTAGCGTACAGATATTTAAAAAGGCAGCAATACTGGCTAGAGGAAACACTCCGGCAGCAAGGGCTGAAACAACTCCTGTTAAGAGGGTCGCATTTTTAGGAACGCGACTGGTCTTGCTTAGTTGTTTGAAACTTTGTGGTAAAAGTCCATCACGTGCTAAGCTATATATCATTCGAGACAAAGCATAAGTCATGGAAATACATACCGTTATCAGGGTTAGAATGGCTACAAGCGAAACATAGTTAGCTGCCCAACCGATACCAATACTCCGTAATGAAAATGCTACTGCATCGTCCACATTGAGCTTACTGTAGTGAACAATCCCTGTCAATACTAAGGTTACCAAGGCATAGAGAATGGTGACGATTGTCAGAGAAAGTACAATTCCACGAGGAATATTTTTTTGTGGGCTTTGGATTTCATCAACTGCCATGGAAATAGACTCAAATCCGAGAAACCCAAAAAACATCAACGATGCACCTGCCATAATCCCAGTGCTTCCTCCATAAATCTGGCCAAAGCCAAAAGGAGCAAAATTCGACCAATTTTCAGGTTTGATGTACCAAATACCAACTAGGATAAATAAGGCTAGAGCAGAGAATTTCAAGATTACTAGAAGCGAATTAAAGCGTAAGGCTGCCTTGGAATTTAATAAAACCAATCCTGTTACCAAGGTCAGCACTAAAATAGGTAAAAGATCGATATAGGTACCTTGTTCAGGGTTGAAGGTGCCATTCAAGGTTTGGGGCATGGAGATACCATAATCACTGAGTAAGCCCTTAAAATAAGCCGCCCAGCCAGACGCCACACCAGATACGGCAGTCATGAATTCCATGATGGTCAACCAGCCAGCAATCCAGGCTGGCAATTCTCCCAAAATCGCATAGAGATAACTATAAGCACCCCCAGTTGCGGGTACACGAGAGGCAAATTCTGCAAAAAAGAGAGCTGATAAAGAAACACATAAGGCAGAAATCACAATGGAAATCACTAGTGAGGGACCAGCTAGAGTAGCCGCTGCTGTCCCTGTAATGGTGAAAATCCCCGTCCCTACCATAGCACCGATTCCCAATAGAATCAAATCCCACAATTTCAAATGGCGACGCATCTCTGTCTGTCTCAGACTAACATCCTTGGTTCTAAAAATATTCATACTCCATCTCCACTAAATGTAATTGTTTTATTTTACCATATAAAAGCATTTTTGTGAATATTTATTAGGTTCTTTTTTGAAAAAAATTCTGAACAGAAAGGATTCCTGTTCAGATTTTGCATATTCTTATCCGACTGAACCTTCCATTTCATAGCTAATCAAGCGGTTCAGCTCAACTGCGTATTCCATTGGAAGTTCTTTTGTGAAGGGCTCTACAAATCCCATGACAATCATCTCGGTTGCCTCAGATTCTGACAAACCACGGCTCATGAGGTAATAGAGTTGTTCTTCTGAAATCTTAGATACCTTGGCTTCGTGTTCCAAAGCAACTTGCGAGTTGTGAATTTCATTAAATGGAATAGTATCTGACGCTGATAAATCATCCATGATAATGGTATCACACTCAATGTGAGAAACAGATTTCTTAGAGTTCTTGTTGAAGGTTACTTGTCCACGGTAGTCCACCTTTCCTCCACCTTTAGCGATGGATTTAGACACGATAGACGAGCTTGTATGTGGAGCGTTGTGGATCATCTTGGCACCCGTATCTTGGTGTTGCCCTGCATTAGCAAAGGCGATGGAGAGCATGGTTCCACGCGCACCTTCTCCATCTAGGTAAACAGATGGGTATTTCATGGTTGTTTTGGCACCTAAGTTTCCATCAATCCATTCAACAGTCGCATCTTTCAAGGCTTTGGCACGTTTTGTTACCAAGTTATAAACATTATCAGACCAGTTTTGGATAGTTGTATAACGCATATAAGCTCCGTCCAAAGCAAAAATTTCTACAATGGCAGCGTGCAAGCTATTGCTTGAATATGTTGGTGCTGTACATCCTTCTACGTAGTGGACGCTTGCTCCCTCATCAACGATAATCAAGGTACGTTCGAACTGACCTGTATTTTCGTTGTTGATACGGAAGTAAGTTTGAAGCGGAATATCTACCTTGACCCCTTTTGGTACGTAGATAAAGGTTCCACCAGACCACACTGCCGAGTTGAGGGCTGCCAACTTGTTATCAGTCGGCGGTACCAACTTCGCAAAGTACTGTTTAAACAAGTCTGGGTATTCTTTGAGGGCAGAATCTGTATCTGTAAAGATAATGCCCAACTTCTCGAATTCTTCTTTCATGTTATGGTAAACCACTTCAGACTCGTACTGAGCAGAGGCTCCTGCTAGATAAGCACGTTCAGCTTCTGGAATACCGATACGTTCAAAGGTTTCTTTGATCTTTTCAGGTACATCATCCCAAGAACGGGCAGGTTTATCAGATGGTTTTTGGTAATAGATCAAGTCATCAAAGTCAATCTCTGACAAGTCCGCTCCCCAAGTTTGCATGGGCATTTTCTTGAAGGTTTCATAAGACTTCAAACGGAATTCCAACATCCACTCTGGCTCACCCTTGGCAGCAGATAATTCACGAATAACACCTTCGTTGAGTCCTTTTCCTGTCGATAGGACAGGCTCTACATCATCATGGAAACCAAATTTATATTCACCAAGATCAATTGGTTTTGGTTCTACTCTTTCTTCAGCCATAATATCCTTTCTTTCATTCTTCATTTTTACTGATTTATAAGACAAAAGAAACTTGCCTTACTGTTTTTCTTGATTTTCAATTGTTTTCTTAAGTGCATTCCAAGCTAGAGTTGCACACTTAATCCGTTGCGGGAATTTGGCAATACCTGATAAGAATGCCGCGTCTCCAAGTTGGTCTTGACGGTCATCCTTTTGACCTTGAACCATTTCAGAAAAGATGGTTGCAAGTTCTAGAATTTCTTGCTTGGTCTTCCCTAAAACTGCATCTGTCATCATGCTAGCAGAGGCAGTTGAAATCGTGCATCCTGAATTTAGAAAAGCAATATCTTCCAAACGGTCCTCTGCGTCAAACTTGACAGAGAGGTTGATGACATCCCCACAGGTTGGATTATTGAGACTGATTTGCTCAGCATCATCCAACTTCCCTTGGTGATGGGGATTTTTCGAATGGTCCGCTACCACTGCCATATAAAGGCTATCTAGTTTAGAAAGTGCCATTGAAAAACTCCTTTGTCTTTTGTAAGGCATCGACCAACTTGTCGCAATCTGCCTTGGTGTTGTAGATATAAAAACTTGCACGAGCTGTTGCTGGAACTTCCAAATACTGAAGCAAGGGTTGCGCACAGTGGTGACCTGCACGAACAGCCACTCCTTCATAATCCAGAGCCGTCGCAAGGTCGTGAGGATGAAGCTCCCCTAAGTTAAAGGCAATGACACCTGAACGTTGAGCCAAGTCCTGAGAACCATAAATGGTCAAACCTTCAATGGCCTGTAGTTTTGGAAAGACGTACGCGATCAATTCTTGTTCATGAGCTTCAATCGCATCCATACCAAGATTTTCAAGATAATCCACTGCAGCAGCAAGTCCGATAGCCCCTGCCATATTTGGCGTTCCAGCCTCAAATTTCCAAGGCAATTCCTTCCAGCTAGCAGATTGCTCGTAGACGAAATCAATCATCTCACCACCAAATTCAAGGGGTGACATTTGTTCTAAATACTTCTCTTTTCCGTACAGAACACCGATACCTGTCGGGCCAGCCATCTTGTGACCCGAAAAGGCAAAGAAGTCCACATCCAAGTCCTGGACATCAATCTTCATATGAGGCGTAGATTGAGCACCATCCACCACCATGATAGCTCCAACTTGGTGGGCTAATTGGGTGATTTCTTTGATAGGATTGACCACACCAAGAACATTTGAAGCATGAGCTAGGGAGACAAATTTAACCTTATCAGTCAATTTAGCTCGCAAGTCATCCATATCCAAGGCACCGTCCTTGAGATAAACATAGACAAGCTCTGCTCCAGTCTTACGGCAGGCTTCCTGCCAAGGAATAATATTAGAATGGTGTTCCATGATAGAAATCAAGACCTGGTCTCCCTCAGTCAAAATTTCCTCAGCAAAGCGTGCCACCCAGTTAAGACTGGTTGTCGTTCCTCTGGTAAAGAGAACTTCCTTTGTAGAGCCTGCATTGATAAACTTACGAATGGTTTCACGAGCAGCTTCATAAGAAGCTGTTGCTCGCTCAGCCAAGGTATGAACACCACGGTGAACGTTGGCATTGTCTTTCTCATAGTAGCGGTTAATCGTTTCAAGAACTGCTAGTGGTTTTTGTGTCGTCGCAGCATTGTCCAGATAGACCAGAGGTTCATCGTTGACAATCTGGTCCAAAATTGGAAAATCCTTGCGAATCGCTTCTACATCTAACATAGGCTTCCCCTTAGCGTTTTGACAATTTTTCTTCGATAGTTGCAATCATTTCGTCACGAACTTCCTTGACTGGAATCTCTACGATTACAGATCCAAGGAAACCGCGGACAACCAAACGTTCTGCAGTTGCTTTATCCAAGCCACGGCTCATGAGATAGTACATGTCTTCTGGATCCACCTGACCGATAGAGGCCGCGTGTCCTGCAGTAACGTCATTTTCGTCAATCAAAAGAATTGGGTTAGCATCTGAACGAGCCTGGTCTGAAAGCATGAGAACACGGCTTTCTTGTTGCGCATCCGCTCCCTTAGCGCCCTTGATGATGTGACCGATACCATTGAAGGTCAAAGTTGCTTTTTCAAGGATAACCCCATGTTGGAGGATATTTCCGATAGAATTGCATCCGTAGTTAGTCACTCGCGTATCAATCCCTTGTACCTGACGACCACTTGAAAGAGCTACGGCTTTAAGGTCAGCATGGCTACCATTCCCAATCAAGTCGCTATCAAAGTCAGCAACAACATTTCCTTCGTTCATGACACCGATTGCCCAGTCAATGCTTGCATCGTTGCCTAGTTTACCACGACGGCTAATGTAGGCAGTGACATTTTCACCTAGACGGTCAATGGCAGCAAACTTCACTTGCGCACCAGAACGAGCAATCACTTCAACTGTGATATTGGCAGTTGCTTTTGCACTGCCTCCACCTCGTGACTCTAGACGTTCAAGATAGCTTATTTTAGAGTTTTTACCAGCAATGATAAGGATATGCTTGTTAAATGGCACGTCGCTGTCGCTGTCTTGGTAGAAAATCCCTTCGATTGGCTCTTTAATCTCAACATTATCAGGGATGTAGAGAACAGCACCACTGTTAAAGTAAGCTGTATGGTAGGCCGCCAACTTGTCGTCATCATACTTAACAGATGACATGAAGAATTCCTCAATAAGCTCTGGAATTTCTTCTAAAGCTGAATGGAAGTCTGTGAAGATAACACCCTGTTCAGCCAATTCAACTGGTGTTTGTTCAAAAACAGTTTGCGTTCCAACTTGTACCAATTTCAAGTGATTATCTAGTGCAGTGAAATCTGGAACATTTGCTGAAGGCTCACTTTCTATGATGGTTCCATCCCCCAGATTCCAACGGTGAAATTTGACACGCTCAATGACTGGTAATTCCAAACTTTCAATCTTATCAAAAGCTTTTTGACGGAGGTCTGACAACCAGCTTGGTTCAGCGTGCGTTTCTGAAAAAAGTTTAATAGTTTCTTTAGTCATTTACTTCTCCTAAAAGATACGAGGGAATTACAATTCTTCCTTGTAGTCGTAGCCAAGTTCTTCAGCTAGTTTTGCGTATCCTTCACGTTCTAGACGCGCAGCCAATTCTGGACCACCAGAAAGGACAACACGACCTTCCATCATCACGTGTACCACGTCTGGTGTGATGTAGTTCAAAAGACGTTGGTAGTGAGTGATGATCATAGCACCAAAGCCTTCACCACGCATAGCATTCACACCTTTCGATACGACTTTAAGGGCATCAATATCAAGACCTGAGTCAATCTCATCCAAAAGGGCAAATGTAGGTTCCAACATCAAGAGTTGAAGAATTTCATTACGTTTTTTCTCACCACCAGAGAAACCTTCGTTAAGGTAACGCTCTGCCATTTCTTCTTTCATGTTAAGCAATTCCATTTTCTCGTCTAGTTTAGTGATAAACTCACGAACTGAAATCTTTTCATCATCTTCTTTACCAGCATTCATGGCTGCACGAAGAAACTCTGCGTTAGTAATTCCAGGGATTTCTGATGGGTACTGCATAGCCAGGAAAAGTCCCATACGCGCACGCTCGTCCACTTCCAACTCAAGGATATTTACACCATCAAACAAGACCTCACCTTTAGTAACTTCATAGTTAGGGTTACCCATAATAGCTGCTGAAAGAGTTGATTTACCCGTACCATTTGGTCCCATAATGGCCGCAATTTCTCCTGTTTTCAGAGTCAGATTGACTCCTTTTAAAACTTCTTTTCCTTCAATCTCAACGTGAAGATCTTTGATCTCTAATACTGACATGATAATTCCTTTCTTTTTCTGACCTACTTCCTTTATCATTAGAGAAATCACTTACATTTCTCTAAAAAACACAAGAAAAGATCCATAAATATACTCTACTAGTATAACAAAAAAAAGCCTAAAAGGCTTTGATTTTGTCTAGAAGCTGGGAGCTAGTCCTTGCGGTTTAGGTGCTGATCAATGGTGTTTACAATTTTTCCCATCACGTAACTTAACCTAAAATTTCGAAAGAGTAGAATCGCCCAAAAGGCTGCCATAATATAGCGACCAGTCATCCAGGCCTCATTGAAAAAATAAGTCTCAGCAGCCGTAAATAACGCTATCATAATAAATTGTTGTCTATTCATAAACTTATTGTATCATGAAATCTTTCTTTAGTCTTCCTCTACCTTCACTTTATCAGCCAAAAATTCAAATCCTTCTGGAATCAGACTGTCTTCTGCTTCTTTTTCAACTTGAGAAGATTTAGCTTTAGCTGAAAAGGCCGCTCGAACCTCTTTCCATTCCTCTAGGGAAATGGCTAAGATTTCAGGTGAAAAACCTGCTGCCTGACTGAGGATGTTGCCAAACATAGTATTGAGATTATCTCTTTTCATGGTTTGACCAGCATTGAAATTAGACTCAAAGGCTAAAATAGCATGGTGTTCGTTTGCCGCAACTGGTTGAGAACCAACGAGCAGAGCCTTATCCGGACCAGCTAAGCTTTCAATCACTTCTCCCCATGCATTTTGGAGGCGAATCAAGTTTTGCCGTGCCAAATCAGGATTTTCGACAGCTTCTTGCAGGATAGTCTGAACTTTGTTGCGATCCACTCGATAGACTGTCTTGGAAGTGGCTGGACGGCTAGGAACTGGCACCACTTGTTTAGGAGCCGTTTCAACATTGGCAAGTTCTTGTTTGAGACGAGCGACTTCCTGTCTCAGTGCAGCTATTTCACCTTCGACAGCTTCTGAAAGCACTGGTTCAGGCTTAATCTCAGCTAAACGAATGGTCATCATCTCAGCATAAATCTTAGGTTGCAGGCTTGCTTTCATATCTGCCAAGCTCACAGTCGCCATTCGAATCATTTCAAAGAGACTTTCCTGAGATAAAGCTAGATTGTCCATAAAAACTGGACTATGATGAGTATTTTCGCCACCCGTCTGCACGACCAGTAAATCACGCAAATACTGCAAGAGATCCGTCACAAAACGAGTCATGCTCTTGCCATTCTCAAATAAAAGATTCAAAGAATCAAGTGCTTTTGGAACATCCTGCTGAGACAAGGCAGCTACATAGTCATCTAGTGCTGATAAACTAATGGTGCCTGTAATCTCCTCAGAGATAGCAGTCGTGAGCTCGTTTCCCTGTGTTAAACTCAAAGCTTGATCCAGAATGGACAAGGCATCCCGCATTCCACCTTCAGCTCGTCTGGCAATGATTTCCACAGCCTCCGGTTCAGAACTGATATTTTCTTTTTCTAGAATATGATAAATATGCTCCTTGATATCTTGAGTTTTAATCGATTTGAACTCAAAACGTTGAACACGCGATAAAATGGTTGCAGGAATCTTATGCAATTCAGTGGTCGCCAAGATAAAGACAACATTCTGAGTTGGCTCCTCAAGAGTCTTCAAAAGCGCATTGAAGGCTCCCGTAGACAGCATATGGACCTCGTCAATAATATAGACCTTGTAACGTGCTAAGCTAGGTGCATAGGTAGATTTGTCACGAATTTCACGGATTTCATCGACTCCGTTATTCGAAGCTGCATCCATTTCGATAACATCTTCTAGGCTACCTTCTGTCACAGCCTGACAGATATAGCAGTTATTACACGGTTCTCCGTCCACTTGGTTCGGACAGTTCATAGCCTTGGCAAAAATCTTGGCTACACTGGTTTTCCCAGTTCCACGAGGACCTGAGAAAAGATAAGCATGACTAATCTTTTCCTGCTCAACCGCTTGTCTTAGAGTTTTCGCCACAACCTCTTGTCCGACCAATTGTGAAAAAGTCTGACTTCTATATTTTCGATAAAGTGCTTGATACATTAGGCTTTCTCCTCAAACATTGTAAAGTCCCATTCTGTCTTCTCAAGCAAAATAGCGACAAATTGTTCCAAGTAATCACGGTCAATGGCATTGTAATCATCGATAAGTGAAGAATCCAGATCTAAAACACCTAGCAATCGACCATTCTTGAGCATGGGAACTACGATTTCACTCTTTGCCATACTATCGCAAGAAATGTAGTTTGGATAGGTACTCACATCGCCAACTAAAACAGTCTCCTGAAACTCAGCAGCTTCTCCACACACGCCTTTTCCAAGCGGGATGCGAATGCACGAAACGCCGCCCTGAAAAGGCCCTAAAACCAACTCGCTACCATCAAACAGGTAAAAACCTGCAAATACAGTATTCGGAAAGCGAGATTTTAGGAGGGTACTAGCATTTGAAAGATTGGCAAGAACATTGGTCTCACCTTCTAGTAAGTAAGAGAGTTCCTCATTTAACATTTGATATTGTGATCGTTTTTCTGAATCTAACATAGAACTATTATATCAAAAATGGGAAAGAGACAAAAGAAAAATCCCTTGTTTTAAACAAAGGATTTTGTGATTATCAATTTGATTAAAGTTCGATATCACCGAACAAGTCAGCCATTGAGAATCCTGTTTGCGTTTCTGGAAGTTCGAAATCACGTTTTTCTTGACGTTTTGGACGACGTGGACGAGCAGCACGTTTTTCTTCTTTTTGTCCTTCTTCTTGAGCTGGACGCTCTTCAAGAGCTTTGATAGAAAGTGATACACGTTCTGCATCAGCGTTAACATCAAGGACTTTAACAGTAACTTCTTGACCAACAGTAAGAGCTTCTTTTGGATTTTCGATACGTTTGTGTGAAATTTGTGATACGTGAACAAGTCCATCAATACCTGGCAACACTTCAACAAATGCACCGAAGTCAGTCAAACGTTTAACTGTCCCTTCTACTACATCACCTTTAGCCAATTTTTGCTCAACGCCATCCCATGGTCCAGGTGTTGTTGCTTTAAGTGAAAGTGATACGCGTCCTTCTTCTTCGTTAAGATCAAGGATCTTCACTTCGATTTCTTCACCAACAGTTACAACTGATTTAGGTGAAACGTTACGTTCGTGTGACAATTCAGTCAAGTGAACCAATCCGTCAACACCACCAAGGTCGATGAAAGCACCAAAGCTTGTGATACGAGCAACTTTACCAGTTACGACATCACCAACAGCTAATTTACTGAATACTTCAGCACGAGCTGCTGCAGTAGCTGCTTCAACAACTTCACGACGTGAAAGGATGAAGCGGTTTTCTTTAGGATCAACTTCTTTGATTTTAGCATCAAATTCTTGACCTACGAAACGCTCAGTGTTACGTACAAAACGAGTATCCAACATTGAAGCTGGGATGAATCCGCGAACACCTTCAAATTCTACTGAAAGTCCACCTTTAACGGCACGAGTTCCTTTAACAGTAACAACTTCTTCTTCGCGTCCTACAAGTTTGTCCCATGCTTTGCGAGCTTCAAGGCGTTTTTTAGATACAAGGTATGTAACTGTATCAGTATCTTTACCAACTACTTGACGAAGTACAAGAACATCTAATACTTCTCCTACTTTCACAAAGTCATTGATATCTGCATCGCGATCGTTTGTCAATTCGCGAAGAGTCAAGACACCTTCAACACCAGTCCCAGAGATTGCAACGTTAGCTTGAGTCGCATCAACTGTCAATACTTCAGCACTAACAACATCACCAGGCTCAACTTGGCTAACGCTATTTAGCAAATCTTCAAATTCGTTCATCTAAAAAATCCTCCAACAATCAAGTCTTTCCAAACTTGACATACTTATAATTTTTTTCCTAAGCACCCGCAAAGACATGTTCACATCGTTCACGCCTTTCAATTATAAAAATAAAATACCCTAAGATATTTTTCTTTTTATCTTGAATTTATTACCTAAGAACTGGGGTAGCTGGATTCGAACCAACGCATGAGGGAGTCAAAGTCCCTTGCCTTACCGCTTGGCTATACCCCAATGATGAATGGAGAGAGAGGGATTCGAACCCCCGAACCCGAAGGAGCGGATTTACAGTCCGCCGCGTTTAGCCTCTTCGCTATCTCTCCAATGTTTAACGAGAACTATTATATCATGAAATTTTCAATAAAACAAGTATTATTTTGTCAAATTATAGTTTTCAATCAAAATTTCCACAGCTTTTTCAAGTTTTTTATAAAAACTATCGACATTTCCATTCTTTATGATGGCAAATTGACTATCTAATTCGGCAATTTCACCAATGACCTTTTTCCCGATCGTCAAAACGTAACCTTCATAACTGTCTTTTCCAACAGTCACTTTTGCATCTGTTAATTGAATTTCAATTTTCTTATCTTTTTTACTCATACTTTACCTCTTTTCACTTTTTCTATTGTACAGGAAAATGCTCAAACTAGCAAGAAAAAACTCCATTTCAGCCATTATAACTGCTATGGAGTTTCTCTTTACTTTGTGTCGTTTAGTCTACTTTGACAATCCATCCTTCAGGTGCTTCAACATCACCGAATTGGATACCAGTCAATTCATCATAGAGTTTACGTGTAACAGGACCTACTTCTGTTTCACTATAGAAAACATGGAAATCGTCACCGTGTTGGATTCCCCCTATTGGTGAGATAACTGCTGCTGTTCCACAAGCACCTGCCTCTACAAAACGATCCAAATTGTCAATCGGAACATCACCTTCGATTGGTGTCAAGCCTAAGCGGTGTTCAGCTAAGTAAAGCAAGGAGTACTTGGTAATAGATGGCAAGATTGATGGACTAAGTGGTGTAACAAATTCATTGTCAGCCGTGATTCCAAAGAAGTTGGCTGATCCGACTTCCTCAATCTTGGTGTGGGTAGCTGGATCTAGGTAGATAACATCTGAAAAATTACGTGATTTTGCCATTTTACCTGGTAGAAGACTGGCAGCATAGTTCCCACCAACCTTAGCCGCACCTGTACCATTTGGCGCTGCACGGTCATATTCATCCTGAATCAAGAAGTTAGTTGGAACCAAGCCACCTTTGAAGTAGTTGCCAACTGGCATAGCAAAGATGGTGAAAATATACTCTTCTGCTGGTTTTACTCCAATGATGTCTCCAACACCAATCAAAAGCGGACGGAGATAGAGGGTTCCACCCGTTCCGTATGGTGGTACATAATCTTCATTGGCACGAACAACCGCTTTACAAGCTTCCACAAACATTTCTGTCGGAACTTGTGGCATCAAGAGACGGTCGCAGGTACGTTGCAGACGCTTGGCATTTTCATCAGGACGGAAAAGTTGAATACTACCATCCTTAGTACGATAGGCCTTCAAACCTTCAAATGCTTGCTGTCCATAGTGAAGACTTGGAGAAGACTCTGAAATATGCAAGGTCGCATCCTCTGTCAATTCTCCTTGATCCCATTGACCATTCTTGTAGTGAGCGATATAACGGTAAGGTAATTTCATATAAGAAAATCCAAGGTTTTCCCAATCAATTGCAACTGTCATGTGTTTCTCCTTTATACTATTCAAACTATGTGTTCTATTCTACACTTTTCTAGTAAAATTTCAAGTATTATTTGTAATTTTCTGAAAATTTTTTCAACATAAAGAAATCAGCCCTCTGGACTGATTCTTTTTATGAATTTGTTTTGTCCTCTTTAAAGACTTCTTTGAGGTAAGCAGCGAAAACTTCCTCATCTGAAATGGTGTCTGAAATAAAGCTTCCATTGCTAGTTCGTTCTGACAAGTTGAGGTCTTGCAATCGACTCTCATAGATTGTTCCCTTGTTAGATTGGACTAGCAGTGTTTGGTCGTTCTCTTCCACTTCTGTACTGAAGAGATCACCTACAAGTCCTTGATCTGCAACTGCTCCTGCTAAAAAGACACGGTGCGGTTTGTTTTTCAACTCACGCAAGACTTGCAGACCTCGTTTGGCACGGCTGGTCGCTGGAATTTCCTCAATGGAAACACGTTTTAAGCTACCGCGTTGGGTCAAGAGGTAGAAGGATGAGGTGTTACAGATAAAGGCGGCCTGAAGCAAATCATCTGCTTTCAGGTTCATAGCCTTGACACCTGCAGCCTTTGCTCCGACAATCGGAACCTCTTCGATATTGAAACGAAGGGCGTAACCGTTTTGGCTAATCAAGAGAACATCATCTAGTTTAATTGGAGCTACTGCTACAATCTGGTCTGTCTCGTCTTTGAGCTTAGCATACTTGACAGACTTAGACTTGTAGGTCCGCCATGGAGAGAATTCTTTGCGTTCTACGCGTTTGATTTGACCAAGACGAGTTGCAGCAAAGTAGGTTGTCGCATCATCAAACTGATCCACGACTTCGACATAGAGAATTTCTTCGTTAGTTTCAAAGTTTGTAATGGTCTGGCTCAGATGCTCTCCGATATCCTTCCAACGAATATCTGCTAACTCATGGATTGGTCGATAAATGACATTTCCAAGAGTTGTGAACATCAAGAGGTGTTGCGTTGTCTTGGCAGATTGTACAAAAATCAGACGATCATCATCACGTTTGCCAATTTCTTCCAGAGTGGAAGCTGCAAAGGAACGTGGGCTAGTACGCTTGATGTAACCAGCCTTGGTCACGCTGACATAGGTATCTTCCTCGGCAATCAAACTAGCTGTATCAATCTCGATGACTTTTGCTGTATCTTCTAATGCACTCAAACGTGGAGTCGCAAATTTCTTCTTAACCTCACGAAGCTCCTTCTTCATGAGATTGTACATGGTCCGCTCATCACCGATAATCGCCGCAAGCATGGCAATCTTTTCACGAAGTTCTGCTTCTTCTTCTTGCAAGACAACCACGTCGGTGTTGGTCAAACGATACAGTTGCAAGGTAACGATGGCCTCAGCCTGCTCTTCTGTAAACTCATAGCTGACCTTGAGGTTTTCCTTAGCGTCAGCCTTGTTCTCAGAAGCACGGATAAGGGCAATGACTTCGTCCAAAATCGAAATCACGCGAATCAAACCTTCAACGATATGGAGACGTTTCTCAGCCTTTTCCTTATCAAAGTGGGAACGTGCTAGAATCACTTCACGACGGTGGGCGATGTAGCTAGATAAGATTGGAACAATCCCGACCTGACGGGGTGTGAAATTATCAATCGCCACCATATTAAAGTTGTAATTAATTTGTAGGTCGGTGTATTTGAAGAGATAGTTGAGTACAAGCTCGGTATTCGCGTCTTTCTTTAGTTCAATAGCGATACGAAGACCGTCACGGTCAGACTCATCACGAACCTCAGCAATACCAGCCACCTTGTTATTGACACGAACATCATCGATTTTCTTGACCAGATTGGCCTTATTGATTTCATAAGGAATCTCAGTGATAACGATTTGCTCCTTGCCACCTTTTAACTTTTCAATCTCAGTTTTAGAACGAACGACCACGCGCCCTTTCCCAGTTTCATAGGCTTTCTTGATTTCATCACGACCCTGAATAATCCCTCCTGTCGGGAAATCTGGTCCAGGCAAGAATTCCATGAGTTTGTCGACCTTGGCAGTTGGATGGTCAATCATGTAGACTGTCGCATCGATAACCTCGGCCAAATTATGAGGTGGAATGTCAGTAGCATAACCAGCCGAAATACCAGTCGAACCATTGACCAAGAGGTTTGGAAATGCTGCTGGCAGGACTGTCGGTTCTTTCTCGGTATCGTCAAAGTTCCAAGCAAAAGGAACTGTCTTTTTCTCAATATCCTGAAGAAGATAACCAGCAATCTCAGACAAACGTGCCTCGGTATAACGCATTGCCGCAGGCGGATCTCCGTCCATAGAACCGTTGTTACCGTGCATTTCGACCAAAATCTCACGATTTTTCCAGTCCTGAGACATACGGACCATAGCATCATAGATGGAACTGTCACCGTGTGGGTGGAAATTCCCCATGATGTTTCCAACTGACTTGGCCGACTTGCGGTAGCTCTTGTCAAAGGTATTGCCATCCTTATTCATCGAATAAAGAATACGACGCTGAACCGGCTTCAATCCATCACGAATATCTGGCAAAGCCCGGTCTTGAATGATGTACTTGGAGTAGCGACCAAAGCGCTCTCCCATGATGTCCTCAAGGGACATGTTTTGAATGTTACTCATATAGGATACAGAGCCCGTAAAATACAAAGGAAATTTATCTTTTTCACACAGTATTTAGGGCATGTTCAACTCCTTTCAAAGAATGTAGAGTAGGTTTTTATAAAATAAAGGATGTTTTACAGAAATTAGTCCCGTGTTCAGTTACTATATATAACCAAACGATCCTTTCTGTAGTTTAATCTTTTAAATTATATATTTTTTTAGTTAGTGATTTGAAAGTCTCTCCTCAGCATACTCAATCATCCTCTCTGCCACTTCCTTATCATAGTCAAGGCCCATCTTGTTAGCAAGGTATTGAGCTTCTTGGTGGAAATGTTTCATTGTTGCAAATAAAGACTGAGTGATTTTTTCTAAACTGGAGAAATCAAGCAGATTTAAGAATTCCTTCTCTTTCTCAGTAGGTAAATAGTTAAAGAGATATTTATAGTTCTTGCCAATATCGACAGTCCCCTTATCACTTGCTACCTGCCAGGCTAAGACCTTCAGGAGTTCTTGGTGACAAATCCCATAGAGATGGTCAGTAGCGTAGATGAGATGACAGCGACGAATACCCTTAACCACATAGGCGGAAACCCACCAAAATTCATTGCAGGCTTTTTCGAAATCTATCTGACTAGCTGGACTTGTCCAGTAACGCTGAGGATTTGGAGAATAAGGCACAAATAAGCCCTTAGGGTCCTCTAGCACCGTGAAATCCGCTTCGCTTTCTACCCACTCCTTGATATACTCTTTAGGACATAAAGTCAAATCAATGCGATTGTCATCTTCAAAAAGCATCAGATAAAGTCGACGGTTGCCTAGGATATTATGCTGCTCAATGATACGTGTTCCAAACTGGTCCAACCAAGTAAGATTACTCGTCAGATTATCTAAGTCGTCCACGACATAAACAACATCATAATCTTGAAACTCATCTTTTGGAGCTTTTGGATTTGTCCGTGAACCAGACATGGCGACAGCCTCGACTTGTAAAGTTTGGGCAGTCTGTAAAATCACATCGAGCATTTCTGTTTCTGTTCTCATGGTCAGTCCCCATTCATTATAGACTTCTCAAAACACCATCTCCCCACTCTCCTCCAGCGTAAACTTGACATTATCCTCAATCCACTTACGGCGTGGTTCGACCTTGTCTCCCATGAGGACGTTTACGCGGCGTTCAGCGCGTGCTAGATCTTCAATTGTAACACGGATAAGAGTACGGGTTTCTGGATTCATGGTTGTTTCCCAGAGTTGGTCCGCATTCATCTCACCAAGACCTTTGTAGCGTTGAAGGGTAGCGCCTTTACCGAACTGCTTGCGGAGTTCTTCTAGCTCTCCGTCTGTCCAAGCATAAGCTACTTCTTCTTTCTTACCTTTCCCTTTGGACATCTTGTAAAGAGGCGGAAGGGCGATATAGACATGGCCTGCCTCAACTAGGGGACGCATGTAACGATAGAAAAATGTCAAGAGCAAGGTCTGAATATGGGCACCATCGGTATCCGCATCGGTCATGATAATAATCTTGTCATAGTTGGCATCTTCAATAGAGAAGTCTGCTCCCACACCCGCACCGATGGTATAAATCATGGTATTGATTTCTTCATTTTTGAGAATATCCGCCATCTTAGCCTTGGCTGTATTGATAACCTTACCTCGAAGGGGTAGGATAGCTTGGAATTTACGGTCACGACCTTGCTTGGCAGAGCCACCGGCAGAATCTCCTTCGACTAGGTAGAGCTCGTTCTTTGCTGGATTTTTAGATTGAGCTGGAGTCAATTTTCCAGACAACAAGCCCTTGTCTTTCTTGTTTTTCTTACCATTTCGGCTCTCATCACGCGCCTTACGAGCCGCTTCACGGGCATCACGAGCCTTGATAGCCTTTCTGATGAGATTTGAAGCTAGTTCTCCATTCTCCATTAGGAAGAAGGTCAACTTATCAGATACTATGCCATCCACAACAGGACGAGCCAGAGGGCTTCCAAGTTTGTCCTTGGTCTGTCCCTCAAATTGGAGGTGTTCTTCCGGAACTAGGATAGAAAGAACAGCTGCTAGTCCCTCACGATAGTCTGAACCTTCAAGGTTTTTATCTTTTTCCTTGAGAAGACCTGTCTTACGCGCGTAGTCATTCATGACCTTTGTAATGGCAGACTTGAGTCCCGTCTCATGCGTCCCACCGTCCTTGGTACGAACGTTATTGACAAAGGATAGAATGTTATCTGAAAATCCATCATTGTACTGGAGGGCAACTTCCACTTGGAAACCATTATCTTCCCCTTCAAAGTACAGAACCGGCGTCAGGGTTTCCTTGTCTTCATTGAGGTAAGAAACAAAGTCTTGTACCCCGTTCTCATAATGGAATTCGATTGCTTCATCTGTTCGCTTATCTGTCAAAGACAAGGTCACATTTTTTAAGAGAAAGGCTGACTCATTGAGTCGTTCTGAAATAGTATTGTACTTAAAGTCAGTCGTAGAAAAAATCGTCGCGTCAGGCATGAAGGTAACCTTGGTACCTGTCTTAGATTTGGGTGCTGTACCAATTTTCTTCAAGGTTGTGACGGGTTTCCCGCCATTTTCAAAACGTTGCTTGTAGACTGCGCCATCACGAGTGATTTCTACTTCTAGCCAACTTGATAGGGCATTAACAACAGAAGACCCCACCCCGTGGAGACCTCCAGACGTCTTATAACCTCCTTGACCGAATTTCCCTCCGGCGTGAAGAATGGTAAAGATAACCTCGACAGTTGGAATTCCCATGGCGTGCATACCAGTCGGCATCCCACGACCATGGTCTTCTACTGTTAAACTTCCGTCTTTATTGATAGTCACATCAATGCGATCACCGAAGCCAGACAAGGCCTCATCGACTGCATTGTCCACAATTTCCCAGACTAGGTGATGGAGACCTGCACCGTCGGTCGAACCAATATACATCCCCGGACGTTTACGGACCGCATCCAACCCTTCTAGCACCTGAATGGCGTCATCATTGTAGTTATTAATATTGATTTCCTTTTTTGACACAAGGAACCTCCTATTCGTTCATCTTTTCTATTTTACAGGTTTTCTAGGGATTTTGCAAAATTTTTCCCATTCAGCCGTCACAATTTCACAGGATATTCTCTGACTTTCGAAAGCATTTCATGGTATAATAGTTCTATGATGACATTTGTATTATTAATTTTAGTTTATCTGCTAGGTTCGATTCCGTCAGGTCTTTGGATTGGACAAATCTTTTTTCAAACAAATCTGCGTGAACATGGTTCTGGAAACACCGGAACAACCAATACTTTCCGAATTTTAGGTAAGAAAGCGGGTATGGCAACCTTTGTGATTGACTTCTTTAAAGGGACCTTAGCCACTCTACTTCCTATTCTATTCCACCAACAAGGTGTATCACCTCTTGTCTTTGGACTTTTGGCCGTGATTGGACATACCTTTCCTATCTTTGCAGGGTTTAAAGGGGGCAAGGCTGTCGCAACTAGCGCTGGAGTTGTTTTCGGATTTGCCCCTGTTTTCTGTCTCTATCTAGCGATTGTATTTTTTGGAACCCTCTATCTAGGCAGTATGATTTCCCTGTCCAGCGTTACTGCTTCTATCGCAGCTGTTATCGGAGTTCTACTATTTCCACTATTTGGATTTATCCTAGACAACTATGACCCTCTCTTCATTCTGATTATCCTAGCACTTGCTAGTTTGATTATCATTCGTCACAAGGATAATATCACACGTATCAAAAATAAAACTGAAAATCTCGTTCCTTGGGGACTAAACTTGACACATCAAAATCCTAACAAATAAAACGCCAGTTTAAACTGACGTTTTTTTGTATGCTTATTTTGACTTGATGTAGTTGATACCGTCTGCCTTTGGTGCAACTGCTTTTCCAAAGAAAGCTGCTAAGACAAGGATGGTCAAGACATAAGGGGCGATTTGAAGGTAAACCGCTGGTACTCCTTGTAGGAAAGGCAATTGAGAACCGATAACTGCCAAACTTTGTGAAAGTCCAAAGAAGAGACTAGAAAGCATAGCACCGATTGGGTTCCATTTACCAAAAATCATCGCAGCAAGAGCGATAAATCCAGGACCGACAATAGTTGTCACTGAGAAGTTAACTGAAATGGATTGAGCATAAATCGCTCCACCGATTCCCCCTAGGAAACCTGATATGATAACCCCAAGATATCGCATCTTGTAGACATTGATCCCCAAGGTATCCGCTGCCTGAGGGTGTTCACCGACAGAGCGAAGGCGAAGACCAAAGCGTGTCTTGAAGAGGATAAACCAAGCAAAGAATGAGAAGGTAATCGCGATATAACCTAGCAAACTTGTTGACTTGAAGAAGATATCTCCAATCACTGGGATATTAGCCAAAACTGGAAAATCAAAACGTCCAAAGGTCTGGCTTAAGTTATCCGTTTGTCCTTTGTTATAAAGAACCTTAACCAAGAAAACTGCTAGGGCAGGAGCCATCAAGTTCAATACTGTACCACTGACAACATGGTCCGCACGGAAATGAACTGTAGCGACTGCATGAATGAGGGAGAAAATAGCTCCCACGATACCGGCAACTAACAAGGAAATCCAAGGAGTCGCTGCTCCAAGTTGTTCTGCAAACTCAAGGTTAAAGACAACCCCAGAAAAGGCTCCCATAACCATAATTCCTTCAAGGCCGACGTTAACGACACCACCACGTTCAGAGAAGACTCCTCCAATACTCGTAAAAATAAGTGGTGCTGAGTAAATCAGCATAGAAGAGACCAAGAGGGTGAGTAATGTTGTAATAGACATCCTTACTTACCTCCTTTAACTTGTTTTTTTGGTTTGACAAAATGTTCGATAATATAGTGAACACTGACAAAGAAGATAATGGACGCTGTTACAATGCTGACAAGTTCAGACGGAACTTGCGCAGCGTTCATACCTGGCGCACCAACTTGCAAAACTCCAAATAAGAAGGCTGCAAAGAGAATTCCAATTGGTGAATTCCCAGCAAGCAAACTAACTGCCATTCCGTTAAATCCGATAGCTAATGATGAGCCCTGAACGTAAACGTTTTGGAAAGTTCCAAGACCTTCGACCGCTCCACCAAGACCAGCCAAGGCACCAGAGATAATCATTGATAGGATGATTGTACGTTTTGCTGAAATACCAGCGTACTCTGAGGCATGGGAATTTAGACCAACTGCACGAATTTCAAAACCGAGAGTCGTTTTCTTGAGCAAGAACCAAATCACACCAACAGCAATGATGGCAAAAAAGATTCCGATATTCATACGAGAATTGCCAGTTAACTCAGATAACCATGGTGTTTGATAAGTGGCATTGGCACTCACACGAATCGTTGAGTCTGTACTTTGCATAAAGTCTTTCGGGAAAGAATGAATAAAGGCATTCCCTACGTACAAAACAATATAGTTCATCATAATGGTTACGATAACCTCTGATGTACCTAAATAAGCTCTGAGAATACCTGGAATAGCACCTACAATCCCACCTGCAATCAAAGCAATTACTACGGTCGCTAAAATCAACATTGGGCGTGGCATGTCCGGATGCGACAAAGCAAACCAACCACTAAGAATCCAACCCGCTAGTGCCTGACCAGGAAGCCCAACGTTAAAGAAACCTGCACGACTAGCAACTGCAAACCCCAGACCAATCAAGATAAGAGGACCCATGGCACGGAAAATTTCACCAATCCCACGGAGACTACCAAAAGCTGTATAGAACAACTCCTCATAACCCCAGATAGCATCGTAGCCGAAGATCCACATGATAATGGCTCCGAGCAAGATTCCTAAGAATACGGAAATCAAGGGAACCGAAATTTGTTGTAACTTTTTAGACATCATCCTTCTCCTTTCCCAAGTTTCCACCTGCCATCAAGATACCAAGTTCTTGTTTGTTAGTCGTTTCTGGCGACACAATACCTTGAATCTTCCCATCATGAATAACAGCAATTCGGTCTGAAACATTTAAAATCTCATCCAATTCAAAGCTGACAACAAGCACAGCTTTTCCGTTATCACGTTCTTCAATCAAGCGTTTGTGGATATATTCAATGGCACCGACATCCAAACCACGAGTTGGTTGGCTGACGATAAGGAGATCAGGATCACGATCAATCTCACGAGCGATAATCGCTTTTTGTTGATTTCCCCCTGAAAGAGCTGCTGCTGGGACAAATTCGCTCGCCGCACGGACGTCAAATTCTTCCATTAATTTTTTGGCATGTGAAGTGATATTCGCATAGTTTAAGATACCATTCTTGCTGAGTGGTTCTTTGTAGTAGGTTTGAAGAGCGATATTTTCTGAAATCATCATATCCAAAATCAAACCATCACGGTGGCGGTCTTCAGGAACATGCCCCACACTGAGTTCCGTAATTTGTCGAGGATGCATCCCTACGATTGATTTGCCTTTTAATTCAATACTCCCAGACTCAACCTTACGAAGACCCGTGATGGCTTGAATGAGTTCAGATTGGCCATTGCCATCAATACCTGCAATACCGACAATTTCACCAGCACGAACATCCAAAGAAAGATTCTTCACAGCTGGTACACCTCGGTTTTCATTAACAACCAAATCTTTGATAGACAAGACTACTTCTTTTGGTTGTGGTGCCTGTTTCTCCGTTTTGAAGGAGACAGAACGTCCCACCATCATCTCAGCCAAGTCCGCATTGGTTGCCCCTGCAATCTCCACCGTCTGGATTGATTTCCCACGACGGATAACCGTCACTCGATTAGATACCGCACGAATTTCATCCAGTTTATGGGTAATCAAAATAATGGATTTTCCTTCTTTGACAAGGTTCTTCATAATCCCCATCAATTCATCAATCTCTGAAGGAGTCAATACGGCTGTTGGTTCGTCAAAGATAAGGATATCAGCACCACGATAGAGTGTTTTCAAGATCTCTACACGTTGTTGAGCACCAACGGAAATATCTGCCACCTTAGCAGCAGGATCCACTGCCAAACCATAACGTTCAGAAAGAGCCTTGATTTCTTTAGTAGCTTCAGCTATATCTAGCACACCATTTTTAGTGATTTCACTCCCCAAAATGATATTTTCAGCTACTGTAAAAGCCTCAACCAACATAAAATGTTGGTGAACCATCCCAATTCCAAGACTAGCAGCTTTAGAAGGTGAATCTAATTTGACAACCTGACCATTCACCGCAATTTCACCACTAGTTGGCTCGAGAAGTCCTGCCAGCATATTCATCAGAGTGGATTTACCCGCTCCATTTTCTCCTAAAAGTGCATGGATTTCACCTTTTCGCAGTTGCAAGTTGATCTTGTCGTTCGCTACAAATTCACCAAACACCTTGGTAATATCCCGCATCTCAATGACATTTTCGTGTGCCATATGCTTTTCCTTTCCGAGGTTTATTTTGTTTCAATAAAACCTGCTAATCGTGTTAACAAGTTCTATTGAGACAAAAATTGCCTCAATTCTTAAAGAAGCGACCGATGGTCGCTTCCTAAGAAATGACTTTTATCCATTATTTTTCAGGAACTTTTACGCTTCCGTCAAGGATTTTAGCTTTCGCGTCTTCAACAGCTTTTTTACCTTCTTCTGAAAGGTTTGTTACTGCCAAGTCAACCCCTTTATCCTTCAATGAGTAGACAATAACTTGTCCACCAGGGAATTCACCTTTTTCTGTTTTGTTGGCAATATCTTTTACAGTTGTACCAACTTGTTTCAATGTAGATACAAGAACAAAGTTTGATTCTTTACCATCTTTAGAAGTGTATTTACCTTCTGCTGCTTGGTCACGGTCTACACCAATGACCCAAACTTTTTCGTCTTCATTTTTACTTTCGTTCAAAGATTTTGCTTCAGCAAAGACACCAGCACCTGTACCACCAGCTGCTTGGTAGACAACGTCTGCACCTGCAGCGTATTGAGCAGCTGCAATTGTTTTACCTTTGGCAGCATCACCAAATGAACCAGCATAGTCAACTTGTACTTTGATAGATGGGTCTACTGACTCAACACCAGCCTTAAATCCAGCAGCGAAACGTGAAATAACTTCAGATTCGATACCACCTACAAAACCAACTTGTTTTGTTTTAGTTGTTTTAGCTGCTGCAACACCTGCAAGGTAAGCTGCTTCGTTATCAGCAAATGTTACGCTCGCAACATTCTTTTGATCTTTGATCACATCATCAATCAAGACATAGTTTAAGTCAGAGTGGTCTTTTGCTGCCTCTTCAACTGCATTGTGAAGTGCAAAACCAACACCGAAGATCAGGTTGTAACTTCCAGCCGCTTGTTGCAAGTTGTTCGCATAGTCTGCTTCACTTGTTGATTGGAAATAAGTAAAGCCTTTATCTTTAGAAAGATTGTGTTCTTTACCCCAGTCTTGCAAACCTTCCCAAGCTGATTGGTTAAATGATTTATCATCAACACCACCAGTATCTGTTACAATTGCTGCTTTCGTCTTCATTTCAGATGAAGATGAAGCTACGTTACGAGAAGAGCGGTTACCACATGCAGCAAGTCCAACTGCTGCCACTGCAACTAGACCAAGGCCTAGCCATTGTTTCTTGTTCATTACTGAACCTCCTAAATAAGATGTGCAACGATGTTGCAAGTATGGATTGGTTGGCCACAAGGACCGCGTCACTCAAAGAGTGACTCAGACTAGTTTAAGTCTGTAAAAGAGTATGGAAGTAACTCCCCGACCGTCATCTCGACCGTCGATTTATCTTTTGCGACAAGTGTCACTTTTAGATCTTTTTCAAAAAATTCAGCCATCACTTGGCGACAAGCACCACATGGTGATATGGGTTTTTCAGTCTGTCCATAGACAATCAACTCTGAAAACTCTCTTTGGCCTTCGGAAACTGCTTTGAAAATCGCTGTACGCTCTCCACAGTTCGTCAAAGAATAGCTAGCATTCTCAATATTAACACCTGTATAAACGTTACCATCTTTCGCCACTAGAACAGCGCTAACAGGAAAGTGAGAATAGGGTACATAGGCTTGCTTGCTGGTTTCAATTGCTAAGTCAATCAACTCAGTAGTCGCCATCTGCTAATTCTCCTTTTAAAATTGCAACGCCAGCTGATGTTCCGATACGGGTAGCGCCCGCTTCCACAAAGGCAACAGCATCCGCATAAGAACGAGCACCACCAGCTGCCTTAACTCCCATATCTGGCCCGACTGTTTTACGCATCAACTTAACATCCTCTATAGTGGCACCACCAGTTGAAAATCCAGTTGATGTTTTGACAAAGTCAGCACCTGCTTTCTGAGATAATTGGCAAGCCACAACCTTTTCATCGTCTGTCAACAAGCAAGCTTCAATAATGACCTTAACCAACTTGTCACCACTTGCTTCTACGACAGCACGGATGTCCGATTCAACCAAATCAAGATTTCCTGATTTGAGGGCACCGACATTGATAACCATATCAATCTCATCTGCACCATTTTGGATGGCTTCCTTGGTTTCAAAAGCTTTTACAGCTGAAGTTGTCGCTCCCAAGGGGAAACCAACTACTGTACAAACCTTTACATCTGAGCCTTCAAGTCCTGTTTTCGCATGTTTAACCCATGTGGGATTAACACAAACGCTGGCAAAGTCATACTCACGCGCTTCAGATAGCAAACGATCAATTTGTTCTTGACTTGCATCTTGTTTTAAAAGCGTATGATCAATGTATTTGTTTAATTTCATATTCGGATTCCTCTCTTTTTCATGAGATGATTTCAATTATTTCCTGCAAACGTTTCACACTATCATTTATTTTAACATATTTTTGGAATTCTGTAACTAGTTGAGGGGAAATTTTTCCATTTGTATAAACTTTTGCGACAATTTCTCCCTTTTGAACGGAGTCACCGATCTTCTTCTCAAAAACGATTCCAGTTTCATAGTCCAAGTCATCAGTCTTGACTGCACGACCAGCTCCCAATCTCATGGCATAGAGACCAAATTCCATCGCTGGAAGGGCTGAAATGACACCTGACTCTTGAGCCAGGATATCTACTACATGCGCCACCTTGACTGGGCGATAAAGATCTTCTAAATCACCGCCTTGAGCCGCCACCATTTCTTCAAACTTAGCCAGCGCTTGGCCGTTTTCAAGATGTTGACGTACTTCTTCAACTGTCTTCTCAACATTTGCCAAACCAAGCATAATCTGAGCTAGTTCACAAATAAAGTGACTAATATCTTCTCGACCCTTTCCTTGAAGAATTTCAATTGCTTCTAGGATTTCGAGACGATTGCCAATGGCTCGTCCCAAGGGTTGGCTCATATCTGTAATGACTGCAACTGTTTTTCGACCAACTGCCTTCCCCAAATCAACCATGGTTTGAGCCAATTCGCGCGCCTCCTCAACAGTCTTCATAAAGGCACCCTCACCAACTGTCACATCTAGCAAAATGGCATCTGCCCCAGCAGCGATTTTCTTGCTCATGACAGAGCTTGCAATCAAAGGAATCGTGTCGACAGTCGCTGTCACATCACGGAGGGCATAGAGAAGTTTATCTGCTTTAACAAGCTGATCTGACTGCCCAATAACAGATACACCAATGTCCTGTACCTGACGAATGAAATCTTCTTGACTGCGCTCGACTTGATAGCCCTTGATCGCTTCTAACTTATCTAAAGTTCCGCCAGTGTGTCCTAGTCCACGACCACTCATTTTTGCCACGGGCACACCAAAGCTAGCAACAAGGGGAGCTAAAATCAAGGTCACCTTATCACCTACACCACCAGTAGAATGTTTGTCAACTTTAACCCCATCAATAGCTGACAAGTCAAACTCCTGACCTGTCTTAACCATATTCATCGTCAGGTCAGAAATCTCTCGTGTCGTCATTCCTTTGAAATAAACCGCCATAGCAAAGGCAGACATCTGATAGTCTGGAACAGTTCCTGCCACATAGCCTTCTACTAGCCACTTGATTTCATTTGAAGTAAGTTCTTGACCATCTCGTTTCTTTTGAATTAAATCAACTGCTCTCATTCTTTCACACTTCTAAGGATATAGTATCCCTTATCTTTCTTTACGATTTCACAATTTCCAAAAACGTCTTCCATCTTACTTTTAGCACTCGGAGCACCTTGCTTTTTCTGAATGACAATGGTTAAATCACCTCCATCTTTCAAGAAATCTCTGCTCTTTTCGATAATCTCATGAACAACTTGTTTACCCGCTCGAATAGGCGGATTAGAAATAACATGGTCAAATTTCCCTTCAACTTGTTCATAGATATTGGATTGGAAAATCGTTGCTTCTACTTTATTTCGTTCAGCATTTTGTCGAGCCAAGTCTAGAGCACGATTATTGATATCAACCATGGTTGCCTGAACTCCATAAGCCTTGGTCAAGGACAAGCCCAAAGGCCCATATCCACAACCCACATCAAGGACCGTTTCTCCTTTGTTAACCTCCAGACACTTCAATAAAAGCTGACTCCCAAAGTCAACCATTTTCTTGCTAAAAACACCCGCATCCGTCAAAAAGGTCATTTTTTCTCCCAACAACTCCACTCTCAACTCATGTATGTCGTGAGCAGCGTCAGGATTTTCTGCATAATACATTTTACTCATAAAACTATTTTACCATAATTTTGCTTGAATTGTAAGTCGTTTACAAAGTGATGATAAAATGAAAAAGACTGAAGAATCCTAGTCAAAAAACCTTTTCTTCAATCTCTTTCAATTATTAGAAATACATTACAATCTATCGGGAACTACAAATTATCATAGTCAGGAAAAAAACAGATCGTTTGTAATTAGACGCATTTTTATCACTATTGCTTAACCTTAAAATACTTTATTATCAACAGGATTCCCAATATGATGTTTAGATAAAAGCCCAACTGATAAGTTTGTGTCAAGATTTCCAAACTTGTCCAAAGACGTATCAAATCTTCTAGTGACATACGGAATAGATATCCTTCTGTAGCAATCCACAAAATCAAAAATAGATAACTACCAGCAGCAAGCCATTTCGTCCACTGCTTTTTTACTAACCAAGCAATCAAGAGTGAACAGATAAAGATAACTGTTACAAGGAGATGATCCATTAAGAAGGTAAAACCGTAATAGGTTTCTACAAAGCGTCTACCATTATCCGCATTCGCTCCCCTTATAAAAGGTAGTGTAAAACTTAAAATAAAACAGAGTTCCAATATGTAACATCTCAAGATTTTCATTGTATACCTCCTATAAGTTGCGAACTAAAAAACCCACTTTTAATAACTGATAACTCTTCAGAAACCATTCCCTATCTCATCATTAAATTATTCAACCTCCATCTACCTCTATTATACGATATTGACTTACTACCATCAAGAAACCGCTTTATTTTTTTAGCTTTTTATGGTATGATAGACAAAATATCTAGGGGAAAACAAATGACCAACGAATTTTTACATTTTGAGAAAATCAGCCGCCATACTTGGCAATCATTGCATCGCAAAACAACCCCTCCCTTGACAGAGGAAGAGTTAGAATCCATCAAGAGTTTCAATGACCAGATTAGTCTGCAGGACGTAACGGATGTCTATCTTCCCCTTGTCCATCTTATCCATATTTACAAGCGCACCAAGGATGATTTGGCATTTTCAAAAGGAATTTTCCTCCAACGTGAAAGCAAATCACAGCCTTTTATCATTGGGGTTTCTGGTAGTGTTGCTGTCGGGAAATCAACAACTAGCCGACTTCTGCAAATCCTTCTCTCTCGTACAGTTACTGATGCTACTGTAGAGTTAGTGACAACGGATGGCTTTCTCTATCCCAATCAAACCTTGATGGATCAAGATATATTAAATCGCAAAGGTTTTCCTGAAAGTTATGATATGGAAACCTTGCTGAATTTTCTTGATCGCCTAAAGAACGGGCAAGATGTCGATATTCCTGTCTATTCTCATGAAGTGTATGACATCGTTCCTGAAGAGAAACAACGTGTCAAAGCTGCGGACTTTGTTATTGTTGAAGGCATCAATGTCTTTCAAAACCCTCAAAATGAGCGCCTTTACATCACTGATTTCTTTGATTTTTCCATCTATGTGGATGCTGCTGTCGAGGACATTGAAAGTTGGTATCTGGATCGTTTCTTAAAACTCCTCAGCTTTGCCCAAAATGATCCCAACAGCTACTACCACCGCTTTACGCAAATGCCGATTGGAGAAGTTGAAGCCTTTGCACATCAGGTTTGGACCAGTATTAATCTCACAAATCTACAAAACTATATCGAACCGACAAGGAATCGCGCTGAGGTCATTCTCCACAAGACTAAAAACCATGAAATCGATGAAATTTACCTAAAAAAATAATTTCCCCTTGTCAAAACCTAAGTTTTCAGATATAATGGTATAGTTAGTAAATATGGAGGTAAGAACATTGGCAAACATTAAATCAGCTATCAAACGCGCTGAATTGAACGTTAAACAAAACGAAAAAAACTCAGCTCAAAAATCAGCTATGCGTACTGCTATCAAAGCTTTCGAAGCAAACCCTTCTGAAGAACTTTTCCGTGCTGCTAGCTCAGCTATCGACAAAGCAGAAACTAAAGGTTTGATTCATAAAAACAAAGCAAGCCGCGATAAAGCTCGTCTTTCAGCTAAACTTGCTAAATAAGAAACAGTCCGTAGAGGCTGTTTTTTTGTCCTCCATTACGAAAAGATAGAAAATGAAAATCGCAATCATCGGCTATTCTGGAGCTGGTAAGTCAACTCTAGCTGAGAACTTATCTAACTACTACTCCATACCCAAACTGCATATGGACACCCTCCAATTTCAACCAGGCTGGCAAGACAGTGATCGTGATTGGATGAAAGCCGAGATGAAAAACTTCCTCACTAATCACTCAGACTGGGTCATCGACGGCAACTACTCTTGGTGCTGCTATGAGGAAAGGATGGAGCAAGCTGACCAAATCATCTTTCTCAATTTTTCACCATGGACTTGTCTCTTTCGAGCCTTTAAACGGTATCTCACATACCGAGGCAAGGTCAGAGAAAGTATGGCTGCAGGTTGCCCCGAACGCTTTGACTGGGACTTTATCCGATGGATTCTCTGGGATGGGCGGAGCAAATCCGCTAAGGAACGCTACAAGGGGATTCAAGAAACCTATCCAGAGAAAGTAATTCTCCTCCGGTCTCAAAAGGAGATAGACCACTTCTTAGATAATCTCGCATATAACAAGAAAAACCAACGTACCTAACGTTGGTTTTTTGCTATTACCCAATCATACTTCCGTTTGGTACAGCTGGATCAACTGTGAGAAGGGTTAGTTTGCCATCATGTTCAGCTGAGAGAATCATCCCTTGGCTGACATATTTTTTCATCATCTTACGAGGTTTGAGATTGGCAACGATTTGAACTTTCTTGCCGACCAATTCTTGTTCGTTTGGATAGTATTTAGCTATTCCTGAGAGGATTTGACGGTCTTCGCCATCACCAGCATCTAATCGGAATTGAAGCAACTTATCAGAACCTTCTACTTTGGAAACTTCTTTGACTTCTGCGACACGGATTTCAACCTTATCAAAGTATTCAAACTTGATTTCATCCTTGTTGAGTTTGAGTTCAACTTCATCCGGATTCCATTCTTTTTCGACTGCTGGTTTGTTGCCTTCCATTTGTTCCTTGATATAGGCAATCTCTTCTTCCATGTCCAGACGTGGGAAGATTGGTGTTCCTTTGGCAACTACTGTCACACCTGCAGGGAAATCAGCCAAGCTCAAGTTCTCAAGGCTAGAAACTTCTGCTAGACCAAGTTGAGTCAAGACTGCACGACTGGTTTCCATCATAAATGGCTCAATCAAGTGAGCTACAATACGAAGGCTAGCTGCCAAGTGGCTCATCACACTTGCTAATTGGTCACGAAGAGCTTCATCCTTAGCCAAGACCCATGGAGCAGTCTCATCAATGTATTTGTTAGTACGTGAAATAAGAGTCCAGACTGCTTCAAGTGCACGTGGGTAGTCAACTGCTTCCATGTGTGTATGGTAGTCAGAGATAGATTGCTCTGCTACTTGAGCAAGAGCATTGTCAAATTCAGTCACACCTTCTACATAGGCTGGAACTTTTCCATCAAAATACTTATTAATCATGGAAACCGTACGGTTGAGGAGGTTTCCTAGGTCATTTGCCAATTCATAGTTGATACGGCCTACATAGTCCTCAGGAGTAAAGGTTCCATCTGAACCGACTGGGAGGCTACGCATGAGGTAGTAACGAAGTGGATCCAGTCCATAACGTTCTACTAGCATTTCAGGGTAAACGACATTCCCTTTAGACTTAGACATCTTGCCGTCTTTCATGACAAACCAACCATGGGCAATCAAACGTTCTGGCAACTTGATATCGAGCATCATGAGCAAGATTGGCCAGTAGATTGAGTGGAAACGGAGAATATCTTTTCCGACCATGTGGAAGACTGTTCCGTTCCAGAACTTGTCAAAGTTAGTATGATCGTCTTGACCATAACCAAGAGCAGTCGCATAGTTGAGAAGGGCATCGATCCAAACATAGACAACGTGTTTTGGATTTGATGGGACTGGAACACCCCAGGTAAAGGTTGTACGAGAAACCGCTAAGTCTTCCAAACCTGGCTCAATAAAGTTACGCAACATTTCATTAAGACGACCATCTGGAGTGATGAAATCAGGGTGCGATTTGAAAAATTCAACCAAACGGTCTTGGTATTTGCTGAGGCGAAGAAAATAAGACTCTTCTGAAACCCATTCTACCTCGTGACCTGATGGAGCGATACCGCCTGTCACATTTCCAGCTTCGTCACGGAAAACTTCCGCCAGTTGGCTTTCTGTAAAGAATTCTTCATCTGATACTGAATACCAGCCAGAGTATTCACCCAAGTAGATATCATCTTGAGCAAGCAAGCGTTCAAAGACCTGAGCCACTACTTTTTCATGGTAGCCATCAGTTGTACGGATAAATTTATCGTATGAGATATCTAGTAATTTCCAAAGTTCTTTGACTCCAACTGCCATCCCATCAACATAAGCTTGAGGTGTAATGCCAGCTTCTTCCGCTTTTTGCTGGATTTTTTGACCATGCTCGTCAAGGCCTGTCAAATAAAAGACATCATAGCCCATGAGGCGTTTGTAACGAGCTAAGACATCACAGGCGATAGTTGTGTAGGCAGAACCGATATGAAGTTTACCAGATGGATAGTAAATCGGTGTTGTAATATAAAAATTCTTTTCAGACATAATATTTCCTTTCCAGGCTAATGAAACCTGTTTTTCTAACACTTCATTATATCATATTTTTAGTGATTTTCGATAGAGAAATTCATACAAAAACAAGACAGACAAATATCCATCTTGTTTTTTCTGCTCTATATCTTATTCATAACGAAGGGCTTCGATCGGATCAAGCTTAGACGCTTTATTGGCTGGTAGAACTCCGAATATCATACCAACGCTGGCTGATACAGCCAAGCTAAAGAGAGCAATTGGGAGGGAAACCCCAACTTCGATACCTGCAATCATGTTTTGAAGCAGTACTCCGGCTAACATGGTCATTCCAGCAGCAATTCCAAGACCGATGACACCACCCAACAAGGTCAAGATCATGGATTCAATCAAAAACTGTACCAAGATATTAGCCCGTGTAGCACCGAGAGCTTTCCGCAGACCAATCTCACGCGTGCGTTCTGTCACCGAAACCAGCATGATATTCATAACACCAGTTCCCCCAACAAAGAGAGAGATTCCTGCGATGGCACTGATAATGGTTGTCATAAAACCAAATAGTTGTTGTACCTCTTGGAAAGCGGCAGTTGCGTCCGCAACTTGGTACTCCCCTTGCTGAAGACCAGCAATCTCAGTCAATTTTCGAGCCAACTCTGGTCCCAAGGTCTGCGTTAGACTAGTATCATTGACACGAAAGACGATGTTCGAGATTTCATCAGTATTAAAATTGGCTGCTAGAGAGATATTGGTCGTAATTGGAAGACCACCAATCCCAAAGGCTTTAGCAGTTTTAGCTTCAGTACTTGTATATACTCCAATAACTCGATAATGAAAGTTATTAACTGAAATTATCTGATTAAGAGCTGCCTGTGGTGAATCAAAAAGACTTTTAGCCAATTCTTCATCAAGTAAGATAACACTTGCAAAATCTCTGTAATCTTGTTCTCTTAGACTCCTACCAGCGATTATTTCATTTTCAGTGGCAGCCATATAAGTCATATTACCACCTGTTAAACTAGCCTGTTCAACTTTTTTATCTTTATAAGTCAGAGTAACATTTATACTATTCGTCACAAAGTAACTATCTACACCTTTTACTTTAGCGGCTTCCTTAACCCATGCTTCCTGTGTTTTGGGTGGAACAACATAAGCTGTATCTTCTCGACTAGACAGTGTTAGAGAAGATTGTTTTTGGGTAAAAGAGCCATCCTTACTTTTAATAGGCGAGAAGAAGACCTGAATATTTTTCTGAGATTTGGTCATATTTTTATTGACCTGACGAGACATAGAGTCTCCCAGAGCCATGATAACAACGACTGAAGATACTCCTATAATAATCCCAATCATCGTCAAAAATGAACGCATCTTGTGTGCCATAATCGATGAAAAAGCAAATTTTAGATTTTCCATCTCAATGCCCCTCCCCTTCTAAATGCCCACTATCAGATGCAATAACCCCATCACGAATTACAATCTGACGTTTTGCATAAGCTGCAATCTCAGGCTCATGCGTGACCATAATAATGGTTCTTCCTTCTTCATTTAACTCCACCAAAAGTTCCATGATTTGGCTTCCTGTCCTTGTATCCAAAGCCCCAGTTGGTTCATCTGCCAGAATAATCGAAGGATTGTTGACAAGGGCACGGGCAATGGCTACCCGTTGTTTTTGCCCACCAGATAATTCCGAAGGCAAGTGGTGACTTCTATCTGTCAAGTCTACCTTTTTCAAATAGGTCTCTGCCAATTTACGGCGTTTGGAAGCTGAAACTCCAGCATATATTAAAGGCAATTCAACATTTTGAAGGGCATCTAGTTTAGACAAAAGAAAGAATTGTTGAAAGACAAAACCAATCTCTTTATTACGGACTTTGGCCAACCGCTTTTCATCCAATCGAGCCACTTCCTGCCCCTCTACGTAATACTCACCACTAGTTGGTGTGTCCAACATTCCAATAGTATTCATTAGAGTAGATTTTCCAGAACCAGACGGTCCCATAATAGCAACAAACTCTCCCTCATTCACTTCTAAGTTGATATTTTTCAAAACCTGAAGTTCCTGATCTCCATTTCGATAACTCCTACAGATATTTTTTAGACTAATTAGTTTCTTCATCAGCCTTCACCTCTTTTCCTTCTTCCAAGGAAGTTGTTGGATTACTGATGACTTTAGCCCCATTTGTCAAGCCAGAAGTAATTTCCTGGTTTTCTGCGTCAGCATTTCCTAGGCTAACTTCGATTTTCTTAGCCTTATTCTCTTCGTCAACAACCCAGACATAGTTTTTACCTTCTTCTTCTACGATGCTGGTTAATGGTACGAGAAGAGATGTACTGTCGCTCTTAACTTCTACACTAACAGAAAATCCTTGCTTCAACTCACCGATATCACTCGTAATTTCAATAGTGTATGGATATTTAGGGCCAACATTCGATGCACCTTTACCATTGCTTCCATCAGCACCACTCTTTGAATAAGTTGCGATATAGTTGATCTTCCCTGTCCAAGCCTTATCTGGGTAGACCTTAGAAGTGAAGGTCACTTCTTGTCCGACTGAAAGCTTGGCAAGATTGTACTCAGATAATTCACCTTTAACTTGCAAATTTTCATTGCTCACTATATGAACTATTACTTTGCCATTACCCGCAGAAGATTTGGAAAGATCACGATTCACCTCTACAACTGTTCCTTCTATCGTGCTTAAAATAGTTGTCGCATCTAGTTGAGCCTTTGCTTTTTTAACTTGAGCTTCTGCATCTGCACGATTGTCACATGCATCCTTAATTTGAGAATCAAGAGAAGATACTGTGTTACTCTCTGAACCACCGTATTCTTCTGAGTAAGTAAGGGCTTTGCTTCGAGATTCCTTTAATTCACTAATATGACGATCAAACTTTGCTACTGCACGATTGGCAGCATCATATGCTGCCTGAGCATCGGAACTATTGTATTTTACTAATGCTTGTCCTTTTTCGACCTTATCTCCAACAGAGACTAAAATTTCTTCAATCTCACCCATACTTGCATCAAAATATACATACTGTTCATTTTTTACAGTAACAGTACCAGATAAGAGGATAGATGAGGCAACCGTTCCTTCTTTGGCAACAACCAAATGAGAGGTGGCATCTTTAACAGCAGCCTGAGAAGGTTGTCTAAAAAGTAAAATCCCCATAGCCCCTACAATAACAACACTTGCAGTCCCAATAGATGTGTAAAATTGCCATTTTTTTCTTTTCGTATTTTTCTTCATCCCAAAACGCCTTTCATATTTTCCATTAAAGACCATTATATCAAATTTATCCACTCTGAACAATGATTGTACCGTGAGAAAAGAGAAGCATTCCAAAACTCACCTTCAGCTTCTTTCTGGCACATCAATTGTACTAGTTACATAATACATCTTATTTCTATATTTAGCAAGTAATTTCAACTTTTTACTTATGCCGTAGCAGATTTTTGCATTCAAAAAGTAAAAACGATAGAATATGACTATCAAAGCTATAAGGAGTTTTCTATGAGAGAATATGATATCATCGCCATCGGTGGAGGGAGCGGTGGCATTGCCACCATGAACCGAGCTGGCGAACACGGTGCTAAAGCAGCTGTTATCGAAGAGAAAAAATTAGGTGGAACCTGCGTCAATGTCGGCTGTGTTCCTAAGAAAATTATGTGGTATGGAGCGCAAATCGCTGAAAGCTTTCACCACTACGGTCCTGACTATGGGTTTACGAGTTCAGATGTTCAATTTGATTTCGCAAAACTTCGTCAAAATCGTGAAGCCTACATCGATCGTGCCCGCTCGTCTTATGATGGAAGTTTCAAGCGCAACGGTGTTGATTTGATTGAAGGTCGTGCTCATTTCATTGATTCCCACACAGTCAGCGTTAATGGTGAATTGATTCGTGCCAAACATATCGTGATTGCGACTGGTGCTCGCCCAAGCATCCCAACTATCCCTGGAGCTGAACTTGGTGGTAGCTCAGACGATGTCTTTGCTTGGGAGCAACTTCCTGAATCCGTTACGATTCTTGGAGCTGGCTATATCGCCGTTGAATTAGCAGGTGTCCTCCACGCACTAGGAGTAAAAACTGATTTGTTTGTTCGTCGCGATCGTCCCTTGCGCACGTTTGACAGCTACATCGTTGAAGGCCTTGTCAATGAAATGGAAAAAACAGACCTTCCTTTGCACACGCATAAGGTACCCGTCAAACTAGAAGAATCAGAGCAAGGCATTACGATTCATTTTGAAGACGGTTCTAGTCACACTGCGAGCCAAGTTATCTGGGCTACCGGTCGCCGTCCAAATGTAGATGGTCTGGATTTAGAAAAAGCAGGCGTTACACTCAATGAACGTGGATTTATCCAAGTGGATGAGTATCAAAATACAGTTGTAGATGGTATCTATGCCCTTGGAGACGTTACTGGTGAGAAGGAACTAACCCCAGTAGCCATCAAGGCTGGACGTACCCTATCTGAACGTCTCTTTAATGGGAAAACAAATGCCAAGATGGACTATACGACTATCCCTACTGTTGTCTTCTCCCACCCAGCAATCGGAACGGTTGGTTTAACCGAGGATCAAGCTATCAAAGAATACGGCCAAGATAACATCAAAGTCTACAAGTCAAGCTTTGCATCTATGTACTCTGCTGTTACAAGCCATCGTCAGGAATCTCGCTTCAAACTCATCACCGCCGGTGCTGACGAAAAAGTTGTTGGCCTACATGGACTTGGTTACGGAGTGGATGAGATGATTCAAGGATTTGCTGTTGCTATCAAGATGGGAGCAACCAAGGCAGACTTTGATGCTACAGTAGCTATCCACCCAACCGCTTCAGAAGAATTTGTGACCATGCGCTAAATACCAAAAGAGACCTCTCGAGGTCTCTTTTTACTTACAAAATCGGCTGTTACAAAGATTGTCACCTTGGTTGAAAGAATAGGTTGACTTTTGTTCCTGAATTAGTATAATAGTTACTATAATTTTGAAAAGAGGTTAACAGTTTTGAAGAAAGCTCATATCTATGCCATCCCTGCTATCGGTGCTGCTCTCATCGCCGTATTGGCACAAATCAGTCTCCCTATCGGTCCTGTACCTTTCACTCTGCAAAACTTTGCAATTGGTCTGATTGCTACTGTTTTTAGACCCAGAGAAGCCGTTCTATCTGTTGCTCTCTACCTCCTGCTGGGTGCCATTGGTTTACCTGTCTTTGCAGGGGGAGGTGCAGGATTCCACGTTTTAGTCGGTCCAAGTTCAGGCTATCTTTGGTTTGACCTTGTCTATGCAGGACTTACATCTTATCTCATCCATCAAAATAGTGGCTATATTCACATTTTCCTAGCCAACCTCTTGGGTGATTCACTCGTCTTTTTCGGAGGTATTCTCAGCCTCCACTTCCTTGCTGGTATGCCACTTGACAAAGCACTCGCTGTCGGTGTCCTTCCCTTTATCCTTCCTGATCTTGGTAAGATTATTGCCCTTAGTTTCATTAGCCGTCGCCTACTCGAACGATTGAAAAGCCTTCCTTATTTCTCAAGATAAAAAATAGTCCAGAACAAGTGTTCTGGACTATTTCCTTTCCAATTACTTCCTAAGAACTAACTGAAAATCAACTCTCATCTAGAGATTATTTATTTTTACGGCTTACAAAGTACAATCCACCAGTCACTGCCATCAAAGCAAGTCCTGCAACTACTGCTGCGTTAGATGCTTTTTCACCAGTGTTAGGAAGTTGAGGTTTTGGACCTGGTTTTCCTGGTTCATTTGGTTTACCTGGTGTTGGTTTTTCTGGAGTATGTGTATTTGTAACGTTCATGCCATCTACTTCAGCTTGGTAATCTTTAGGAACATCAACTTCTTTAACAGTGTACTTGATTTCTTGACCATTTTCTTTATAACGATCAAGACCTGTAAACTCATAAGCCCACTCGTTATCTGATAGAGCTGTTGCTTTTGTAACTTTTACTGTCTTATCAGTTTCGTTACCATCCGCAAGAAGTCTCACTGTGATAAATTCTGGACGTTTACCATCTTTGTTATTAGCATCATTCCAGATTTTCTTACCTTTAACAGTAATTTTCTCTGGTGTATGTGTGTTGGTAACAGTGTACTTACCGTCTTTGTCCGTAGTAACTGTTGATTTATATTCTTTCACAGCTACTTCTTTGACAGTGTACTTGATTTCTGTACCATTTTCATATTTAGGAAGTGCTTTTGATTCGAACTTCCAACCAGTTGCTTCTGAAACTTCAATTTCTTGAACAACTTTATCGCCATTAAGAATTTGAACTTTCACAGATTTCGTACGTTTGCCGTCTTGGTTATTGTTATCATCCCAAACTTTAGTTCCTGAAAGAACGACTGTTTCTGGATTGTGAGTGTTTGTCACCACTTGACCAGTCACAGAGGCTTTATAGCCAGCTGGTACATCTACTTCTTCGATAGAGTAAGTGATTTCTTTACCAGCTTCGTATTGTGGAAGATTTGTGAAGGATGCTACCCAAGTGTTAGCGTCGGTCTTATCATCAGCTGTCAAGGTCAATTTCTTACCTTTAACGGCTACTGGTTTAGAACCATCTACAGATTTATAAAGTTGAACTGTTACGGACTTAGGACGTTTGCCGTCTTGGTTGTTCGCGTCGTTCCATACTTTTGTTACTTTGTAGTCGATTTGTTTTGGTGCATATTTGTTTGTGATAGTAAAGTCTGTAATAGAAGATTCATACTCTGAAACTTTTTCTTCTGTTACAGTGTATTTGATTTCTTTACCAGCTTTATATTTTGCTAATTTCGTGAATTCGACAGTCCAAGTTCCATCTGCAGCTTCTTGAACTTCTTTCGAATCGACTTTCTGACCATCTGCTAAAAGATTGATTGTAATCTTAGTTGGACGTTTGCCGTCTTGGTTGTTCGCGTCATCCCAGTTCTTAGTTGCTTTTACATCAACTGTTTCTGGAGAATAGCTATTTGTGATAGTGAATCCTGATGCAGCGTCACCAGTAACCTTAGAAGTGTAACCAGGAACAGTTACTTCTACTACAGTGTACTGGATAGGTGTGCCACCTTTATCAGCATCAAGGTCTGTGAAGCTTCCAGCCCAACCGTTTGCTTCGGTCAATTTAAGTGTTTTACCAGTGTCTTGACCATCCGCAAGCAATTTAACTGTGACAGAAGATGGACGTTTGCCATCTTGGTTGTTCTCGTCCTTCCATACTTTCTTCACAGGAACTTGAGTTTTACCTGGAGTATATTTGTTTGTAAATACAAGATCTTTTGCTTCTTTTGAAGCTGTTGCTTTCAATTCAGTCGCGCTTACTTTTTCAACCGTTACTTCAACTTCTTGAACGGTCTTATCGTAAGTGATTCCTGCTTCAGAGCCAGCAACTTCTGAGATGGTGTACTTGTGAGTTCCCACTTGACTCTCATCATATGAGATTGGTGAGAAGGTTACAGTTCCATCAGCAGCGTTTGTCACTGTTTCGACAACAGTTCCATCTTCCTTCTTCAATTCAAAGCTGTATTTACCTGCTTCAAGAGCTTTTCCTTCAAGAACTTTCTTAGCTCCAAGAGTTACACTTGTAGCTCCTGCTGGTGTGTACTTGTTGGTGAAGACTAGGTCTTTTGCTTCTTTCGAAACAGTTGCTTTCAATTCAGTTGCGCTTACCTTTTCAACCGTTACTTCAACTTCTTGAACGGTCTTATCGTAAGTGATTCCTGCTTCAGAGCCAGCAACTTCTGAGATGGTGTACTTGTGAGTTCCCACTTGACTCTCATCATATGAGATTGGTGAGAAG
The DNA here is from genome assembly GCF_023611505.1 of Streptococcus oralis. Lineage (NCBI taxonomy): Bacteria > Bacillati > Bacillota > Bacilli > Lactobacillales > Streptococcaceae > Streptococcus > Streptococcus oralis. Next base: position 854,142 of record NZ_CP097843.1, on the reverse strand, counting down.
GCCACTGTTCCGTCTGCGGCGTTTGTCACTGTTTCAACAACAGTTCCATCTTCCTTCTTCAATTCAAAGCTGTATTTACCTGCTTCAAGAGCTTTTCCTTCAAGGACTTTCTTAGCTCCAAGAGTTACACTTGTAGCTCCGGCTGGTGTGTATTTGTTTGTGAAGACTAGGTCTTTTGCTTCTTTTGAAGCTGTTGCTTTCAATTCAGTCGCGCTTACTTTTTCAACCGTTACTTCAACTTCTTGAACTGTCTTATCGTAAGTGATTCCTGCTTCAGAGCCAGCAACTTCTGAGATAGTGTACTTGTGAGTTCCCACTTGGCTCTCATCATATGAGATTGGTGAGAAGGTCACTGTTCCGTCAGCAGCGTTTGTAACTGTTTCGACAACACTACCGTCTTCTTTCTTCAATTCGAAGCTGTATTTACCAGCTTCAAGGTCTTTACCTTCAAGGACTTTCTTAGCTCCAAGAGTTACACTTGTAGCTCCGGCTGGTGTGTATTTGTTTGTAAATACAAGATCTTTTGCTTCTTTTGAAGCAGTTGCTTTCAATTCAGTCGCACTTACTTTTTCAACCGTTACTTCAACTTCTTGAACTGTCTTATCGTAAGTGATTCCTGCTTCAGATCCAGCAACTTCTGAGATAGTGTACTTGTGAGTTCCTACTTGACTTTCGTTGTAAGTAAGAGCTTTAAATGTAACATTACCATCTGCATCGTTTGTAACTGTTTCAAGCTCTTTGTCGCCTTCTTTCAGAACAAAGCTGTATTTTCCTGCTTCAAGTTTCTTACCTTCAAGAACTTTCTTAGCTCCAAGAGTCACAGTTGTTGCGCCTGCTGGTGTGTAGATATTGGTGAAGGTTGTGCTGTTAGCTGTACCGTCACTACTGTAGTCAACAACTGCAGTCAGATTCCCTTTGCCATCATCAGTTACAGTTACTTTGGCTGTTACTGTCTTAGAATCGTAGGTGATACCATTTTCAGTTTGACCAGCCTTAACTTCCTTGATAGTGTAGGTGTATGTTCCTACTTTATCAAATTCTAGTTCATCAAACTTAACGTTTCCGGCTGCATCATTCTTCTTAGTATCTTTAACTACGCCAGTTGAATCAGTCAAAGTGAATTCAAACTCACCATCTTGAGCTTCTGTTTCACGACCTGTCAATTTCTTAGTCACTTCGAGATTTGCTTTAGCATTTGCAGCTTTGTAAGTATTTTCGAAGTGTTTTTCATCGTTATCATAAGAAACAGTTGCTTTCAAAGCACCATGACCGTCATCTGTTACTTCGATAGTCACTTCCACAGTCTTATTAGAATAAGTGATACCATTCTCGATTTGACCAGCTTTGTGTTCGTAGATTGTATACTGGTAAGTACCAGCTTTCTCGAATTCTAAATCCTTAAACTTGATGTTTCCATCTGCATCATTTGTAGCTTTTTCTACGGGATCACCTTCGTGATTTAGCAAGGAGAAGACAAACTCGCCACCTTTGAGCGGCATTGGAGTATTGGTGTTCTTATTAATAAATGATTTAGTTGCAGAAACTGGAGCTTTGACTTTTGCAGGGTTGTAAGTATTGGTGAAGGTTGTGCTATTAGCTGTACCATCACTGCTGTAATCAACAACTGCAGTCAGTTTACCATGACCGTCATCTGTTACAGTTACTTTAGCTGTGACTGTCTTAGAATCGTAGGTAATACCATTTTCAGTTGTACCAGCTTTTACTTCCTTGATAGTGTAAGTATAAGTACCTGCTTCATCGAAGGTCAATTCATGAAACTTAACTTTTCCATCTGCATCATTCTTCGCTGTTTCAACATTACCAGCCTGGTCTGTCAACGTAAATTCGAACTCATTTTCTTGAGCTCCTGTCGTACGACCAGTCAACTGCTTAGTTACTTCAAGAATGACCTTAGCATTAGTTGCTTTATAAGTATTTTTGAATGTCTGAATTCCACCATCAGTAGCTCTATTCACTGCATCAGTAAGTGATGGTACAAGATTAGAACTAGGTGCTGAAGAGACCAAATTAGCTGACGGAAGTGCCACAGCAGTAATAGGATGATACAATACTGTCGCAACCAGTTTACCTTTTCCATCATCTGTTACACTTACTGTGACTGGTACTGTTCTAACATCGTAAGTCACACCATCGATGGTTTGACCAGCATTCACTTCAACAACAGTAAATTCGTGTTCACTCGCTTTATCGAAAGGAATATCTTTGAAGACTACGCGACCAGCTGCATCGTTCTTAGCTCTTTGAACTTCTTGGCCATTTTTGTCTTTCAAGATAAATTCAAATTCTTCGTTTTGAAGAGGTGTTGGACGACCACCCACCAATTCTTTTTTGACTTCAATATCAGCCTTAGTTGGTGAAGTACCATAGGTGTTTGTGACAGTTAAATCAGCTGTTTGATTGGCTGTATAACCATCTACAGCAGTGACAAGATTGCCATCTTCATCGACTTCCATCACACTATAAGTGTACTTCACACCGTGCTCATCTGTCGCAGGAAGGTCTGTCCATTCTATAGTTCCATCTGTTTTGGGAACTTCTTTTTGACTAACACCAACTACTTCTTCAATCGCTCCACCTTCTGGCGTACGATAGAGTTTGAAGTAGACAGTTGGACGAATATGTTCCTGACCGCCAACCCAGATTTTCTTAGCCGTCACGTTTGTCTTTGGAACTTCGTAAGTGTTGGTGACTTTGTTGTTTCCGTTATAGGATACAACATAGCTGTTGTCGCCTACTTTGACTTTCTCTCCTTCTTTCAGAGGAAGACCCGTCTGATTTTCAAGTTCTCGAACAGAATAAACTAGCTTGCTTCCATCAACATCACGTTCAGGAAGTTGATTTTTCCATTTATAAGTGTAAACACCATTAGACTCTGTCACTTCAGGGGTGTAGTTCCCAGTAACAGGTTTTGCATCTGCAACAGTTTGTCCTTCTTTGTGCACATACAAACCGAGTTTGACTTTTTTGTAGTCAGTTGCTTTTCCGTTTACCCAAGTCTTGGTTGCTTCAAAGTCAACTGTCACACGTTTGTTGGAGATGTTGAGGGGAACACCCTTCCCAGCTTTCAACTCCACTTCAAACTCTTGACTATTTACCTGATAGCCTGATTTAGGAGTTTTTTCTTTAACGATATACTTACCATTATTGAGAGCCTTTGAGACAGCTATCCCATCCGCATCTGTTGTAACGGTATCAACCAAATTATTAGTGGTTTTCTCACGGATTTCAAAGACAACGCCTGCCAACTTAACAGTTGCATCCGCTTCATCGTATTTTGTGATTTTGATCTTACCAGCAATATCAGCTGTGACTGACGCACCTACAGATTTAACCGTCTTTAAATTAAACGTTGCTTCTGTTCTGGTTCCAATACTACCTCCGTAGTTTTCCCAAATAAGTTGTGGTTGATTATCAATCAAGTACTGCGCTGAGTTACTTATCGTTGAAGTATCTGCTGGTGAGGACGTATCATACGTTAAGAAAAAGCTCTTTGTTCCCATATTGGTCGGCATGAGCAACTCAAATCCTCGTTTCCCGTTGACAAAGGTCAACAAAGCTTTTTTATCTGAGTTAGCCTTGTATACCTCCGGATCGGTTGTGATTTCGTATTCATCACCTAAACGTTTAAGAGCAGATGAATTCGTATTCGTCGTTTCGAATTCCGCTTCATGCATATAGAAAGTACCTTCCACATAGTTAGCAAAGGCTCCCTTTGAAACGTCATCTGTAATCTTCACCACATGTCCAGTCATATCTTTCTTAGCGCGATTAATCTTCATCTGAAAATGTGCTCTCGCCTTATTGTTATCGTTATAACCGTACTTTGTAATAGTTTCTCCAATCACGTCAGTCTGTTCAAATTTATTCACTTTATACGTGATGGTCTGTTTTTTACCATCTGGTAAAACATAGGTAACCGTTTTCCCCTCTTTTTTGAGCGTTTCAGTTGCTTCTGCAACAAAGTCCCCACGAATATTTTGCTTGTCTTCCACCTTTTCGTTGAAAGTAAATACCAGCTGATGGTTAGCATTATCCACCTGGACAGTCCCCATTTTGGTATTTGATGTCGAATCAATCAAATCCAGACTACCATCCGTCAAACTCAAGTTATCTGGAGCCTTTACGATAAAGTAATCTCCAGGCTTAATCACGTTCGCCTGTACACCAGGGAATGAGAATTCACCTGAATATTTCAATTTCATCGAAGTATCATTTGAACCATGAATTCCTTCTGTCTTGCTTCCTGTAGATGCTATAGTAATCTCCAACTTCTCGACATGGGCCTTATCGGTAACATCAGTTGCAGCATGTGCTTCACCTGTCGGGAAGAACATCAGCAATAACAAAAGAGGGAATACTAGAAAACCTAGTACTTTCTTTAGTTTATCCATAAAAAATCCTTTCTATTTGATTAAATTTAATTGAGAAGTATGTCACATCTGTTCAGTAGGCAACACCCCTTTCAATTGCTAGATTTACCATAAGACTCTTCCTATGGTAGCTGCGACGGTTACTTGCTATGGCTAGTAATACTGCTCAAAGTAATGATTTAATTTAATCTTTAATAGGATTTCTTACTCACTTATGAATGAAAACTCGCAAAATATCATTCATCTTATTATACCATAACCTCAAGTATTATATTAATTTTTTATGAATATTCCTTAAAGAAAAAATTTACAGTTTGTCTACTTCCATCATGACATACATAGTGAGTTCATATTGGTGTTTAAGGTATTTGGATTATAAAAGTTCTCAAACATTATAAATTTCAAGGTATATTATCAACAAAAACATTTTCTAAAATACAATCTAGAATAAGCTCATGGAAGATGGATAGTTTTAAATTATATATTATGCAATGCACACTTTGTTCTTTATACATCATTTTAAAGTTTTTATTACATTATTTTTCCTATTATAGTTTAGCAAAATAGACACTTTTTATATCATTCATTAGGAGAATTGTTGATTCTATGTTATAATTTATCTAGTAATATAAACAATATTAAAATATTTTATCGCTGTAATTCTTTACCAACAGTTTCTTTTAAGTTGTCAATTTTATCTAATATTTTAATTGATACCTATTCACAATTTATTTCATAGAAAGGACGCTTATGACTAAAGATACTCGAAATTCTATCATTTCTGCTTTTATATCACTAGCTAAACAAAATCCTCAACGTAGTTCCTTCACAATGAGTGAAATTGCTAAAAAAGCGGGGATTTCAAGACAAGCGATTTATCAAAAACATTTTCATAACTATGATGATATTATCAAATATATTCACGAACAAGCAGATCAACAAATTTTCCAGATATTTAATAATTATTGTTCGAGAAGGGATGGAAATCCGATTGAGTGTTTTGCAAATTTTGCGATTCCTTTGATCTATGAAAATAGGAATATCATTCGAACACTTTTTATAACTCAAGCAGATCCTGGTTGGAAGGAGTTCCTAAGAGATACTTATTCAAAATGGATTCTAAAGAATGTCCACTACAACAAGGAATTTGATTTTAGTGAAGATGACATGACCTATGTCGTCGCAAACATGATTATCACTTTTATTGAAGCTTGGATACGAAAAGAGAACCCTACTCCACCAGAAAAGTTTAAAAAAACGTTTCTCCTATTAACAACAATATCTCTTCGAGACTATATGATTTTACAAGAGAAGGATAGTGAGTAAAATTCACTATCCTTCTCTCATTTCCCGCCTTTAAAGGCATCCACCATTACCTGAAATTCTTCATTTGTAAGAGTAATTCCCTTGCCCATTTTAGTATGATCTGGGCTCCAAGCGCGAATGTCAAACTTTGCAGGGGCTCCATTAAAGCTGACGCGATTGATTTCCTTGGTCCATCCTTTTTCATTTTCGGACAGGGTCAGTAAGTGTTCTTCGATTTCAAATGTAAATTCTGCCATTTTGTTCTCCTTTTAAGTTTTCATTAGATTATTCGAAAAATCTTGTAGTTTTTAGGAAAATTTTATATAATGTGGATATGTAAGAAGGGAGGATTCTATGAGACAGGCATTCCAACTAGTTCTAGATAAACTACATAGTTTTCTCAATGGGAATGATGATCATCCTCAAATCGAGGACAACTCCCTCACTGCTATGATTGAACAAGCCATCCAGAAAAAGACGGCTGTTCATGTGATACTTGCAGAAACAAGTTTTACGGGTGATATTATCAAACACGATGCCAATCGCCAACAAATTATCGTCAAGAATTTTTCAAAAAACGTGACTCGAATCATTCGTATCAGTGATATTAAACGGCTTCGTTTTGTTCCCTCAACCGTACAACAAGCTCAGAAAAGTCTATTTAAGAAAGAGTGAGATGTTCATTGCATCCCACTCTTTTTCTTAACGGATTTGTTCAAAATGAAGATGAACGGCGATATGGTCGCCATAACCACTTCTCTCCAAATCGCGTTGCAAGCGATAAGAGATATAGTGCTCTGCAATGGTAATGTAGCCAGCTCCAAGTAAGCGGTGCTCAACCATTGACTGGATCATGCTGATAGTCGCACGTTCCACTTTTGCTTCTTCCAAGTCCAAAACGACTTTCTTAGTAACTTGTGCAAGGTTTTGACGCAAATCATCTGTCAAAACATAAACGGTTTGAGCTGCTTTTAGGACAGCTTGGTAAATTTTATCTGGATCAAATTCAGCAATTTTTCCATTACGTTTGATTACTTGCATAAGGTTCTCCTTTATTCTTTGTTTTCTTTAATTTCAGCCAGCATTTTTTCTTCTTCGGCTGTTAGTTGATAGTTTTCTAGCAAGTCAGGCCTGCGCTCGTAGGTTTTCTTTAGACTCTCATACAGTCGCCACTGACGAATCTTTTCATGGTGTCCACTCATGAGAACATCTGGTACCACCATGCCACGATAGTCATATGGACGTGTGTATTGAGGATATTCGAGGAGTCCTGAAGAAAAACTGTCATCTTGGTGGCTAGACTCCTTGCCAATCACTTCAGGAATCAGGCGAACGGTCGCATCGATCATGGTCATGGCCGCCAATTCTCCTCCAGTCAAGACATAGTCTCCTAGGGAAATTTCATCGGTTACCAAGGTCTTGATGCGCTCGTCATACCCTTCATAGTGACCACAGATAAAGATCAGTTCCTCTTCCTGGGCCAAATCCTCAGCGTAAGCCTGATCAAACTGTTTCCCAGCAGGATCAAGAAGTATGACACGGGGATTTTTCTTTTCAATGGCGTCAAAGGCATCGAAAATAGGTTGGGCACGGAGCAACATCCCCTGACCGCCTCCGTATGGCTCATCGTCAACATGACGGGCCTTTTCAGCATATTCTCTGAAATTATGATACTGGATATCCAAGAGCCCTTTTTCTCGAGCCTTTCCAACAATCGAGTGTTCCAACGGAGAAAACATCTCTGGAAAGAGGGTTAAAATATCAATCTTCATCATCTAACCCTTCTAAGATGTCCACTTCGACCCGCTTGTTTGGAATATCAACATTGAGAACTACTGGCGGAATGTAAGGTAAAAGCAAATCTCGCTTGCCTTTTCGCTTGACCACCCAGACATCATTGGCACCTGGTTGCAGGATTTCCTTGACGGTTCCAATCAAGTTTTCCCCCTCGTAAACATCCAAACCGATAATCTCGTGATAATAGAATTCACCATCATCTAAATCGTTCAAATCTTCCTCAGCGACCTTGAGACTGTACCCCTTGTATTTTTCAATCGCATTGATATGGTACATGTCTTTGAATTTGATAATGTCAAAATTCTTATGCTTACGGTGGCTAGCGATGGTCACTGTTTGGACAAACTGATCTTTTTCATCAAATAAAGCCAGCTCTGACCCTTTTTTAAACCGTTCCTCAGCAAAATCCGTCACAGACAAGACTCTCATCTCACCCTGTAGACCCTGCGTATTGACGATTTTTCCAACATTAAAGTAGTTCATCTTGTCTCCTGTATTTGTTTCTATCCTTTATTTTATCATGTTACAAGGATTTTCTCAAGTTGAAGAACAGTGACTGCAATCAGCTTTGAGCGTCTAAAAACTTTTCTAAATCACGTTCATGTTGGTACTTAATGGCAGCCTTCTTATCTTTGTCAAAGATGGCTTTGGTTAGATCAATATCGTTGATGGCCGCAATTGCGACGGTATAATGAATGATATCAGCCAGTTCTTTGGCTAGTTCCTCATTTGAGTCCTGGACACCCTCTTTTCGACCAGAGCGCCCATTCAAGACCTCTGCTACCTCTCCGACTTCCTCCACTAGCTTGATAAAGAGGCCTTCCTCAGTTCGAGATTGCTGGTAATGTTCGAGTAAATAATCTTGTAATTGTCTAAACGTTAAATCTTTCATCTTCTGCTTTCCACAAAAAAGCGAGACATCTGTCCCGCTTTTTTTATTTTTCATTGATAACGATTCTTACTTTTTTGTCTTCAGTTGGGACAGAGTAGACAATCGTTCTTATCGCTGAGATAGTGCGACCCTTACGACCGATAACACGACCGACATCGCTTTGGTCAAGATCCAAGTGATATTCCAAAAACTCTGGTGTGTCTTCAATCTTGATAGTTAAGGCATCAGGTTGTGAAATCAAAGGTTTCACAATCGCAATAATGAGATTTTCAATCGTATCCATCTGTCAACCTACTTTAAACTTATTTTGAGAATTTAGAATCGTGGAATTTTTTCAATACGCCTTCTTTTGAAAGGATGTTGCGAACTGTATCTGAAGGTTGAGCTCCATCAGCCAACCATGCAAGAACGCGGTCTTCTTTCAAAGTCACTTGGTTTTCAGCAACAAGTGGGTTGTAAGTTCCAACTGTTTCGATGAAACGTCCGTCACGTGGTGAACGTGAGTCTGCTACGTTGATACGGTAGAAAGGTTTTTTCTTAGAACCCATACGAGTCAAACGGATTTTTACTGCCATTTTTTAATATCTCTTTTCTTATTATTTTATTTCGGTGAAATAGCTGAGCTATTTAGCACATGTTCTATTATAGCAGATTTTTGACAGGTGTCAAGAAAAAAACTTGACAGACTTTAAAATTTTTAAATTTTTTAGACTAATAGGGATAAATTAGAAAGAAAAAATTTATGAATACTACTTTTGATACTATCTATAAAGACTACCCTGTCAAGCCTTATATCTCTACTAATCGTGATATGGAAGCCCCTAAACCTGTCCCAAAACGCAATATGGAACTACTAGAAGACAATCTATTAGCAGGTGATATCATGCTTCTCTGGAGAATCCAGTTTGGCACTTTTACAACCAAAACATGATTTTAAAAACTCCCATTCGAATATGATTCAAAATTCGCTTAAAATCAATGTTTTCTCACTTTTTCAGAAAACAAATTTTCATCTAATTTAAATAACTTTCAATTAAATGGTGTGAACCATGAAGTGTTGTAAATGCTGTATTGTAGCTAGTTCTTAACGTTTAGAGAACTGGCTAGCTTTACGAGCTTTCATAAGATCTGGTTTGAAAAGTATAGGTTTTAATTGGACTAAAAACAGCGAAATATCAAGGATTTTAAGAACGATATCTACTAATTAATTTATAAAATATGAATTAATAGATTCTAAATAGGGGAATAATTTAGTTCTGTAAAAATTAACTTCTACACTTACAAAGCTTATTCTGACAGACTTTATAACAGTCTAAGAAAAAAAGTAGAGATTCATATAGTATCTAGATTTTCCGAAAATTCTTTATCATCAAATATTATTAACGAAACTATTCAAACCAAATCCGATGCATTGCTTCAAAGAATTCTTTAGTTGTTTGACTAGCGAAGGCTTTTATTAAAAAATTTTTTCAAATAATTGCCTCATTGACACATAAATTCTTGCTTTCCAAATTGAAGTGTGATATATTTATAATATAAAGATTGTTAAATATTTCTAACACAAGGAAAGGAGTCTATCATGAAAAAAAGTCAAAAAACGGGTGGCCTCATTACAATGATTTCCGCAGCTCTCTTTATTGATTTTACTGTTTTATTTGGTTCTAATCTTACTTGGGGACCCAAGTTAGTTATTGCTGGTATTTCAGTGTTAGGTCAGATTGTAGCTATTTGGGGCTGGCTACATATGAAACCATGGCCTCATAAGAGTCAGAAAGGTAAAGGAAAGACTATTTTTGACTTGTCTGCTAAGCTTTACACGATACTTTTGTTTGCAGCAAGCATTTTTTATACAGTAGGGATTTGGGTTGCGACCCCAAGCGAAAGTTCTGGTATTAAAGAATGGATTTTGGGAATTGGCCTCGTTATTGAAGTGATTGTATTTGGTTTTTTCTGTTTGAAAAATGTCAAGGAAACTCCGGACGAACGCTTTTATGCTAATTTATCCAAGGCAGCTAGCTTGATGTTTGTTTTTATACTAGGCGCACTGATGATCCTAGCAGTTATCATTGGGTATATGGGGTCTCTCACTCTTTACATGGGCCAGATCTTTATTAGCATAGCTGTCTTGATTTGCATCTTTGCGGTTGTCTATCTTATCTTAGAACGGATAGGATAAGCATGACCAAAGAAAGCAAGATTATTACTAATCTCAAATCTATTCGTGAGTCCACAGGCATGACCCAGCAGGAGTTAGCCGACCTCATCGGCATGCGACGCGAGACAATTCTGCACTTGGAAAATAATCGTTACAATCCTTCGCTGGAAATGGCTCTTAAAATTGCTCAAGTTTTTAATCTGAAAGTAGAAGACCTCTTTGAACTCAGACAGAAAGAGGAAGCATAATTTTTTTCGAGACCTAGTATTAAGTTCATTGATTAATTAGGAATTGAAGCCGAAAGAAAAAATCCGTTTAAAATGTGCTCTTTTAAAACATAGTAATTCTTTCGAATTAACGTTTACTAATTGTGATTCTTTACGAGCTTTCTTAAGAACTGGTTTTCTAAATACTTCAAGTAGACTTATAGCATTGATGCCCCAAAAAATTTAGAAATACCTGTTGAAAAAGGCTATGCTCTTGTCGAAACTGTCTTTGACTCGCTTGATCATCTAAATACCACTATGAAAGAGAATATCCTCAAAAGTAAGGAGAGTTACAGTACTTTCTAAGATGAAGGCTCTAGATTTGGACCAATCCCTTCGTGACAACTTTTCAGGAGAAGAATTAGCAAGTTACTTTTCAATTCGTGGTTACAAATTGACTCCAAAGGGAGAGCAGATACTGGAACAGTACCAGGACATTATCGACCGTCATCCAAAGAAAAATCTCTAAGCAAGCGACTTTCTGGTCGGCTTCCTCTTAAACTACCTTGTCACTAATATTTGAAATCCCCTTCCTTTTAGGGTACAATGATAGAAATGAATTTTTGAGAGGAAAACAATGAAAAAACTAGCAACCCTTCTTTTACTGTCCACTGTTGCATTAGCTGGATGTAGCAGTATCCAACGCAGTCTGCGTGGCGATGACTATGTTGACTCTAGTATCTCAGCTGAAGAAAGTTCTAAAGCAGCTGCTCAGGCTGCCAAAGATTTGAATGACGCTTTAACCAATGAAAATGCCAACTTCCCTCAACTTTCTAAGGAAGTTGCCGAAGATGAAGCCGAAGTGGTTCTCCACACAAGTACAAGTCAGGGTGATATTCGTATTAAACTCTTCCCTAAACTCGCTCCTCTAGCCGTTGAAAACTTCCTTACTCACGCCAAAGAAGGCTACTATAACGGCATCACCTTCCACCGTGTCATCGATGGCTTTATGGTCCAAACTGGAGATCCTAAGGGAGATGGTACAGGGGGCCAATCTATCTGGCATGATAAGGATAAAACGAAGGACAAAGGAACTGGTTTCAAAAATGAAATCTCTCCTTACCTATACAATATCCGAGGAGCTCTTGCTATGGCTAACACTGGTCAACCAAACACCAACGGTAGCCAGTTCTTCATCAACCAAAACTCAACAGATATTTCAGCTAAACTCCCTACAAGCAAGTATCCAAAGAAAATCATCGAAGCCTATAAAGAAGGTGGAAATCCGAGTCTAGACGGCAAACACCCTGTCTTTGGTCAAGTCATCGATGGCATGGACGTTGTTGACAAGATTGCCAAAGCTGAAAAAGATGAGAAAGACAAACCGACTTCTGCTATCACCATTGATAGTATCGAAGTAGTGAAGGATTACGATTTTAAATCCTAAATAACCTAAAAAATACAGTATCCGCATTCGATACTGTATTTCTTTTTCCCTCATTTTTAAGTTAGCTTGTTAAAGTCCCAAATTTGGTCCATCCAACCTTCATAAAAGTCTGGTTCGTGGCAAACCATAAGAATGCTTCCTTTGTATTCTTTAAGCGCCCGTTTGAGTTCTTCCTTAGCATCCACATCCAAGTGGTTGGTCGGCTCGTCAAGTACTAAAACGTTGTTTTCACGGTTCATCAAGAGACAGAAACGCACCTTGGCTTGTTCCCCACCTGATAAGACTTGAATTTGACTTTCGATATGTTTAGTTGTCAAGCCACAACGAGCAAGAGCCGCACGGACTTCTGCTTGGTTAAGTGCAGGAAAGGCATTCCATACAGCCTCAAGAGGAGTTTGGCGATTTCCACCTTCTACTTCCTGTTCAAAGTAACCAAGTTCTAGGTAGTCACCGCGTTCGACTTCTCCAGCGATTGGTGGAATAATACCCAGGAGAGACTTCAAGAGAGTTGTTTTCCCGATACCATTTGCCCCGATAATGGCAACCTTTTGATTCCGTTCAAAGGTAAGATTTAAAGGTTTGGTCAGAGGACGGTCATAACCAATCTGCAAGTCCTTGGCTTGGAAGATAAAACGTCCAGGTGTACGAGCTGGCTTGAAATCAAAGGACGGTTTTGGCTTCTCACTTTGCAGTTCGATAATATCCATCTTGTCGAGTTTCTTTTGACGGGACATGGCCATATTACGCGTTGCGACACGCGCTTTGTTACGAGCGACAAAATCCTTGAGGTCTGCAATCTCTTTCTGTTGACGTTCATAGGCCGCCTCTAGCTGAGATTTTTTCATAGCATAGACTTCTTGAAACTGGTAGTAATCACCAGAGTAACGCGTCAGCTGTTGATTTTCTACATGGTAGACGATATTGATCACATCGTTAAGGAAAGGAATATCGTGCGAAATGAGGACAAAGGCATTCTCATAGTTTTGGAGATAGCGCTTGAGCCAGTCAATATGCTCAGCATCCAAGTAGTTGGTCGGCTCGTCAAGCAACAAAATATCTGGTTTTTCAAGGAGGAGTTTAGCCAAAAGCACCTTGGTTCTTTGTCCACCTGATAAGGCTGTTACATCTGTATCCATGCCATAGTCCATGACACCGAGAGCACGCGCTACTTCATCAATCTTAGCATCCAAGGTATAGAAATCTCGACTCTCCAAACGGTCTTGTAGTTCGCCAACTTCTTCCATGAGTGCATCGATATCCGCTCCGTCTTCGGCCATTTCCATATAGAGGTCATTGATACGAGCTTCTGCTTTAAATAGCTCATCAAAGGCTGTCCGCAAGACATCTCGCACGGTTTGGCCTTCCTTTAGCACAGCATGCTGATCCAGATAGCCAGCAGTCACATACTTAGACCACTCAACCTTCCCTTCGTCAGGTAACATCTTACCAGTCACAATGCTCATAAAGGTTGATTTTCCTTCACCATTGGCACCGACTAAGCCGATGTGTTCTCCCTTGAGAAGGCGGAAGGACACGTCTTCAAAAATTGCACGGTCACCAAAACCGTGACTCAGATTTTTAACTTCTAAAATACTCATTCTAATTCCTTATCTTGTTTTTATGCAGTCCTTTATAGAGGAGCCAAGCCAGATAGCCACCCAGGGTATTAGTCCACAAATCATCAATCTCAAAGACGCGATTAAAATCAAAGAAAAAGTCTAAGACCAGCTGCGTACATTCAATTCCTAGGCTCAGTAGAAAACTGAGAAGGAGGATTTTTTTCGTTTGCCGAAAGTTTGGACAGAGATAGATCAGTTGAAAGACCAGGGGGAAGAGCAAGAAGACATTTAAAATGTTCTGCAAAAAGATCCAAAGGACTTGTCCCAAACTGGTCACTTCACCTAGATTCCAAAGGGAGTTTAAGGGAGTTAAAAGAAAAACCAGGCGTCCAAAAGTTTGAATACCTGGAGTTTCCACTCCTGTAGGAAGTTGAGGCTGGGGAGTGAAGCAAAAACAGACAATGCAAAGACTGTAAATAGCCACTCCCAATCTTAAGATTAATTCTCTTTTTTTAGTCATTTTATGGATTTACCGCTGCGACTGCCTTCTGGCGGTCACGTTTCATTGTATTGGAGCGTAATTGTCCACAAGCTGCATCAATATCTGTACCATGCTCTTGACGGACAACACAGTTGACCCCTTTTTTCTTGAGGGTATCGTAGAAGGCCATCACGCGCTCTTTAGGACTACGGCTATATTGGTCGTGTTCACTAACTGGGTTATAAGGAATCAAGTTTACATAAGACAATTTCTTGATGTTCTTGAGCAATTCCGCCAATTCCAAGGCTTGTTCAACACCGTCGTTGACTTCATTGAGCATGATGTATTCAAAGGTTACACGGCGATTTGTTGTTTCGATATAGTACTCAATGGCTGCGAAGAGTTTTTCAATCGGAAAGGCACGATTAATCTTCATGATGCTTGAACGCAATTCATTATTGGGTGCGTGAAGGGAAACAGCAAGATTGACCTGTACGCCTTCATTAGCAAAGTCACGAATTTTATGGGCCAAACCTGAAGTTGAAACAGTGATGTGACGAGCACCGATAGCCATTCCCTTGTCATCATTGATGGTACGGACAAAATTCAAAACATTGTTGTAGTTATCAAATGGTTCACCAATTCCCATGACAACGATATGACTGACACGCTCGTCCTGACCACGCTCATCAAAGTATTTCTGAACCAACATGATCTGCGCTACAATTTCCCCGTTATTAAGGTCACGTTGTTTCTTAATCAACCCAGAGGCACAGAAGGTACAACCAATATTACAGCCAACCTGAGTGGTCACACAGACTGACAAACCGTAGTGTTGACGCATCAGTACTGTCTCAATCAACATGCCATCTGGCAACTCAAAAAGATACTTAACAGTACCGTCAGCTGACTCTTGTACAATCCGTTGTTTCAAAGGATTTACGATAAACTGCTCATTGAGCTTGGCAATCAAATCCTTGGAAAGATTAGTCATTTCTTCAAATGACTGGACACGTTTACGGTAGAGCCATTCCCAGATTTGATCTGCTCGGAATTTCTTTTCTCCTTGTTCTAATACCCATTCTTGCATGGTTTGACGTGTTAAACTATAAATAGACGGTTTCATCTCTTCTCCTTATTTCTCTATCTATTTCTGACGAATGACAAAATGGCGCTGTCCCTTGTCCTCTTTCTGAGACTTTTGGTCCTTATGACGACGTCTATTTCGCTTATCCGCATTTGGTTTTCTCTTGTTTTGCGAAGGTTTTTTTCCTCTTCTAGGATGATTTTCCTCATCCTTTTTACGCAATTTTTTATCAAATGACGCACGTTTCGGTGCTTGGTTTTCTAGGACAAAATAGGCACAACCATAACTACAGTACTCCAAAAGATAGTCCTGTAAACGACTAATCTTTTCAATTTTTTCCTCTGTTCGGTCATCTTTGTAAAAACCACGTAGGCGGAGCTGTTCATTACTCCAGTCCCCCACGACATAATCAAACTTGGTCAACACTTCTGAGAAGCGTTGATTAAAGACTGTCACATCGAAGGCATCCTTGATATTTTCAACCAAGGTAAAAGCGATTCCTTCAGTCTCAACCTTATCCCCATTTACATGAAATTCTGGGCCAGGAAACTTGTTATAGTTGTATAATTCAGGTGTAATTTCTTTACGCATAGTCTTCCTTTTCCACGATTACTTAACACTCTATTTTACCATAATTTCTAGCAGTTAGCACGTTTCTCATAAAAATGAAATAAGTCTGACGATTTTGTCAGACCTCTACCATATAAAGCAAAAAAGAGAAGAATGACTCTTCCCTTCCTATTTTTTATTTAGCTGCTGCGTAAAGCTCATCTACTTTGTTCCAGTTAATGACTGAGAAGAAAGCTTTAATGTAGTCAGGACGCACGTTGCGGTATTTCACGTAGTAAGCATGTTCCCAAACGTCCAAGCCCAAGATTGGTTTTTTGCCTTCTGAGATTGGTGTGTCTTGGTTTGCTGTTGAAGTCACTTCAAGCTTCCCTTCTTTGTTGACAACCAACCATGCCCAGCCAGAACCAAAGCGAGTTGTAGCTGCTGCTGTAAAGGCTGCTTGGAACTCTTCAAATGAACCAAATGTTGCATCGATAGCTGCTGCAAGTTCTGCTGAAGGAGCTGTTTTTTCTGGAGTCATCAATTCCCAGAAAAGAGCGTGGTTCAAGTGTCCACCACCATTGTTGATAAGCGCTTGGCGGATATCAGCTGGGATAGAGTCTACATCAGCAAGCAAAGCTTCAAGGTCTTCACCGATTTCAGGGTGTTTTTCAAGAGCAGCATTCGCATTGTTGACGTAGGTTTGATGGTGCTTGTCATGGTGCAAGTGCATTGTTTCTGCATCGATGTATGGTTCCAAAGCGTCATATGCGTATGGAAGGTCTGGTAAGATAATAGCCATCTGTAATACCTCTTTTTCTTTCTATATGAAAATGATAACGCAATCATCCTCTTTTTTCAAGTTTTATGCTCATTACGCTTGGCTAGATATCTGTAACAGCGCTCTCTCAAAAAGGTAGCCTTTTTCATAGACCCCTGTTTTAATCTGATAGTCTGCTTCAATTAAATAAGAAATTGCTTGTTTGAGAAAGGCCAAGGAAATCCCTCTCGAATCTCTTAATGCGAACTTGATTTGATAAGGATTAGGATTGCGCCCCAAGTAAATTCCCAGACTGCTTGCAATCTGCGATTCCGACTGACCAGCTTCTGATAAAATCTTCACTTGGGTAAAGGTTCGGAACTGTCCTAACATGACAGCTATGAGCTTGATCTCATCCTCCCCTTGCAAGGTCAAGTCTCTAACCAGTTCACGGGCCAGGTCAATCTTTTTACCCAAGATAAACTGAGTCAAATCAAAAATATTGTCCTGCAAGGTCTTGGGAATAGCCTCGACAATATCCTTCTCCTCAATCACTCCGTCGGACTTATAAGACTGTAAAAAAAGGAGGTTTTTCTGGATTTCGCTAAATTGAAAACCAGATTTGATAAGTAGATTTTCAAAAGATTGCCCCACAAACTGCAAACCTTGTGTCTGACTCCATTTTTGGAAATACTGGCGCAATTCTTGTTCCTTGGGTTCAATAGCATCAAAGACAGTCGCATCTCGTTTGAGCAATTTGACCAGCCGTCTCTTACTATCCAGTTTTCCTTCTGCAAATATCAATAACTTGGTTGTTGGCGAAGGATTGTCAAGATATTCCTCAAATGACTTGAGCTCATCATCTGTTAAAAAACGTTTCTTGGCAGTTGTAATATCGACAAAATGGTCTAATATCACGATTTTCTCATCAGCAAAGAAAGGGAGACTGACCAACTCCAACTCTAAGTCTTTATAAGCTACTTCTTTCATATCAAAGTAAGCAAAATTGAGATCAGCTGGATCATAACCAATCTGCTTCAGCACTTGACTCTTCATAACTTCAAACTGACCCTGATCTGTCCCTGTAAATAGGTTCAAGCTAGATAGATTTGATAAAGTCAACTTCTGACTGTCTTCAATGGCTAGCATCTTCTCTCCTTTCTTCTGATTTTTTATTAAACTTAATCAATATAGCGCAATTTCCCACGGAAATCTTCTAGGTTCTCATAACCTTTTTCTGCCATAATAGCTTTCAGTTCTTTGGTAATGCGTTCAAAAACACCGACGCCTTCCTTGTGGAGCGTCGTTCCTACTTGCACCATACTAGCACCGCAAAGGATGTGTTCAAAGGCATCACGACCCGTCAGAACGCCACCCGTTCCGATGATTTTGATTTGCGGATTTAAGCGTTGATAGAAGGCGTGCACATTAGCAAGAGCAGTCGGTTTGATATACTCTCCACCAATGCCACCAAAACCATTTTTAGGACGAATCACGACCGACTCGCCTTCTATATAAAGGCCGTTTCCGATAGAGTTAACACAGTTAACAAACTTGAGTGGATATTTGTTGAAAATAGCAGCCGCTTGATCAAAGTGAACAATATCAAAATATGGTGGCAATTTGATCCCGAGAGGTTTGGTAAAGTAGGCAAATACCTCTGACAAGATACGGTCTGTTGTCTCAAAATCATAGGCAATCTGAGGTTTTCCTGGAACGTTTGGACAAGAGAGATTGAGCTCTGTCAGTCCTTTAAATTCACTCTCTTGAACTTTTTTCAAGATGGTATGTGTTTCTTCTGGAGACATGCCAACTAAAGATAGGAAGAAAGTACGGTTTGGCTCTTTTTCCTGCAAGTCCAAAAGATAGTCCAGATAGTAGTCTAAGCCATTATTTGGTAATCCCATGGAGTTGATAGAACCAAGTGGAACATCCTGGTAACGTGGTTCAGGATTTCCCTGACGGAAGTCCAAGGTCGCAGTCTTCGTAACAAAAGTACCTGCTGCTGAGTTTTTGACCCCTTCTAGTTCCTCTATCGTCATACAAGCCACACCTGCTGCATTCATCAAGCAATTGTCAAACGCAAAACCAGCAATTTGTGTTTTCGTTGATACCATGATTCTGATCCTCCAGATTCCTTTTATTTCTAATATTATACCATACTTTCATATTTTCTCTTTGAGAAAGTTATTTCTAGAGAAAACGTTCGTTTTTTGATAATGCTCTTAGTATTGACTGAATGTAAATTGAAAGAATTTTTAGAAAATTTTCGTTTTTTTCTTTACACTGAAAAAGAATTCTGTTATAATGGCTCATGTAATAAAATATAACAACAAAAAAAGGAGAACGATATGACATCTGCTAAAGAATATATCCAAAGCGTGTTTGAAACTGTAAAAGCTCGTAATGGGCATGAGGCTGAATTTCTCCAGGCGGTTGAAGAATTCTTCAGTACCTTGGAGCCTGTCTTTGAAAAACACCCTGAGTATATCGAAGAAAATATCTTGGCACGTATCACTGAGCCTGAACGCGTGATTTCTTTCCGTGTTCCTTGGGTGGACCGTGATGGAAAAGTACAAGTCAACCGTGGTTACCGTGTTCAATTCAACTCAGCTGTTGGACCATATAAAGGCGGACTTCGTTTCCACCCAACTGTAAACCAAGGAATTCTGAAATTCCTTGGCTTCGAACAAATCTTTAAAAATGTTTTGACTGGACTTCCAATCGGTGGAGGTAAAGGGGGATCAGACTTCGATCCTAAAGGGAAGACTGATGCTGAAGTGATGCGCTTCTGCCAAAGTTTCATGACTGAATTGCAAAAATACATCGGACCATCTCTTGACGTACCTGCTGGTGATATCGGTGTTGGTGGACGTGAGATTGGTTATCTTTACGGACAATACAAACGCCTGAACCAATTTGATGCTGGTGTCTTGACTGGTAAACCTCTTGGATTTGGTGGTAGCTTGATTCGTCCAGAAGCAACTGGTTATGGTTTGGTTTACTATACTGAAGAAATGCTCAAGGCTAACGGCCAAAGCTTTGCTGGCAAGAAGGTGGTTATTTCCGGTTCTGGTAATGTTGCCCAATATGCTCTTCAAAAAGCAACTGAGCTTGGTGCAACTGTGATCTCTGTATCTGACTCAAACGGTTATGTTATTGATGAAAATGGTATCGACTTCGACCTTCTAGCAGATGTGAAGAATAACCGTCGTGCGCGTTTGACTGAGTATGCAGCTGAGAAAGCAACTGCTACTTACCATGAAGGTTCTGTATGGACTTATGCTGAAAACTACGACATCGCTCTTCCATGTGCGACTCAAAACGAAATCAATGGTGACGCAGCTAAACGTTTGGTTGCTCAAGGCGTTATCTGTGTATCTGAAGGTGCTAACATGCCTAGTAACCTTGATGCGATTAAAGTCTACAAAGAAAATGGAATCCTTTACGGACCTGCCAAAGCTGCCAACGCTGGTGGTGTAGCTGTATCAGCACTTGAAATGAGCCAAAACAGCCTTCGCCTCTCATGGACCCGTGAAGAAGTTGATGGACGTCTCAAAGACATCATGACCAACATCTTCAACACAGCTAAAACAACTGCTGAAACATACGATCTTGGTACTGACTACCTTGCAGGAGCAAATATCGCTGCCTTCGAAAACGTAGCCAATGCTATGATTGCACAAGGTATTGTTTAAGATTCATTTGCTCAATCCTCAATCATTATGATTGGGGATTTTTATTTTGGTTTTAAAAAAGCTCACTATTTTTAATAGTAAGCTTAAAAATCAAAATTCACTTTACTTCTACTAAGGCAAAAGACAGGCATTCAACAATTTCATTCACTGCTTCATCTATGTCTAGGCCCTCATTATTATTCAACATCATTGGAAGAGCATAAGAAAGACTCAAAGCTAAAATATAGCGAACAATTCTTTCATTTGACCAATCTCGGATAACACCATTTTCTTTAAACTGATTCAGAACTGGACTAATTGGCTTAATGATAGAGTGAACAATAACATTCCCTAACTGGTCAGAAATCGTTTCATCAATAAAAGAACGGTTCAAGAGAATTTTAACTTGCATTTGATTCTCCTGAATAAAGACCAGTCTATCCCGAACAATACTTCTTAAAAATAGCGGAAAAGACTCTTGGTTTGCTGTAAATTTCTTCTCAGAAAAATCAGCAATAACATCTGGAATAACTTGCTCAAGAAAAGTCGACAAAATTGCTTCTAAGATGCCTTCCTTGGTTTTAAAGTAACTAAAAACGGTCCCTTCTGAAACTCCAGCCTCCTTAGCAATAAGGCTTGCTGTTGTATTTTCAAAGCCAATTTCTGAAAATAACTTTAGACTTGATAATAATACTTGACGTTGTTTTAAACTCAGGTTGCTATTTTCTAATGTCTGGGCATACTTTTCTTCTAAACTTTCCATTACTAGCACCTCTCTGCTACTCTCTTACTTTTACAACCTTCTTACCTCGAGTATGTCCCGACTTCAGGCTACGATATGCCTCTCTAACTGACTTTAGAGAAAAATCATAAACCTGGTCAATATTCAGCCGAACCTTCCCATCTGAGACCATTTCCGCTAGAGTGTTAAAATCATCATATGTAGAATGTCTCGGACCTGTGAACTGGGCACCTTTTATCATAACATATGGTGAAGGTACTAGAGTTCCAATAGCCATGCCCTTCAATCCCAAACTGAAAGCCAATTTAACATAATCACTTCCATAGCAATCCAAGAATTTTGTAATTGGCTTTGCACTTGCTGATAGAAGAGCATTCTGGATGTTCTCTTCGTAGGCTACCGGTATGGCACCTAAGGACTTTAGATAATCTGAATTTTTCTTACTCGCAATTCCAATAACTGTCGCACCTTTAGCAACCGCATACTGTACTGCGATACTTCCAATACCTCCTGCTGCTGCTGAAATAACTACAACATCTTTAGAGTTTAGCTCAATCTTTCTAAAAGCACCTCCCACTGTTAGAGAGGCTACACCCATAGTAGCTGCATGGTTCATATCAATCATCTCTGGCTTCAACACAATTTCTGATTCATTGACACAAATTTCTGTTGCCAAAGCTCCCCTCTTGGTGCCTAATCCAGGGTCACTGATCATTGTTCCAAAAACCTTATCCCCTACTGCAAACCTACTTACTCCTTCACCGATTTCTGTGATAACTCCAGCAAAATCCCGACCAATACCTCTTGGAAAAAGAGATGATTTTGACTCAAACCAATGACTTGGCTTCCTTAGTTTCGTCATAAAAGATAGAAAACGAAGTGGCTTTGCACCCTCAAAAGTTTTATAATCAATAGGATTTAAACCAACTGCATAAACTTCTACCCTAACTTGATTCACTTTCAAAGAATCAGATTTAATGTTCACTAAATCTAACACTTCTTCATCACCGAAACGACTATATTGTATTGCTTGAACAACCATTGTATGAACTCCTTACACATCTAAAAAAAAATTGAGTGAGCACTCAATCATTTTTCTTAATTATATGCTTATTCTTCATAGATTTCAACTATACTGTTTCCAAAAGTTCTAACTAAGTTAGCTGTTCATGATAAAAATAGATCTATTTTCCCTTTTGAAAGATTATCAAACTATAACTCAAAGAAATCCGACTGCCTATAAAAGCAGCCGAATTTTTATATATCTAATTTTTCAAAAAATTTGCCTGTTGACTGCTTTTCTTTTAGCTTCTCCAGCAGCTCGTTCTCCAGAAAAGGACTTAGTTCGTCAAAATCTTGGCAAACCTTAAAAATCGTCTCTCTATCCATTTGACCATAAGCTAATTCGTAATAGTCCTTATGATGATGCCAGTTCTGGTCATAGTTGACATCTGTACGTTGATAGTAAACGATGTTCTGCTTCGGTGTCAGGTAAAGCTTCTGTGTTAGAATGCTTTTCCGATCTTTGGATAACTTGCTACGACTGAAAATCTTAACACCTTGAAAAATCTTGTGCTCATGGATACCTTGATTTGTGACTTTTAATTCAACTCTTTTATAGTGCATATAGTCTCCTCCAGAAATTACCTACATTATATCAAACTCTGGCAGATTTGCAAGCAAAAGTGTCATTTCCAAAAGTCTTTCGTCGCCTCTAAAATCTGTTCCGTTGGTGTCACAGTTGCTTCAATAATAGTTTTGCCAGTCATTTTCAGATAGGCTTGTATCAGATGATAGCCATAAGCATAGCCCGCAGCATAGGGCATTCCAACCGGTATCTGCCCCTGTATCTCAGCTATTTCATCACCGTAGAGATAAGGAGCCATTTCCGCCATCCCCGTTAGCTGAAGCTGACTTGATATGATGGGCTTAATCTCTTCTAACTGCTCTGGACTGGTTGAAGTGACCCAAGGCCCAATGAGATCCTTACCATAGATCTCAGCCGCAAAAGACTCTGCCAATCCTTCACTGACTACCCAGTCTGCTAATGTCGTCTGCTGATTCCATTTGACAAATTGGAAACGGACATTGTGATTACACTCATGGGCCAACGCCGCCTGTACACGGGGCAAAGTATAGTCATTTGGTAACAGACTAAGCATGAGGTATCCTGGAATTCCACCATCTCCGCTATAACCCTTATTGAGCTGTAGCATAGGTTTTTCTGGATTGCCCAATAAAATAGTAAAATGGTAATCCTCAACCTCTAAGTCATAGCCAGCCTGCTCAAAAAGACCAATACTCCTCTTGATGGTATCTTGACAATTTTGCCAGAGTTGATCAGAACTTAGAGCGTCGATAGCCGGTCTATCCTTTTCCGAGAGAGTTGCAGGCAACTGATTCATAAAGCCAAGTAGAAACAGAGCATCAAATCCTCCAGGATACTTCGCTTTTAAAGGAATGTGTTGAGTTTGGTATTTCGTTGCAAAAGGTCCTAATATTTTGGCTCGAAAGCAACCTTCTCTCTTTTCTAAGGGTAGCTCTAGCATCTCTTGATAAACTTTATCTGAACGAATCATATTGATTTTCATAGTAATCTCCTTTCTTATCTACTATTAGTATAATCCCTTACCCAAGGTCAGGGTCAAGAAGAAAATTGAATTTCTATCAAAATTCTAGTAACTTTTGGAAAAAATGACATACTAAATCTTTCGTATCAGACTATAATTTCAAGTAGGTTTACCCATTTTAAATCAAAACGATCGAGTTTTTTTTGAAGCTTCATCTTCTATCAAAACTTCTTCCTCCATAGCATTTTTTATTTTTTTGCCCAAAGATAATAACGTTTCTACATCAGAGGGTTTGCTTGTCCCGAGAGGATTCCAAGTAGAAGATGATAAACTTTCATATTCCTTAGACCGAACTCGAAATTTAATGTTATCCCCCTTGGTGTCTATGTCTACATTTAAGGCTCTCGCCCCCAGTTTAGGCTCCTTATTTTTTATCCTACAGAAAACAACTTCTCCTGATACAATCTCCTTTCCATCACACCAAATCCTAATATTTCTTCCAGATAATTCTACGACAAAATTCTTCACTAGACTACCTTGTATTTTTTTAATTAAAAGAAAACTAATGCCAAAAAACACTAATACTATCGTATAAAGAAAAAGAGGTTGTGATTTAAAAAAATCATTCAGTTTTAAATAGAATACAGCCAACTGTATTCCCAATACAGGAAGCATGAGGAACATGGGAAAAAGGACACCAATTATTATATCTGATTTTGCTGTTGTCGCTGTAAATTCATATCTTTCCATCAATATCACCTTTATAACATTTCCTTTTTATAGGACATTAATCCCATGCATCAGGGAGTTCAATCTCCCTTTCCCCTAGCAAAGATAGATTTTGAACTATTCTAAGGATATTGTACCACTATTTCTGCAAAAAATACCTTAGCAAACATAATCTCCTTCCACAGATACATCATCGCTTTACCGAGCGTTGGAGTTTGATTGACATGGTTCTCTAATCAAACTCCAGAACTTTATGATGAAAATCTTATGGAACAACTGGAGACACTTTATAAATTTTCTCTTTTCAATTATAAAGAAAAACCGCTACTCCTAAGAATAGCGGTTTAATCATATTTTTAAGCTACTAATGTAGTTGCTCTATTATTTAAGAGTAACAATTTGCAAATCCTATTTTCTCCCAGTATTAGTGGGTTAATTCCTCAATTTTCAACTCTGGCAGGAATTTGGTAGGTAAATTGATAATCCAAGATTATCTAAACTGTTTGTAATCTCTTCTGAAATTGTTGAATCACCTGAATAATACCAGTGACTATATGTATTCAACGTGGTTGACTTATCAGCGTGTCCTAATCGATATGAAACATATAAAGTATCCTTATGTAACACATTTATAAGATAAGATGCATGACTATGTCTTAATCCTTTCCCCGTAATTTCTGGTACGCCAGTAATCTTAGCATGCCTTTTTATTATCCTAGAAATTGTAGACTTACACAAGGGGGCACCAAAACGTGATATTACATAATCTTTATCATCATTCTTGATTTGAACTTCTCGCCATTTTTTAAGTATTGTAATCGTAAAATCATCTAAATCAATTTTACGATTCCCTGCTACTGTCTTTGTTTGTTGTTTAGCATACCATACACCGTTTTTATCTTTCTCAATCGTCGAATGAACATGAATCCATTTACGTTCAAAATCAATATCTTCCCATTTAAGAGCAATACCCTCACTAACTCTTAAACCAGTCATAAAATATAACCAGATCGTCATGTAATTATGGAGTCCCTCATACTCACTAATATCAAAAGAGTTTATTACCTTCTTAAATTCATCAAATGTCCAAAATTTTGTATCAGGGTGCTTTCCTCTAGGATTATCTAATCCTTTAAAAGGAACTCTATCAATATAACCCAATCTTTCTGCATAGCCCAGACATGCTTTAAATCTAGACCACATATTTTTAGCATAGTTACTAGAATACTTGTCTATAATAGCTAAGCGAAATCTTTCACAGTCAATAGTACTAATATCTGATAATTTTTTACTACCAAATTGCTTAATAAATAACTGATGATGTGGTAAAGCGGTCTGATAAGTTACAAATTGAACTTTTTGTTGATAATATTTTAAATAAATCTCTTCCATAAACTCTCTAAAAGTTAGAAAACTATTATTAGTAGTAGAGTTCACAAATTCATGTTTTAAACGAAGTATCTCTTCATATGCTTCCTTAAAAGAATTAAACGGTAGTCCTTGTTGATTTTTCCTTCCTTTCTTTTGGATTCTTTTCCCAGTTATTGGATCAACTCCTAATTCAATTTGAAAATAAATTTTTCCTTTTGAATCTTTGTATACACCTTTATATTTCTTTGTCTTTGATATAACCATTTTTCTCACCTTCTATATCTGAAAAAGAAATACCAATTAAATTTTCTACAATATTTTTAGGAGCAATGCCTAACCTTTTATTATCGAAAGGTGAACATCCTAATTGTACCGCATTCTTATCATTTTTTCTAGCTTCTTCAAACTTTTTTACAGCAATTTTTTTTGCTTGTCTAATAATATTCCTCGATGTGTGCTCTGGAAAACCAATCGCAACTAAATCTTTATAGTTTACTGTTTCCATGATTTTACTACTTCCTTTCTTAGATTTTTTCACCTCCATGGCATGACTGATGAAGTCATCATAAGAATTTCACTTGCTGCTCTTTTACGGTGGCAGCCTGAACGGTCAGAAGTATCATTGTATATCATTTGTATCATGGCATATAAAGTATCGCTCTATTTTATTGATGGTTTTAAAATCGCTCTTATCATGGCGAGCCATTCAAATCTGCTCCACAAATGAGGAAAGTACCATTTTGGACTATTCAATTGTCAATGTGCTTTCTTAACCTAATACTTTTTGGAGTAATGGTCTTCTTTATTATCCACTCGACCTACAAGGTAATCTAAACTTACATTATAAAAATCTGCAAGTTTGATAAGGTCATCTATAGAGATTAACCTGGTACCTGATTCCATTTTAGAATACGCTGATCTTGTACAATTTAAGATTGCTTTTGCAACATATTCTTGTGTCAAATCAGTATCCTCGCGTAAATCTCTAATCCTTTTCAACATTCAATGTCTCCTAAAACAAGTATAATATAGTTATTTTCTTATTTTTAAATATGTGACAAATTGGCACATGAAACTATGCTATATATACTTTTTAGGAAACTGTTTACTCTAAATGTATCTCATTTTCCTTAATAGATTTCATATTTTGTTTTTTCTTATATTTCTGTATTGTTTTATTAAACATTTCAAAGAAATTTATTGCTTCTCTATGTTGTTCCTTCAGTGTTTCAATCTTTCCTTTATATATGTATAAATCCTTCTCTATTGTATCTACTGAACATTTACCTTGAATACTATTTTCTAAATTGCTAGAACTATTTATCGTATTATTCAACAATACTTCCTCTAAATTAGTTAAATCATCAATTTTATTTTGGACTTGTTCAATCATATTCTCTAGATATGATATTTGGGCAATGAAATCATTTGTTATATCTTCGAAATCATTCGGACTATTTTCCGCAGATATAAGAAAATCTAATTGTTCTATTTTTTCTCTAATTTCGCTAAGAGGAATTCTTCTATACATATACTGCGGTTCATACTGAAGATTAAATTGCCTAATCAAAGTTTTACCTTTCATAAAGCGATTTTTTTCTGCTGAATCTTTATGGTATACATAGTAAGAACTAGTTTCTCTGAGAAATACTTTAACTTTTTCTTCTTCCATATTGATTTGAATATTTGGTACAAAAATAAGTCCTTCTTGTCGGATGCCAAAATGTACCTTAATGTACATTCCATCGTCTACTACTTCTTCTATTTGATTAAGATTCAACTCTACCTCAAACTCATGAACTGCATCCCTATTTCTCTTGAAATCTTGATAGGATTTCCATACCACCTCTTCTGTCGGCAACTCTTTTTCTTTAATTAGCTTTTCTTCATTGTAAAGTTCAACTAAATTTTTATTATCTAAGACAACAGTTTCATTTTTGTTATTAAAATAGTCTTGAAAATAACTAACACTATACCGATTCGTTTTTACCAATTCCTGCTCTGAAATCTTAATCTCATCAAATTTAAATTGAACATGTTTTTCTTTCGGAATTATTTTTAATCCAAAAAATTCTGCTCGTTGAATCAATTCATTCATATTCTTCATTTTCGGAAGTAAAAATTCTAAGATGTTTATGATTTCCCTTTGAACAAACTTTTTCTTAAAATAAGTTTCATTATAAGGTTGTTTTCTACTCAATTTACTATCACGTACGACTTGTTTCATATTTGAATCAGTCATAAAAAAAGTAACATGCTTGTGTCTAAAATCAATTTTTAAATGTAAAGCTTTTGCTTTATTCTTGAAATCTTCAAAATTTTTCGAGTTCTCGATTAGAAAATATACTCGTTGTTTTATTTCATATTTGTAATTTGTTTTGCGATAAACTTCATACTGACGATGCGAATAACGATTTTCTATAATTTTTGCCCCTGCAATTTTTGAAAGACGATCAGAAACCATTCGTAGATTATGTTCTGCCTTATAATCCCATAGAAACTTTTTATCAGAATTCTGATCAATTGAATTTAGGATGATGTGATTGTGGATATGATCTTTATCGACATGAGTTGCCACGATAAATCGAAATCTACCTCCTGTCAACTCTTTAACTGTCTCATAACCAATCCGATTGATTTGTTCAGGAGTGAGATGCTCATCTGGAGAAAAGGACTGAATGATGTGATGAGAATGAATTTTTCGTTGATTTACTTCTTGCCTATCATGACGAAATTCATAAAGAGTATCATTACTTAAAAAATTATCATTGTACATCTTCACTAGTTCTTTATAACTAGGAAAATCTAAATAATTTCTCATACCAAAATCTGAAACTAGTGTTAGATTTTTTGTTTTACTTGGATTCAAAATATATTTGATTAGTTTACTACGATAATTTTTTCCATGAATCGCAAAGTGTTTAGTGATGACCATAAAATTTCCTCAATTTTTCAGATTGAATAAGAAAATCTTTCTCCACTTCTACTATTAACTCTTCTATACCTTTTCTCAACTCATTTAATTCAACTTCCGTTATTAAATTCGAATAATTTATGCTTCTGGCTATTTGATTAATATTATTTCCGATTCGTTTTAATTCAAAAATCAAATCTTGATAACTATTTGTATCAATGGTGATAAAATTCATACCAGGATCTAGTAGAGTTCGTCTAGCATATTCTGAGAATGATAAGCAGTTACTTTTTGAGATATTTTCATTCAATTTGACTAATTCTAGGTCAGATAAAAAGACTTTTTTTAAATTTGTTCTATATCGGTGCTCCACTCTACTACCTCATGTATTTGTTACGAAAATTTTCACTAAGAGGACTTGTTTTTTCTACCTCTTTAATTAATTCCTGAATACAAGTTAACAAAATAGAAACATGTTCTTGAGTAACCTGATGATTTATTTTAGCAATTATTAATATTTCATGAACATCACGACTAATTTGTTCCAACTTTTGCTGTTTCCAAAGGTTGAAACATTTTTCCATCTGTTTTTGTCCATCAGACAATAGTAAGCTTTTACGGAGAAAATCAGAAAAATTATCCTCTCCTTTCTCTCTCATTAAATCTAGTATTTGTTTTTCCTCCGTTTCTGTTAAGCGAAATTGTTTCCGAATACTACGTATACATCTTTTCATATGGCTTTTCCTCCTTCATAGATACTTGTACTGACAATGTAAGCTTACAGACACTGTCAGTACGTTTTTCAAAATAGATTCAACATTTTTGTAAGGCTTTGCGAGCTCAGATATTGTGTCCACAATATCCCAAAAATCATATCGCTTGCCATTTCAAACCATACTGTTCAAAAGACAAACGATATGAAAATATGGTGGCTAGCCCCCAAACCCCCAACATAAATCTCAATTAAAAAAAGTATAACAAATACTATTTGAAAAAATTATCACAGAATAAAAGAGCCCAAACGGACTCTTACAAACTTAAATCTATTAAAAACGAAAGGTAGTTGTATTTTTTCTTTAGAAAAATAAAAATTTTAGATAGAAAATTTAACTCTTCATATAATTCTTTAGCTTAAACTCTTTTATTTTTATATTTTTATCTTCATTAAGTAAGAAATCCTCAATATCTATAATCGAAATCTCCTTATCATTCTCAATTGAAATCAAAATATCATAAGAATTATTAGACAACTGTTCTTTTAACTCAACATTATATTTTCTGAAATCAAGTGTCCCTAGATTAGTATAAATCTTACCAAGTAAAGAAATATCAATTGTTTCTAACACTATCTTTGCTTGATAAATTTCATGATTTCTACCATTACTGTGTGTCACTAATTGCACAAGAACAACTATAAAACTACAAAAGGAACCAAATATCCAAAAATCAGCACCAATTGCCATACCTATACCAGCAGTAGCCCATATCCCAGCAGCAGTAGTAATTCCACTAACTTTCTTATCCCGGGTAAAAATAATTCCCCCACCTATAAAGCTAATACCACTAACAATTTGAGCTGCGACCCTAGAAGTATCATAGGATGGTGTATCTAAAAATGCTTCTTTTGAGAGAATCATCATTAAAGCCGACGTTAAAGCAACAATTATATGCGTTTTGACTCCTGCTTGCTTGTTACGTGCCTTACGCTCATAACCAATTGCCCACCCACATGCACAAGCGATTAATATTGAAATAACATGCCTTAACTCGACAATACTATTAAATGAATGATTAAAAATTGTAGACATTAATCCCTCCTACCCTAAAATGACATCGGTGTCATAAATTATATTCTACTACTATTTTAATATTTTATCAA
Source organism: Streptococcus oralis (assembly GCF_023611505.1). Taxonomy (NCBI): domain Bacteria; kingdom Bacillati; phylum Bacillota; class Bacilli; order Lactobacillales; family Streptococcaceae; genus Streptococcus; species Streptococcus oralis. The sequence goes on along the minus strand of NZ_CP097843.1, from coordinate 823,631 downwards.
ATAAAAAATCGGTATTTTTTACCGATTAAAAGCTTTGTCTTCTAATAATTTTTGAAGATATTTCAACGGATTCTATATTTTCACCGTTAACGATTGCTAAAACACCTTCTATCATTTTTTGGGCTAACATAGCATAATTAGGAGAAATAGTAGACAGAGCTGGAGTATAATATTGCGAAATAGGAATATTATCGAATCCAATTATTGAAATATCATCAGGAATGATAATCCCCTTCTCATAGCACGCACGAATCAGCCCTTGAACCTTCTCATCCCCAGAAACAAATATCATATCTGGATGGTTTTGTTTAGTTAAATGGTTTATAGCATATGAATAAACTGAATCAATTGTAGTTAAACCATAAATAACTTGCAAATCCATTAAATAATTTTTATCAGTCAAAAAAGCACGAATACCTTTTTCACGATCCTTATTAACAAGAGATTCCCCTCCCATAAGTAACAACATACTTTTAATATTCTCTTTTGTTACTAATTCCATCATATCATAAGTGGCTTGAAAATTGTTATTAGATACATAAACAACATCAGGTGTTCGAGATTCTCCAAAAACTATAAAAGGCATATTATTCTTCTGTAAATAATTAATCCGAATATCGTCTTTACTTTCATAAAATACTATTACTCCATCTATTAAGCTTCCTGTACTTGAAATTATTGAATTCCTAATCGTATCTTCTTCACCAAAGTATTCAACAATGGCGTTTACACCAAACTCTTTACAAGTTTGTAGAACTCTATCTAGTAAAGTTTGAAACCAAATCAAGGGAAAAGAATCAATCTTTTTAACGGAAATCAAAATGTTTGTAGTTTCTTTCTTAGTCAAATTTTTTGCATATGCATTTGGAACATACGACAACTCATCAATGACTTTTTGAATAGCTCGATAAGTTTCTTCTTTTACCTTTTCACCACCGTTAATAACACGTGAAACAGTTTTTGGAGAAAAACCTGATAAATGTGCAATATCATAAATAGTTACCTTTTTATCGTTTAAATTTTTCACTTTAGTCCTCCATTTATGATTTATCTAATATTATTATACAATATTTACTTTTTTTAACAAGAGAATTTAGTAAAATATTTTAATGTATCTTAACAAAAACTTTAATTTCAAAATTTCTATTTTGTACTCTATTCTTCCGATTCAAAAAAATAACATTGACAATTAAAATTTTTATTCTTTACAATTCTTTCTACTTCACAACTGATAAACTTGTATGAAAATAACTTACCATAAAAATATAAAGAATCATTTTTGGTAAAATCCATTGAAACTATAAATGTATCTAATAACATTTGAACATAGCAGTCTAAGATCGGAATAATCTTTTCCTTATCAATAAGCTTTGTTAGTATATCATCAGCTGGTAAAGAAGACGAAAATACCATTTCACAAATATCATAAAAAGAATGAAATCTATACACTTGCATTAAAGAATTATATTCAAAATACGTTATTCTTCCACAGTCAAAATTAATATTATACACCTTCATTTATGTACACCTTTATACATTGAAAATAATCTTGAGTAATTTTTAATCTAAAAAACAAAGGGACAAGAATAACTGCCCCTTTGTTTATTCTATATCAACTAACTTCTTCAACATAAATAACACCAACAATATCTGCTATTTCTTCCATTAGTTTAAGATGTTCAAACTTACCTGAAAGTTCTAGAGTCATAAATGATGCTATTCTTTTGTCTGGAACATCAAAATATTCAATTCTTTCAGTATTAACATCTCCAAAAGCAGTTCTTGAATCATTCAATCGAATTCCATTTTCTGCACAATAAACCAATACTCGATTATATGCCTCAGTAGATTTAACTACAATATATAATTCAATAACTTTTGAACGACTTTGAAGATATTTTTTTAAAGGCTGAAACATAGTAATCACACTCCACACAGAAATAGCTACTAACAGAGCACCTTCATAAAAACCTACTCCAATAGCTAAACCTATTCCTGCAGAAGCCCAGATTCCTGCTGCAGTTGTCAGACCCGTAACCTTCTTTTTATCTGTGATAAGAATTGTTCCAGCTCCAAGAAAACCAACACCAGAAATAACTTGAGCACCTAAACGTGTCGGATCTCCTGTTCCAAACTTATAAGATACAAATTCATTAGTCATCATAATCAAACAAGCAGCCATACAAACGATACTATGTGTACGAATACCTGCTGGTTGAGATTTACTTCCTCTTTCCAAGCCAATAATACTTCCTATGACCAAAGATAATACGACTCTAATGATAATTTCAATGTATGGTAGTCCCATGCCGGATGATTGCATTACTATTTCCTTTTCTTACCGCGTGGTCTCTGTGTGAAGTATAACACAGTTCCAGAAATAATCATTAGAATAATTGTATAAACGAATACAAGAGCTTGTGCGTTAGATGTTGCTGTTTCATCACCTGCAGAACGAATCGTAATACCTAATGGTTGAGCCAATGGATGATAAAGGAATACAGATAAATCGAAATCGGTCAATAAAGAGTTAAAGTTGAGTGCGATAACAGAGAGAACAACCGGCAAGATGAAAGGAATAATAACCTTCATCATTGTGTAAAATGGTGAAGCCCCCATACTTCTAGCAGCATCCTCCATCTCATCATCAACACTAAATAAGATTGCACGTACCATTCTATAAGAGAATGGAATTTTTACAACAATATAAGCGATTAGCAAAATTACTAAACTACCAACTAGAATCTGGTTAAAGACTAAAAGTTGAGGTTGGTTGAAAGTGAACAATAAACTAACTGCTAGAAGTGTACTTGGTAATAGCCAAGGAAGAAGAGCTCCGTATTCGAACAAGAAATCAAATCGAGCTTTATGTTTACGAACTACTCGCGCAAACACAACAGCAAGAACTGTTGCAGTAGTTGCTGCAATGATAGAGTATATAAAGCTGACTAAGAATGGAGAGAACGCAGCACTATTACTAAAGAATAACTTATAATTATCTAAAGTAAAGTTTGATAATGATAAGTTTCCTGTCTGTATTGCAACTGGGTCAGTAAATGAATACAATACAATGAAAATCAATGGTAACATGAAAACAGTGAACAAAGCATAAGCAACAATATGTGCAATGATATTCCATGGTTTAGATGTGATTTTTTGTTTTTTCAAAGGTGCTTTTGTTTTAGAAATAGAAATATAATTTCCGCCTTTTTCGATCTTGTTCATAATAGTAAGCAAAATCGTAGTGGCAATACCCAAAATAATTGCTAGAAAGGCAGCTAAGTCACGAGAATTTCCCATTCCAGCAAATGTTATGATCATTGGGTTAATAGTTTGGAATTCTTTCCCACCAACAATCATAGGTGCTGCTACTGCTGATAACCCACTTAGAAAAACCATAATTGTCAGAGCGAATAAAGTAGGAATTAGAGTTGGCAATACTACTTTTCTAAACACTGTAAATGGTTTTGCACCCATATTACGTGCAGCTTCAATAGTATGATAGTCTACACTACGAATTGTATTAGTTAGGAATAAGGTGTGATTAGCAGTACCAGAAAATGTCATAATAAATAGAACTGCACCATAACCAATAAACCAGTTAGGATCTAAAGATGGAATAATACTTTGTAAAAATTTGGTAATCATTCCATATGGTCCATAAACGAATTTATAACCAGTAGCCAAAACTACTCCACCGTAGATTAGTGACGTCATGTATCCTAGTTTTAATATTTTAGCTCCTTTAATATCAAAATATTCTGTAAACAATACACAAAGTACACCAACAACATTAACAGTTATAATTAGTGAGAATGCTAACTTGAAACTGTTAAAAATACTCTGAATCGCACGTTGAGATTTAAAAGCTCGTTGTACGACATCAAGTGAAAACTCCCCACCTTTCACAAATACATTAACTACTAAATCAAAGTTTGGATAAATGATGAAAGTTACCAAGAACCAGATTAAGCCTAAACGAATGAGCCAATCTTTCCAATTTAATTTATGACGCATACTGCACCTCCTTAAAATTGCAGAACGTCTGATGGTGTGATAAATAATTCCACACTTTCTCCGACAGATCTAATAGCTGACTGACTATCGATACTTGTTACATTAAGAATTTGATTTTCAGATACCTGAACAGTATAGTGAATTGTAACTCCTGAAAATTCCACATCAATAATTGAACCTTTTAAGACAAAATCCTGATCCGTTTCACGTTTGAAGCGAACTTTTTCTAAACGAATGTAACCTTTTTTATCTTCCAAAAGAACATGAGCATTATTTAGAAGAATTCCGTGAACAGTTTCATCTGTAAGTACGTTAATGTCTCCAATGAAATCACATACAAATTCTGTTTGAGAATTATGATAAATTTCTACTGGTGTTCCCACTTGTTCAATAAAACCATTATTAAAGACAGCAATCCTATCAGATAGCGTTAACGCTTCCTCTTGGTCATGTGTAACATATAGAGTTGTAATTCCCAATTCTTTTTGAAGACGTTTCAACTCTTTTCTCAAATCCACACGTAATTTTGCATCTAGGTTTGACAAGGGTTCATCCAAACATAGGATTTTAGGTTCCAAAACAAGAGCACGAGCTAAAGCTACACGCTGCTGTTGTCCTCCAGATAATTCTGAAACGTTACGTTGCAATTGTTGATCTGAAATCTTAATTTTAGCAGCCACTGCAGAAACCTTGGCTTTAATAACATCTGGAGCAACTTTTTTAACTTTTAAACCAAAAGCAATATTATCAAAAACTGTCATTGTTGGAAATAGTGCGTAAGATTGGAATACGATCCCGATTCCACGTTTTTCAGGCTCCAAGTGCGTAACATCTGTGCCATTAACCTCAATACTTCCAGATGAAGGGTCTAAAAAACCTACCAAAGCTCTTAAAGTTGTTGATTTACCGCAACCAGATGGTCCAAGGAAGGTAAAGAATTCTCCTTCCTTAATATCTAAATTTAGATTATCAATCGCGATAAAATCACCGTATTTAATTTGAATGTTATCAAATTTAATCATATTACTAACTTCCTTTACTTATAAATGAAAAGTCTCTCTTAATTTCTCATGTAGGTTTAGAAACTTTAGAGAGACCTGGAATTTTAAAATTTACACTTATGTCCTATTTTACATATTCTAGTTCAGCTTTTTCAACCCATTCATCCAAATGTTTTCCAACAGCTTCCCAATCAATACTTTGCGGTTTCACTTGATCAACAAATTTCTTAGTAGCTTCTGGTAACTCTTTCACTGCCTCAGTATTTGCAGGAATAGAACCAAAGTTTTTGCTGTACTCTACTTGAATTTCTGTTTGACCAAACCAATCAATAAATTCTTTAGCTAAAGCTTGTTTCTTACTAGTATTCAAAATCATTGTTTGTTCAGTTACAAACGGAACACCAATTTCAGGAGACATTACTTTAAATACAACATTGTTTTCTTTTTGTCCAACTAATGCACCAGAACCCCACATCATACCGTACTGGATTGGGTCATCCTTATCTAACATTTTAACAATTGAACTTTCACCCTTTTGAAGAGTGTACGCATTTTCCAAATATTCTTTAGCTGCTTGCCAACCTTTTTCAGAAACACCCAATTCTCCTTTATCATCTAGATAACGAACAAGGATACTTGCCAAAATAGCACGTCCTGTTCCACCTGAGAGCCCAGAAATTGAATATTTACCTTTATACTTGCTACCTAACTCAGTCCAATCTTTTGGCATTTCAGTAACATCAGGAGCACCAATCAAGACCAATGGTTGAACAATTACAGGATTGTAATAATTATCTTTATCTGATAAAGATTGGTCAATTTTATCTAACCATTTAGGCTTGTACTGTACTAGTAATTTTTGATCTCTAATTTTATTTGAGTCAACAGCTCCAATACCAAATACCATATCAGCTACTGCATTATTTTTTTCAGCAATAACACGATCTGCCAACTGAGCACCTGGAATGTCAACCATTTTAATATTGAAACCAGCTTCTTTTGCTTTAGCAGTTAGCCAATCTCCACGTCCGTTTGAAACAGAGTTAGAATAAATTACTAATTCTTGGCTCTTATCAGCTTTTTCTTCTGATTGAGGTGTATCGCTCGAAGAATTTGATGAATTAGTTGAACCACCTGAACATGCTGCCAATGTTGTAACCGCAACCCCTGCAGCTAAAAACGATAATAATTTAGATTTTTTCATATGAAATCTCCTTTTTATTTTTAATTATAATTTTATTTTAAAATTTTTCGCAATATGGAACAAAGCGTCTCATATCTTCAAATACTGTGTAATCGATACGATTTACTGTAATGACAGGAATCTTTTCAAGCAGAACTTCGGTTAATTCCTTTTTCACTTTAGTAAACTCTTCATTTTCTTCTTCAGTTAATGGAACTCGAAGATATCCAATTGAGATATGGAATTGATAGCGATCATGATTAGGGAATCGAACACCTGCTTTTTCAGAAACATATGTTCTAATTTCTTCTAATCGTTTAGCTGATTTTTCATCGGCTGGTTCTACTAAAATGTTTTGATTTCCCATTTCAGTCACACGCATATGAATATCTTCGTTTAGCAATGGGAAAATTTCTAGTTGTTTTGCAAAGTAATCATGAATTTCTTGTAATGGCGTATCCAATGGTAGATGGCTACTCCAAAATTCAGGCTCACGATTTTCATGGCAAAGCAATTCAATTACAGTCATATGAATAGAATCTCTTGGAGTTAATGTGAATTTGTCTATAAATGGTAACTCTCTATAGCGTGATTGAATGATATCAACAACTTCCATCAAATCTGAATTAGTATAAAGATTTGCTACAACTGTATTTCCGGGAAAATGATTAAATTCTCCGTTCTCTTTGAACTTAATTTTTGTTAAGTTTTTCATAAACAGACCTTCTTTTATATTTTTTGACATCGGTGTCATTCATATTTGTATTATACAATGTAACCGTTTACTTTGTCAAGCGCTTTCATTGTTTTTTTTTAAATTTTTTTAATTTTTTTAATATATACATGTTACAAGACTACTTGAACTTTATTATTTATTGTATCCATTAGGGTTTTTTGATTGCCAATTCCATGTATCTCTACACATGTCTTCGACCGTTTTTGTAGTCTTCCAATTTAATTCCTTATACGCCTTATCTGCATTTGCATAACAAGTCGCAACGTCTCCTGATCGTCTTGGTACAATTTTATACGGAATTGGAACCTTATTAACACTTTCAAATGTATTTACAAGTTGTAATACACTTGTGCCTTCTCCTGAACCAAGGTTATAAATATAAACATCTGTTTTTTCAGATACTTTTTCTAAAGCTTTTATATGCCCTATCGCTAAATCCACTACATGGATATAATCGCGAACACCAGTACCATCTACCGTATCATAATCATCTCCAAAAACACTTAGCTCTGGTCGCTTACCTACCGCTACTTGTGCAATAAAAGGCATTAAGTTGTTAGGAATGCCTGATGGATCTTCTCCAATCAACCCAGACTCATGAGCACCAATCGGATTGAAATAACGAAGCAACGCAATACTCCACTCTGAATCTGCTACATGAACATCTTTTAAAATTTGTTCAAGCATCACTTTTGTGTACCCATACGGATTCGTTGCACTTGTTGGCATCGTTTCAATAAGAGGAGACTGATTGTGAACGCCGTATACAGTCGCACTCGATGAAAATACAATCTTTTTAACATTAAACTCTGACATCACTTCAACAAGAGATAATGTACTCATAATATTATTTTCGTAGTACATCACAGGCTTTTGCACGGATTCGCCGACAGCTTTGTATCCTGCAAAATGAATTGCAGCCTCAATAGATTCTTGTTCAAAAACTTTTCTCAATCCTTGTTTATCACAAACATCTAATTCGTAAAACGCAGGACGTTGCCCTGTAATTGCTTCAATACGATCTAATACTAAAATGCTTGAGTTTGAAAGGTTGTCGACAATAACGACTTCCTTTCCTAAATTTAGTAATTCTACTACGGTATGGCTACCAATATAACCAGCTCCGCCTGTTACCAATATTGCCATTTTTATTTCCTCCTAATTAATTCCAACCGATTTAACAAATCTCATAAATGCTTCATGTCCGTTTTGAGTATTCTTATAAACACCTGCATCTTCGAGAACTCTCGCAAATACTTGCCCTACTTCATGTTGAACTACTCTATGAACCTCCTCCTCTTTAAGGACAGGATATTTTTCTTTCAATTGAACGGCCCATTCTAAATGATAATCAGCAATTGCGTTATCTTTTCCTAAAAGATATTTCTCAACTTCTTCTAACTCTGTTTTCAAACGAGGTGGTAAAATCGCAAGTCCCATCACCTCAATTAACCCGATGTTTTCCTTTTTAATATGTTGTACATCTTGATGAGGATGGTAAACACCATCTGGGTATTCTTCAGTAGTATGATTATCTCTCAAAACAATATCCAATTCATATCTCCCATTCACTTTACGAGCAATAGGAGTCACCGTATGGTGTGGAATATCTTCAGTCTTAGCAATAATGTTTACGTCTAAATCTGAATATTCTCTCCAGGTATCTAGGATTTTAGTGGCTAATTCTACCAAACGATTTTTATTTTCACCTTGTAGCCTAATCACTGACATCGGCCATTTTATAATCCCAGCTTTAATATCCTCAAAGTCTTTAAAAAGAAATTCTCTCTCAAATTTTGCTTTTTCCATTGGGAAAATATGTTTTCCTCCCTGGTAGTGATTATGACTAAGGATAGATCCTCCTGAGATAGGAAGATCAGAATTTGAACCAGCAAAATACCCTGGTAAAATATCAACAATCTCCAATAATTGTTCAAATGTTTTGGACGTAATAGCCATAGGTACATGTTGACTATTCAAGAATATCGCATGCTCATTAAAATATGAGTATGGAGAATACTGGAACCCCCATACTTCGTCTCCCAGTTCCAATCGAATAATTCTATGATTAGCACGTGCTGGATAATTTATTCTCCCCTGATAACCTTCATTTTCCATACAAAGTAAACATTTTGGATAATTAGATGACTTTACTAATTTCTCTGCCGCGATTGTTTTCGGATCTTTTTCCGGTTTTGATAAATTGATTGTAATTTCAAGTGAACCATAATTAGTTTCAGTATGAAAAGCTATATTTTTAGAGATAGCTGACAATTTAATATAGTCGCTATCTTTACTTAGCTGATAGAACTCTTCAACTGCTTCCTGTGGCGAAACATCATATGAACTCCAAAAAATATCATTAAGGCGACTTGGTAATGGAATGATGAAATTCATCAGCTCTGCACCTAAACATTCCTTCGCCTCACCTAAATCAGCAATTTTACCATTCTTTAAAGCTATTTCTACTAAATCGTCTTTTAATTTTTTAAGATCACTATCATTTGAAATCTTATCAGTTCCTTCTTCCCCGATTAAGGCCAAAACTCTATTTTTTATATATATCTGGTCCATCGGTTTATAAATTCCATATTCAATAACTCTATTAACAAAATTATCTACTATTGTCTGCATATTTACTCCTCTTTATCTATAATACTCCTCTTTCCTGATAATCTAACCATTTATAAATAGATTGTGTTGTATGGGATATCTTATCAAGAATATTAACAACTTCTAAAAATACAATAGCTTCATCAACATTTTTGGGTTCAATAAGAAAATTCTCTACTGCTTTATCTCCTAGTTTTTGACATAAATTAGATATTAAATGATATTTTTTATTATAGTCATATACGTCAAACTCATAATTTCTCTTCTTAAACCATAATAAAGCTTTCTTTAAGTACTCGCCTAGTTCAAAATGTATTTTCAGCATTTCATAAAATAATGGTCCCCATTCATGCATTGTATGAATATTTTTTAAATTCTTAACTATTTCAACGACTCGATCACCAATGCGTTCAATATCTGTGGATAATTTTACTATAGTTATAATTTTTCTCAAATCAACAGAAACAGGATGTTGTAAACAGATGAGTTCAATACCTTTCATATCTATTGTAACAACAGCTTCATTAATTAATAGATCATTATCTATAATACTTTGTTTTTGAACTTCGGTTAAGTCATCAAATATCATTTCATACTTTTTTATTATAGAAGCCCATACATCTTCTAGATTATTAGACAACTCAATAATTTCATTGTCAAAATGCTTTCTTAACATTATCTAACCTCAATAATCAATTACACTATAAAGAACTCGTATAGATAACTGTCTTTATAGTGCATTATATGATGAAATTATTTTAAACATCAATTATCAAAATACTTGCATCATCTTTTTTACCATAAATTGGATCAATATTTGTAGATTCTTTTCTCATTTCAATTAACTCTCCAAAATTGTATCCTGAATTTTGAGTATAAAAATCGTAAAAACCATCAGTCATTAAAACAATATGATTACTAGTTACTTCCAAGCTACCATTTATAACATGATTTATACTACTTTTGTCTAGTGAACCTATCCAATATCCTTCTGGTTTATTAGCTAGCTTCCTAATATTTTGTAATATTGTCTTTTTATCAACTTCATGATTAGTTTTGATTGAAAATTTTCCTTGCTCAAAAAGACAATCTACTCTATGGTCTGTAATAACTTGATTGTTGACTATCATAACACAATCGCCAATCATTATGTATTCTAGTTTTATATCAGACAATTTTGCAAAAATAAAGGCAAACGTTGGTAACTGGTAATAATCATCAAATTCACACTTATCTATCTCTATTCTTGTTCTAACGTCATCTAAAGCAAGCTCGAAAATTTTCTTCAATGATAACGAATCGTCACAATACTTTTTGAGACATTCAGAAATAAGGTGAGATACTTCTGAAACTGAATAACCTATAGAGTCTTTTGCATTAAATAAATCTGTTGCTCCATCTATAATCCAGAAATATTGGTTTTTGTAATCTACGCTATCTTCGTTCTCTTTAGCGCTACCTTGTATTGAGCAAATTCTATCTATCTTCATAACGACGTTTTAAACTCCATTGTCCAAATAGAAGGCAAATTCCAATTACAGTTATAACCATCTCAGCCATTTTATTTAATCCAGTTTTTGGTAATGCATGTTGATTATCTTTTACCTTCACTACTTCACTAATATTGGTTACATCATCTTGTTTTTGTGAAATTTCTACTGTTACTACATTATCTGAATCATGATTTGATTTTTCAATTTTATCATCTACACTATTTGCTGAGTAATTATTAGCTAAATTATTTTTGTTTTCAACTACAGGTTTTAATTTCTCCACATGATTATCTGAGTGGTTATCTGAGTGGTTGTCTGAATTTTGGGAAAAGATTTTATAACTTTCATTCTCAGTTATAATATTAAAATCACCGACACTATTATTTGTGTCTGAATTGGTCCCATTAAAATCCGTTTTAAGTAAAGAAACGTGATTTCCTGTTAAATTGAAAAGTTGATTATTTAAGACAGTGATACTTCCAGCAGATTCTTCAATTACGATTCCGTCTTTACCGCCTGAAATGATATTATCAGACACTACCAAATTGTCGCTGACTCTTAACATTTCAATGTTTGGCTGTTCAGTATTTTTCGAATTATTATGAATGATATTCTTTGTTACAGTAATATCAGACACTTTTCCAAGATAGTCTGCACTATCTTTTGCAACACGTATTGCTTTTGTTTTAGCATCAGCAATATTAAATACATTTTCAGTAATAGTCACATGTTTATTCAGATCTAATACGTCTTTAACATTTTTATAACTATAAGCATTAACTAAAGCAGCACCATTTTCACGATAGTGTTCACTTTCCTCTTTAGTTTTCTTATCAAACCTATTTCCTTTTATTAAAATATCAGTAAATCCTGTAAAGCGAACACCCGCATACATCATATTATCAAAATGATTATTTAGAATTTTAATATTTGAAGGATTTTCAGTTGTTGCAGTTTGATAATGTGTCCCAATTGCAGTTACTAATTCACCTGATTTTTCACTTTTACCAAAATAAGAATTTTGAATCGTTACATTTTCAGATTTTTGACCATTATCATTTAATGCATATGGAAAGCCTTTTCTGGTTAATGGCTCTATTTGAATAGACTCCTTACTGATGATCTGACCATCCTTCATAGTCTTAGGAAGAGCTTGTCCCAAAAAACGAGAGTTATCTACTAGTACATTTTTTGAACCTGCAATTTGAATGGCATGCCCCTGATAGCTATCTTTAAAGGTAACATTACTTATTGTTACGTTTTTTGAATTTCCTATAGCAAAGGCTCCTGAAGAATTAATCAAAGGGAGATTCTTAGCTTTTGTCCTCTCTTCATTCAAAGCTCCGTTCATATCAATTGTTCCACCAGAGTAACTGATATCTTCAGTTGGTTCCCACTCAACTTGATCTCCATCGTCAGTGAATAAACCTGTCATGAATACAATAGAAGGATGATTTTTGATATTGATACCATTTAATATAGTAGCTTTTTCATGTACTTCTAGGTGTGTATGACTTCTCAAAAAGACAATCTCTTTAACTAAATAAGTCCCCTCAGGAAAATATACTTTCCCTCCACCTAATCCTTTAGCAGCTGCATCTATTGTATCCTGAATTGCTTGTCGGTCATCATTAACCCCATCGCCTACTGCACCATAATCTTTTACATTTAAAGCAATTTTTTCAAAATCTTTTTTTATAGTGCTATCATTTACAATATCTTCTTTACTATTCTTACTTTCATTATTAGATTTTTCTATAGATTCAACAGTTTTATTATCTTGTGAATCAGAATGAATAGTATTATTAGAGTTATCACGATTAACACCTGACAAACTATCTAAATTATTAGTAGATGAATTAGTATCGATACTTCCAATAGAATCATTATTAGAAATATTTTGAGAGTAACCTAAATCATTGGTAGTTACATTAGAAATCTCTTTTGTATCAATCTGTGATGTAGTAGTACCAACTTCATCAGCTAAAATACTTTGGCTTCCCAAAATTGAAATAGCCAATAAAACTGAGCATGTTCCAACTTTCAATTTACGAATGCTAAATACTTCATTATGAAAAATGTGTTTCATAAGGACCTCCAATATTTTTATTAATTTACAATTTATTATTACTTTTCTTAAAATAGAGAAAATGACACCGCTGTCATTATCTTTATCATATATTTTCTAATTTGAATTGTCAAGAAATAACACAATAAAATACAACATTTTTGAAAACGCAATCATATTTAAATTTTTATATCTAATCAATATATACAAAAAAATTTTTTAACTTCTTCCAATATTTCTAGTTTGAGATAATAGTTTCATTGTTTCGAAAAAATCTTCTAAAATATCACTAAATTCTATTTAATAAAAGTCGTAATCTTTTAATTATAATTTAAAATCATGACCATCCGTCAAACGGGTGATCTGTGCTAGGGCTATAAGTTCAGATTACTAGCTAGCGTCTAAAGACGCTGGCTTTCACTATGTGACTATTAGTCCGTCTCACACCTAGCGGAGCGAGACGGACTAATAGTCACGTAAAAAAGAACGCTTGGTAAAAAGTCTTTAAAATAAAAAAACGCATATTATCAGGTATCTAAAACCTTAATAATATGCATTCTTGTGGAAAGATTTACTTCATTTTCTCCTCAAATTGAGTTTTACTCAGCCTCCAGTATTGTTATAGAATTACTTAGAGTCCTAATTTTTCCTTTATAATCATGTCAAACGAAATAGTTAATTCATCGCCTCCTATTATTTTTTTGGATGTTATCAATATTAGAATGAGATAGTTTTTAATTATAGTATTAAAACAGTCGTGATGTTTTTTAATTTATTTATTCAACTACTATATTTCTTGTTTCACAATTAAAATTATTTTATTAATCTTTAATTTTATCTATTGATTTTTGTTTTCAATTGTTCAATAATTTTCATAAACTAAAGCAATGTCTCTGATATTCATACTGCCTAATCCCACTACTATCTTTATTCATCTTGATAGAAAAAACAAAGTAATGGTCCCGACCGTCTAAAGATTTACTTTTGTCAAGTTTAAAATAATGTTTTTGAGACATAGCCATTGTGCGTAAAATATCATCGGTAATAAATGTTAATGGTATATCTAAAGCAGAATACTTGTAAAAATCTGACTCAAATCGTAAATAAGAATCAGAAAAATAATCTAGCTGCAATTTATCGTCATATAATTCTTTACGATTCATGTAATTCCTCACCTTCTATCTGGATATCAAGTATATCTAACCATTCTAATCGAAGAAATCCAATGTCTGATTTTATAGATATAAACTCTTTCCCAATTTCTTTAACAATACCCGATACTACTTTTCTTCTATTTGAGTGCTTAAAAATAAACGTTGCAGGGAATGTATTCGTATAAAGTTGACGAACAAGTAAAACTTTCACTTCCATTGATAAAGTAATTGAGACATCTTCTTTATTTTTTTCTTCCCAAAGAGAACTTGAATGTTCTGACAAAAAGAATCCCATCCACTTAGCCATCCCACGATCTTGATACTCTCTTGCAGATAAAAACGGCAAATAAGAACGATTCATCATTTTAGCCCATCTAATCCTCCAGCTGAATGACCACCAATGAGTTTACTTCTTGCAATTGTTCTAGAAGCCTGATCCAGAGCATTTCCTTTCAATAGTGAAGTAAAACCAAATTCTGTTCGAATAGCATCGATTGCGGACTGGAGCCTTTCTTCTTTTTCTATTTTCTCAATATCATCAAATAATGAAATCAATCCAAAGGATTCATCTACTAAACCAGAATAGTTAACCGCAACATTCCTAATAGCTCCTGAAGTATATTTAGTGTTAAATAACTTTAAAACGTAATTTGTCAGTAATGCTGTTTGATTGGTCGGTTCAATCTTCATTTGAGTATGAATAGATCGTTTCTGTTCTACTTTAGAATATCCTAAGTGTATAGAAACCACAGTCGCTTTTTTACCAGCTCTTCTCAATCTAACTGCAACTTGTTCTGCCATTTCACGAAGTATAATTTCAATATCTCTTTGTTTGACATAATCTCTAGGTAAAACTTGAGAGTTCCCTATCCCTTTTGACTTCGGCTTATAAGGTTTATGAACATTACTTTCATCAATACCATTAGCGTGAAACCACAACTCTAGTCCCATAATCCCAAGCTCTTTTTTAATCAAGTCAGGATTAGCCTGTGCCAATTCTTTAATCGAAAAGATACTTAGATTATGTAATCTCTTCTCCATTCTATTTCCAATTCCCCAGAAATCTGTCATTTTAGGAATAGCCCATACTTTCTTTTCTATATCCTCATAGGACCAATTAGCTCTCATTGTCGGAGTCTTTTTAGCTTCATTATCAAGTGCCAACTTAGCTAATAAGGGATTGGCGTTAGACATACCTACCGTTGAATAGATTCCTGTTTTTCTCCAAATCTTTTTTTGAATAGCAGCCGAGATAATATCTAATTTATCTTTCCGACTAATACTTTTATCTGGCACAAAATAATTTAATGAACTTGTTAAATCAATAAATCCTTCATCAATTGAATAAGGATAAATATCGTCTGGTGCCGCAAAATCTTGAAAGATTTTTTGAATTTCCATATTGACTGCTATATAAGTATCCATTCTCGGAGGAACAATCACAGTTGATTTTGCCCATTCCTCAATAAAACGCACATAATCAATCGTTGTCGGTAAACCTTGCTTCTTAGCGTTATAGTAAGAGAACTTCCTAGTTTTTACATCAAATGGTAAATCATAGGAACGTCCAACGTTTGATTTTCCAAAGACCTTTTTAAACATAGGAGAGGAAGCAAGGATTAACCCGGCAGAATTATCTGCACGACTCATAACACAAAGCGAAGTCTTAAGTGGATGTAAGCCTCTATCGACACACTCTACACTTGCGTAAAAAGATTTCATATCAATAAATGCAACGTCACTCTTTGGTTCGAGACTATAATCAAACCAAGTCATACTCAATCCTCTAAAGGCATAAAGTTTCCAACGATTTTCCCTATGATACGAGGATTCTCATCATAAGGCGCAAACTTATCTGAATAGTTCCGATTGAGTGAAACTAATCGAAGCCCATTTTCTTCACGATACACTTTCTTAATATAGGTTTGACCATCCCAATCTATCGCATAGATAGCCCCGTCATAATCAAATCCCGTTTGCTTAATAAGGGCTACCGAACCATTTTCATATGTCGGTTCCATTGAATTACCAAACACCCACGATGCAAAATCATAATCAAATTGATGATCGAAGTAAACTGTATCGTAATTACCATCATCAAAATAAGCTGTTCCTATACCAGCTGATAATTTTTCGTAGATCTTATAGGCAAAACGCTGAGGAATGTCTACAACCTTTGCATTCTGTTTGTTCAACAATTCTGTAGCATAATGAAGTGTTGCTTCTTGATTCCTTTCCGTTAGTTTGAGATAGATTTCAACTATTTCATACTCTGATTCAAAATATCGAAGATCTACATTCAAAATCTCACTCAATTTGCTTAAATTGTTTTGATTAGGCTTTGTTTTACCTGATTCCCAATTAAAGTATGAGGCTCTACTAATTCCCAAACTGGATGCAAGTTGAGATTGAGATAATCCTTGACTTTCTCTTTTTCTTTTTAATTTAGTAGGTGAAAACATTTATTCTCCTTTTGTAAGTTTATTAACTAACAAAAGGATACCATAGCTTGTTGAAAAAATCAAGAGTTTAATAACCCTCAAGATTTAAAATAATCATAAACTGCGCTAAATTCGTACTTTTATTGTTAGGAAATCATCACTGAAGAATGCTAAAACTTTTGAAAAAATATGAAGAAGAAAATAGAGAATATAAAAAAGAATCGTTATTTTTTAATTAACGATCCAATAGACTTTATTTTAAAAATCTAACTCTACAAACCATTTCAATTAGTTAAATCTTTCAATCTTTCTTCTCCAGATTTAAGCATCTCTTTCTCCACTTGATTCCATTCTCCAAATAGTAAATCATGAAGAACGGTTGCTGCTGAAGTTGTATTTTCTTTTGAATCATATACACAACTTCTATCTCGTTGGTAAATTTGAATTCTTTCAAAGATAGCTAGTTCTTCCAATTGCCGTGTATTATCAACTAGATGATTTACAATGAAATCATGATGTTCTTTTGGAGTTGCACGTGCTTGATTTGGATTGATAGCGTATAGTTCTTCATATCGGATAAGGGTGCTCAGATAGGACAGCTTAGGCTTTGTCGCAATCAAGGCTAATTGTACTTCATATCCCCTACTTTTCAAGAGTTGTGCTGTTTTCTTTGGAACATCAATCGTTCGTAAAGTTCCCTCTATCAAAAGATTGTATCCCAAATGACTCAATTCTGTTACTAAAGACTCTACCATTTTCCCTGCAAAATCTTTGGTGTATTCTACACTATCTTTGCCATATTCTTGCTGCAGTCCTGAATAGTGTGGATGCTGAGAACGAAAACTATCACCATCTAAGATAACAATATTTCCTTGAAATTCTTTCTGTTTAATACGATGAATTGTAGTCTTACCAGCACCACTTTGCCCTCCAAGCAAAATTGCTATAGGTTGCTTACTGGACTTTTTTCCTCTTGTCAGTGAACGAAGATTCCGTGCTAGAGCATGTTTGAATTCACTACCAGTATAATCTTGGATTTCCATTAGGCTACCATCCGTTTTTCAGACATCTCTAACATACGTTCAATTCCATCCAAATAGCCGCTATACCTCTCAATTTCATCAAAATTTTCTACTAAATAGATATTCGTATGAATCAAGTCAGATAGATCATCACTCATTAAAATCCAAGGATTAGATTCATCATCAATACTAATTCCCTGACTATCTTGATAACGATAGAGTCGAGATAATAGATTAGCACCTCTTTCTTTCACAATTTCAATTTTTAAAGTCAATTCATAATCTTCAACAGGATTGAGCATTTTATCTTCTCCTACAATATCGACATAAGATACATTAAACTTCTGACAAATGATGTCTATTAATTCGGTAGAGACTGAACTCGTTCCATTTTCATAACGACTCAGACTATTTCGTGAAATACCTACAATCCGTGCAAATTCGAGTTGTGTTAAGTCATGTGTTTTACGTAAGGATTTTATGTTCTTTCCAATCATGGCAAACTCCTTTCATTTGATAACACCATTATAACATTTAGAAAAAGTAAATGCACCATTTTTGGTGCATTATTTATTGTTTTTTCTAAATCTCTCTAAATTCTTCTCCAATTGTTCCTTATGAAGTTGATTCTTAGCTTCCTTTAATGTGTCGTCCAATGTTTCTTCCCTATAAATTGATTCTGTTTTTACTTGTTCTGATTCTTGATCTGGAGTGAAAATGATATCTAGCAGTCGGTCTATTTTTTCAAGATCTTGGACAGACATATCAGATAGTCTATGAATTAGCTTCTTAAATACATCACTATTGTCGTGATTTTTCTTAAAAAATGTTGTAAACATCTATAACCTCTCAAAAAAAGCAGCCTATCAGGACTGCTTAGTGTAATTCGGAAATCGCATCATAAATGGACTGCAATTTCTTATTGTCTTTATTCTTAGTGTCAATCAAAGTATGTAGCTCTTCAATTTTCTTTTGACTGCTTTGAATATCACTATTGTTATCCGCAATAAGTCTTTTAAGATGTTGCTGATAACTTGTAGTGATATCTGTCTCTTTTCCTGTTCTAACCTCTGTAACTTTGGGTTTAAAACTAGGATTTGATTCCGTTACAGGTGCTTGTTTGCGCTTTTGAAAAGCTGCTTCATAATTTACATCATTACCTCCTTGATGATTTCCAAATAAGGCCGCAATTTTATCTGGATATTCTTGATTTTCTGATTTACTTTCTAATGGTTGATTAAAATTCCAATCTTTTGTCATTCACTCATTTCATCCTTTCTAGATTCAGAATCATCGAATTGTCTTTCTTTACCAAAGGCATGGTCAAGAGCTTCTTCAAAACTCATGTGACTGATGCTTTGACGCCTTTTGAACGTCGCAAACATCGCTGTCTCCAGTTGTTCTTTGTAAGCAGCTAGTTTTTCTGTCTCTCTTGCTACCTTACTTTCTTGCCTAGTGACCTTTTCTTCTAAGCGTTCGATTATGGTCATATACGATCCTCCTTCATTTTAATATTAGCTAAAACATCTTGATTTTGTTATCACAATTCTAAACATTGAGAGGTTTGTCTTACTGGCTGATTCCCAAATGTCTCTTTTGCAGACTCAAGCATCAATTGTAAATCTGATTTGTTTTCTCTAAGGACATCATTCCAGTCTCGTTTTTCTTTCCCAGATTCATTATCAGGCAAATCCAGTAAAACAGGAAATCCTGATTGAGATAACTTATCAGAAAATTCTTTACCTGCATCATCACAATCTACCGCAAGTGTCAATAAATCAGGATGATTATCAAAATAGCTGGTGGTATCACGAATTGTATTGATTAAAGGCAATAACTTTGAAGGTATTACTGTATCCAAAAATTCCAACTTCTGATTTTCTTCAGCTATCAGTCGTAAAGTTTGATAAGCAACAATAGACCTTTTTAATCCTTCCATAGATACCAAACGAACATCAGATAGACTTTGTTGATGAAGCTCGTAATAGCTCATCAAGTCGACGAACGATTCACAAAAGACCAGTCTATTTGGTTTACCAATATCAAAGGATATTCCAATATGTCCATGGCTTCCTTTTAGAATCGTTTTCAGCCTCTCTCTAGGAAGAGAGTGATTCTTATAAATCCCTTGTAGGCTTGCCGCCTGCAGTTTGTGACGATGATCCAAACTTTTAAAAACAATAACAGGTTCAACTGTTTCATTTGTTTTCCAACTGGCTTGTGTAATCAGACCTTGTTGAATCATCTTTTGTACGATTTCTTCTGAGATTCCTCTACATTCTGTTAAGTAATATCTGGTCAAACGACAGTCAGAATCTTCTATTGACTTTAAAGGATAATAAAATGGTCTCTCTCTTTTTTCTTGAACAATGCCTTTTTGAAAAGGTTCTTCAGAAAGAAAAGATAGAGCTTCTCTAAAAGAAATTCCTTTAACTAGGCGAACAAAATCAATAACATCACCTTGAATATCTCTTGAAAACCATTTAAAAGTATTAGTAGTTGAAAAAATCCGAAATGAATCGTGTTCAGGATGTTCATATACACTGCTCGAAACTTGTTTAAAGGAGATACCTAAACGATTGGCTACATCAAGAATTGAAATTTGCTTACATTCTTCTATTTCCATGCAATATCATCATTTTGTCGTAGTATTTGGCAGTGATGGTATTGATGATGATTCTTCTAGAGTTTTGGGAGTGGCCTTATCTAAATCATCTAACCCAGATTTCCAAACCTGTACTTGATTGACCAATAACTTACCAGGTAGTTTAGAATAGGACAATTTAACCGTTCTGGTTTCTGTCTGATTGGTCTTTGATTGGTTGGCATTCTTTAAATCGGATACATAGGTTACATTATAAGAGACCATGGCAATGGCTTGATTCGTAGTCTGATTGACAAAGATATCAGCTTTTTCAAAATGATAATCTAAAATATAATCCTTATACACTTGGTTCATGGCATCATTTTGACTTGACAATTCTTGAGAATAAGCCGATTCAGTCATATAGGGTTGAATACGTGTATTATTTTCCCCTAGCTTTTCTTTCGTATAGTACTGAGTCAAAAATTCTTTTACTGTATCCGATGACAAAATGCTGGTTTTATCTTCTGCTTGTTTATCCTCTACAAGTTTAGCTGCAGCCAATTCAATCTCTTTACGACTTTGTTTAGCAGTAGAATGTTGACCAACAGTATATCCCATCATGAGAATAAAGCTAGTTGCGGCTACTGCTCCAACACTAATTAAGGCTTTAGTTTTGACTTTATTTAACATCTTAGACCTTCTTTCTATAAAAACTAGGTCAAGAATAACAAAAAGGACTTGTAAGTTTTATCACACCATAATAAAAGGTGATTCCTACATTTAGGAAGCAAAATCGTACAGTTAAGAGAAAAATATCAAAACTATCTGTCTTCAGCTTATAATGTAACTATGAAAAATTTAAAAGAAGAAAATTTGAGAAGAGCTCTTTCTCATATTGAACGACATAAACAAGCCATAAATACAAGTAATAACAGTGAGGATAATGATTTTCATAAATTACTGCTCCAATTTAGCTATGAAGTATATGAAAGAATCAAGACTAATAAAAAACCTTATCCGAATTTAGATTCAGATAAAGTTTTTTAACCATCTAACAAGTTTACATACTTTCCTTAGTTTTGGAGTTTATGAAACGCCAACTGAATCCTAGAACCAACATCAGATTGATGAAAAGGTACACAGCCGTAAAACTAGTTAAACCATGTTGTCTGATATCATCAAAGTATAAAGTCGGTTCAGTAAAGAATAGATAAATTCCATAGACCTCCACGAAAATAAGAAAACTGATAAAACCAATAAGGAAAAGTCCACTGGCAATAAGAAAGAGTCTCCATAAAAGAATGAGAATTCCTCCTACTGCTAAAAAAATTACTGGGATAAGGAGTAAATCATTCATGACTTTCTCCTTTCTAGTCAATCAATTGACGATAATGGGTGGCAAGAGAGGAATCAAACTCTTCTAATTTTTGAACTAAGTCCAAATATTCCTCTTTCTCATGTTCTTCAAAGTCCACACCTCGATGATTCTGAAGAGCGATTTCCAATTGACTAGTAAATTCTCGTATAGAAAAGCTGTAATCGCCTGTCACTTCCTCATAATGTTCCTTTAACTCCTTGTAGGCTTGGTATTCTTCAGGTGTTTGAAATCCCTGTACCAAAGACTCTTCTAATTGATAATAGGTATCTTCCATCATAATCGTTACCTCGTTTCTTTCTATCTTTATTCTACCGCGCTTTTCTTTTCTTGTCCGCTATTTATATATATTTTTTAATCTAATTCAAAAGAAAGTTGTTCTTGCTTTTCTTTTCCTTTTTCGTGGAATTGTCGTAAGGCCTGATCAATAATATCTAAATCCGTTTCTGTTTCAATCAATGGCGCGAGTACATCGTATTCGGCCTTTTTAGTTTGATAATCCTCTTCCTTTGGAAAATTTTTCTCAATTTCTACCTTAGCAGTAGTCCATTTATCCTTTAATTCATCCAATAAGTTCTGAGTTTTCACTTGATCCTCCTTAATGTGATCAATCGTATATTGGAGCCTTTGAATCGTTCCCAAAGAAGAATACAAATCTAAACTGACAGAATACTGGTTTTCTCCTACAATCTTAACAGAGAAGGTTTCAGGAAGAGGTTGGTTTGTTGGAAGACTAAGCATTTTAATGTCAAATCCTCGATAACTTGCTAGGGTACGGAATTCTTTGCTGTCAGCTTGATTATGACGGATAAGACGGTGTAGGGATTCCCCTGCTTCAGCTCGTTGATCAAAAGCTTGCTTACCTACCGTCATAGAAAATGCCTGGTCTTTCGATATTTCAGACTGTTGAATATCGCCTTCATACTTGCTTAATCGTTTCTCTAGAATGGGTACATTTTCTTCACAGTAAGATATTGTATGACGATAGTGATCCTTGCTGCGTTGAAAGGCGCGTCTTTGATTTTCTAATAGGGTTAGATCATTCTCTAGTTCCATCTTATATTTGAGATAAGGATTACCTGTTGCTAGTGCCTTAAAATCAGAAGCTGTCATGGTCTGCTCATCAATGTCTTCTGCAGCACGAATCGGCTCCTTAGAAGTCATAATCTGCTTAATATAACGGAGTTTGTTCTCCTGAGTTGCCCATAGATAATTATCAAATGAACCTTTTGTAATGTAGTGGTAAATATCCACTTCCTTGTTTTCATTTCCCTGTCGGATAATACGTCCATTGCGTTGCTGAATATCACTTGGTCTCCACGGTACATCCAGGTGATGAACTGCTTTCATCTTGCTCTGAACATTTAAACCTGTTCCTCCTTTTTCAGTTGAGGCAAGGAGAATCCGCACCTCTCCTGCATTGACCTTTCGAGACAAACTATTCTTCTTTTCATCACTATTGGCATCATGTACAAAGGCAATTTCCTTACTAGGGATTCCTCTATCAACTAATAAAGCCTTAATCTCAGAATAGACATCAAAGCCATTATCCTTTTTCTTAGGTGTGCCAATATCTGAAAAAATCATCTGAGTAGCCTTATTTTCCATTCCTTCACGATAAATTCTCTCAACATTATCCACTACCTGAAGCAGTTTATGATTGTCTGCTAGACTATAACTAGAGTCCAATAAACGCATATCAATTGCTAGTTTTCGTGCCTCACCCGTAATCTTTAACATGTTATCCTTGCTCGGATCAACTGTTCCACATTTGACCGCATCTGACCTCATAACCAATTCTTCTAAATAGAGTTTCTGGTTTTCAGTTAACTCACTCTCAATAGGGATAATATGAGCTTCTGGAACAGGTAAATCCAACATATCTTGTGTTTGAATGTCGGCTGTTTCTTTATAGATTTTCATCAACTCAGGTAGATTGACAAACTTTTTAAATCGTTTCTTAGGTTGGTACTTATCCCCTGTAGGAGCTAATTCCATAGAGTTTTGAATTTCTCCAAAAGCACCTACCCAAGAGTCAAAATAATCAACTTGATAGCGTTTTAAGATATCTGGTTGAATATAGTTCATCATAGTATATAACTCACTAATAGAATTGGAAACAGGTGTTCCTGTCGCAAAGACAATGTTTTTAAAATCATGCTCTTCCTGAATCTGTCGAACCTTCATTTCCATATCCACGTTCTTCTTAGAGGTTGTATTGGTAATACCTGCTACATTTCCAAGTCCAGTAATTGGACGAATATTTTTAAAGTGATGTGCTTCATCCACAAAAAGAAAATCAATCCCTAGGTTCTCAAAATCAATAAAACTATCACGATTAAAGCGTTGGAGTTCTTCCAATTGTTTCTCTAGACCACTTATTGATTGCTCTGCTTCTTTAACGGTATACTTATTTTCAGAATGTGTTTTAATCTCTCGTAGTTCATTGAGTTTATCCTCTATATAGTTCATCTGTCTTTCCTTACTGACAGGGATTTTTTCAAATTGAGAATCCCCAATGACAATAGCATCGTAATCTCCTGTAATAATACGTGACACAAATTGTTTTCTTCTCGCCTTCACAAAATCTTTCTTAGTGGTCACAAAGACCTTTTTAGTAGGGAAAAATTTCATGATTTCTTGGCCAAATTGAGCAGACAAACTAGAGGGCACCACATACAAGGGCTTATGAACCATTCCCAACTCCTTTAATTTAAAACCAGCACCAAGCATGGTCAAGGTCTTTCCTGAACCTACCTCATGAGCTAATAAGGCTCTTTTTTCTTCTACGATTCTTTGAATAGCATTCTCTTGGTGAGGACGAAGACTGATGTTTTGTGCCAAGCCATCAATGACTAGATGGCTACCGTCATACTCTCGACTAACCGTTCGATTATAAAGACGATTATAGCTTTCCTCAATGACTTGTTGGACTTCTGGATACCGTGAGACAAAGTCTTGAAAGAGCTCTTGTAAATGCTGCTCTTTTGCTCTTAGAACAGAGGTTTTTTCCAAATCTGTGATAGTCTTTTTCTTTTCTCCTTCCGTAACAGTCATTGTAATCGTCGGTTGGTTCGAATTAAGTAAATTCTCAAAAATCTTTCTTCCTGTATCATAACGTGACCCACTGACTCCAAGACTACTATCTTTGGCACTTGGATAGCGATAAGCAAATGATGTCCTTAAATGAACCTGGCCATCGACAGGATTCACTTCAATGACTTGTTCAACATCTGGCGAAGACAATTCAAATTCACGATTGGTAAAACATTCAAAAGCAAATTTACCATAAACGG
This sequence comes from Streptococcus oralis, assembly GCF_023611505.1. Taxonomy (NCBI): domain Bacteria; kingdom Bacillati; phylum Bacillota; class Bacilli; order Lactobacillales; family Streptococcaceae; genus Streptococcus; species Streptococcus oralis. The sequence continues at coordinate 798,645 of NZ_CP097843.1, read as the reverse complement.
ATTGAGGAATCCAACGTGACCCTATTTTAAACTCAATATCTGCCAGATGAATCCTTGGAGGGCGAACTGATTCTAACAAATCTAAAGCATGGTTCCAATCACATTCTTGATTGTTTTCCTCCACTAATAGTTGAACTACTTCTATCTTGTTGAGAATGTCTCCTGATAAAAACTGGTTCTTAGAAAGATATTTTCTTTCTCCTCTTAAATAGCTTTCTGGATCCATTAAAACCTGGTCTCCTAACTCATCCAAAATAGCAGCTTGGCTATGTTCAGGATAAATTGATACCATATAGCCTAAATCAACCCCTCTACCATCCGATAAACTGGAGTTTAAGGCATCTAAAGCCGTTGAAACTCTTGCAATCACTCTCTCCGGCCTAACCAATGCTTTCTCAAAGGCTAAAGATTTTTTATATTTTACTTTCTGATCTTTAGAGTCAATGTATTCATCTTCTAAACTTGCTAGTAAAGAATACTTATCGTCATTATCAAATAAGTTCCGGTTAACGGAGGCATTCAAGTATCCAAATTGACTTACAAAGCGGTCATAGTCACGATTGAGTTTACTAAGTAATACCTGAAAATCTGTCCGACTATAATCTTGATGACGTTGAATTTCAATTAAGGATTGATAGGTCTCTCTCAAATCAACCATACCCTTAATACGACTAATATCCTTATCCGATAAGGGACTTTCATAAAAGACAGTTTTTTTGAACAGTCCCTTATATTTCCCTCTTTTACTCGCTTCTTCTGTCTTGTATACATCTAGTGCTTCCTCATCTGTCAAATGAAGTTGCACGAATCGGTCTATTTTATGTTCAGACAAAGAACTGTCCCAAGCTTTAAAATCTCCCTTCTCATCTACATAATAACTAATTTCGTCTACTTTTGAACTTTTCCGAATGCCATGCGTATCTCGGTAATAAATTTGATTTCCCTCATATCCAAAAGAATAGAGCGCTAAGTCCTCACGTATACGACTTGGGATAGAATTATCTACTTCTTTTTGGATAAAAACAGGTGCTTTCAAAGAATTGTCAATTTGTTTAGGTGCTTCCACATTCTCTAATGCTTTCATTATGTCAGTAGCTAATGTTTCTGATTCCCCCTTAACATTGAGGGTTCCTCCATTAAAATTACGTACCTCATATTCACCCAAAACTTGTGTGTTGTATTTCCCATCAAAATAAGGATTGATCCAGACACGCTTATCCTCCTCAAAGGGAATAGAACCACTAAAAACAAGTTCCTCTTCATTAAGATTCTTTGCTTGATCCTTTTGAAAGAAGAGGAGGTCTGTGGTCACTCGGGTACCTGCAATGCTTTTAAAAGCCGTATCCGGCAAACGAACTCCCCCTAAAAAATGAGTGTTGGTTTTAATCTCTTGTAAGACATTATCTGTCCGCTTATCCATTGTCCCGATAGATGAGATAATCGACACTTGTCCTCCGTCTCTTACTAAATCAAGTGAGTGTTTGACAAAGTAATCATGAATCATATAAGGTTTATCATAGTTTTTATCGGCAATGCGAAAATTTCCAAAAGGAACATTCGTTAAGACTAAATCAAAACTATTATTTTGATAGGGAACTTCTTCAAATCCTCGCACTTCAATATGGGTATTGGGGTGGAGTTGTTTTGCGATTGTGCCTGTCACACTGTCTAATTCAACCCCATAGAGTTCTGATTTCTCTCGTATGCTTCTAGGCATCGCCGCAAAGAAGTTCCCAGTCCCCATAGAAGGATCTAATATCCTTCCTCCCTCAAAACCATCATCCAGTAATTTTTGCCAAATCTGGCGAATAATCATTGGGTCTGTATAATAGGCTGTAAGAGAACTTTGTTTCATGGTGGAGTATTCTGATTTACTTACTAAACTCTTAAGAGTTAAACGTTCTGCTTCATACTTTGGATTGAGTTCATCAAAAAATTCATTGGCAAGACCACCCCAACCGACATACTTGGCTAGTAGCTCTTGTTCTTCTGGATTCGCTTGTCGTCCCTCTTTTTCTAATCTTTTGACAAGTTCAATAGCTGCGATATTCGTTTCAATCTTTTCTCGATTTGTCTTAGGATAAAAGTCCTCTAAATCATCTGGAAAAACAAAATCTTGAACAGGGACATCCGTCTCTTCTATGCCTACAATAAGCGTTTCTGTTTCCTTATCCTTTTCCTTTTCATTTTCCTCTTCCAGGTAGGAAAACAAATCTATTTCCTGATTTTCACTTGATGAATCAATCTCAATCTCTGAATCTTCTTTTTCAAGTTCTACGAGAGACAATACTTGTTCAATCTCTTCTAAACTGTTCAAGTATAAGATAGGATTTTCTTCAAATAACTGGTTGGAATCATTGAATAGCTCTAGGCGAACTAAGTCATTTAACTGTGCATTTTCAATCGAAACCAACTGAAATACTTGTCCTTTATAACTTAATTGTGAACCAATCGGATATTCCCTCAAAGCTTCTTCTACAATTTTATCTACTTTAGATAGGGAATGAACTTCCACATTTTCTTCTACCTGCTCAATATTATCAAAAGGTAAGACTGCTTCCTCTACTTGCTTAGACTTTTCTCTTATAGCCTTTACTTCATCAAAATGAGTAATAATCTTCAGCTTTTGTGTCAGTGGGAGTTGTTGGTAGTTTTCTTCATGATGGACAAGATCCGTAACGGTATCTAAAATAGCCATCAATTCCGAACCCAAATAGGCTAGAACATCTCCCTCTTTTTCTTCAAAATGAATCTCAAGAACCTCTTTTTTTAGTTCTTTGGAATCAACCATTAGAAGAAACTCCTCTATATCTCTACTAATGCGGTCAGATAGATTATTCGCAACCCGATAGACATTGACTAAATTGACATCCTGATTCTGATGAAATACAAGCTCACTTAGTTGTTCTAGTTCTTCTTTTTCAGATTGAATGTGAAATCGAGTGGAAAGGTTATAGGTTGCGACTTCTAGAACCAAGTTTTTCTCCCAATTGCTTAATTGAGATAATTTACTTAGACCTGCTTGTCCAAAATTTCTTGTGTAACTTTCTAGATCTTGGTCATTATCTTCAGAACTGGCCTCTAGAAAAGAAACAATGTCTTGATGAAACGAATAGACATGAGGTATCTCTTCTATCTTGCCCTCTTCAGTCAAAAAACTCTCTACCAAATCCTGCCATTTCTCATCAAAATGTTGCGCTTGATAACGAAGAAATAGGTCCATTTTCTCCCTATCTTTTGGAATTGTTCCACGAAACATAGCCAATAATTGCATTACTTCCATACTCGCTCCTTTCATCTATACGAAAATAGGAGAATCACATGATTCCCCTACAACTCTATCTCCATTTCAACCTCTTGAGGACTGGTTTCTAAATCACTAGACAAAAGAGAAACGGCATCTGTTCTCATGTAGTAAGTATATAAGTCTTCAAGGTCTTGTTGGTTTTCAATCCCTGTTTCAATACTAATAAGAGCCTGTATAAATTCCTTGTAGTGACTCTCCATCATATCTGAAATCTTTTGTTTCATTTCCATAAATACTGAAGACGGTTCAGTGATACTTGTTTGGTCTATGTCTTGTAAATCCTTTTCTAAGGGATTGGTTCCTTCTTCTATTTCCACTAAATCTGAACGTCCATCACCATCAGAATCCGCGCTAAGAGGATTGGTTCCTAGCGCCAATTCTTGAGCATCAGTTAGTCCATCTTGATCCGAATCACGTTGATAAATGTCTTCCATATACTTCCTTCTTTCCTAGTTAATCTTTTTTCACTCCAATCCTACCAAATATTCCTTGAAAGAAGTATCACAACAAAAAAAGAGAACGAGCCAAAACTGCGTTCTCAAATAATATTGTGATTATAAACAAGTACTCCAGATTTTCGAAATTTATGCTGTATATAATCAAAAACTTTCTTATTGCTGAATCTTGCCATATCATCTATGTGATAAATCGGTAACTCGAATGACTTGGTCCACTTGCTCCCAAATAAGAGGATTGTGGGTCGCAATAATAATCGTTCGATTCGGATTTTTTAAAGATTCTAGGATAGAGAGTAATTCCTCAGAGTTTTTGGGGTCTAGCGAAGCGGTTGGTTCATCTGCAAGAATCAAAGGCGGATCCTTTAAAATTATCTTCGCTAGTGCAACACGTTGTGCTTCTCCTCCTGATAACTCAAATATAGGTTGCTTTAAATCCAAATAAGAGAGGTTTACACGGTTTAGAGCTTGTTTCATCAAAGAGAGTTTCTCTTTTTCTTTCAACTTTTTACCAACTAAACCCAGATTGAGATTCTCTTTGACGGTTTGGCTTTCAATTAAGCCAAAATCTTGAAATAAATATCCCAAGTAATCTCTAAAGAAAACAGAGGGCTTAATGTCTTTAAGAGAGGTGCCATCATAGATGATTTGCCCTTTGTCATATGGCTCTAATCGTCCAATCATATTCAAGAGTGTTGTCTTACCACAGCCACTTGTACCGATTAAGGCATAAATTTTCCCACCTTCAAAATGAAGATTAATATCTGAAAATAGCTGACGGCTTCCAAATTTTTTAGATATATTCTTTAGTTCAATCATCCTATTTTCCTTTCATAATGGTCATAGAAACACGAGATTCTTTCTGTGCTTGACGGTAGAGAGTCAGTATAGCAATAACGAGGAAGATTAATAAAGTTACCAATCCAATCATCAAATCCCGACTACGCCAAATAAAGAGACTCGCACCGAATACAAAACTAGCAAATTGACTAATCATATACTGAGCGTGTGTTTCAAAAAATCGCAAACCAGAAATTCGTTTAATCAAAATCTCACGACGGAATTGTTCAAAATAAAGAAGATTCACAGAATAAAAGAGAAGCAAAGAACTCGCGATTCCAATAATAGCTCCTAAAATAAGGGTTAGAGTTTCTGTTTGAACCTCATAGTAACGTGCGAGGTAAACACTTCGTCCCTCCTTGAGATAGGAGACTTGATCATAAATTTCTGCATTTTTCAAGAGTTTAATCCCATCTTCATATCCTTTGACAAAAATATTCTTACCAGCATTGATAGACCAGCTAGATAAGGATGTAAAACTATCACCTGTAGAAGTCGGCGTGAATACCACTAAAATCGGATCAGTCAAATACTGAGTGGATACGGGATTCTCACCGTTATTATAAACAAACCGCTTTTCTCCCATTGAAAGATAACTAACGTGCGCTTTCATCTCATAATCCAAAGGAGCACTTGCCTCCTCACCAGATTTTCCATAATAACTCAATCTTTCTTCAAAGATTTTTTTTAGTTCTGCTTCTCGAGAGCGCAAATGTTCTGGGAGCAAGAGAATAAACTCACCTTTTTGGAGATGGGCTAACTTCTGTTTGGTCTCAGCATCTACCACGACCTTTTCCTTCTCCAAATAACTGGGACTAACATAGAGCGTATTAGCATCCGGACTATAGGTATCCAATGTCTCTCCCTGTTCATTTTTTCCTTGTGGATTGGCAAAATGGAACAGATTATCCTTTACATAAAGGGCTTGTTCTTCTTCGATTGCTTCCTTGGCAAAGGCATACCACTTGCTCTGATTTTCCGCATTTTTTCCTCTATCACCGATCCCAAAGGAAATTTGGTAATAATCTGCTCGATCTTCCCAAGCTTGCTTGGATAGCTGGAGTTCCTGTAAACGCTGGTAAGAAGTCAAGCCAGTCTTGACTGCATAACCTACTGTAAAGACAGCAACCAACTGACATAGCAAGGTCAAGGTCATCAAACGTTTGAGGGGCAAACGTCCTTTTAACACAGGAACCAAAGCCTTGTAGCTCAAGCTCATCAAGTAGAGCAGGCTCAGTACGAGCGAAATTCCCAATAAAAAGAGAAGATAAAGCCCCACTCCGATACTAAAGGTTGCTAAAAGAACGGAATAAAAGAGCCCTTGGCCGAGGAGTACAGCACCTCCCACTATAAGGGATCCCCCCCCAGCTAAGCAAAGCCACTTGACGTCATCGTATAAGGCGCTTCCTATAATGGACAAGAGGGTCTGTCCTGAAAAGAGCTGAAGCCCTGCAGCCCGCATCTCCTTAATCCGAGTGATAATCACCATAGCAAAGAAAGCTAATCCAAATATAGCTAAACTAATCAACAACAACGGATTTAAAGCAATCCAAAAAGCTAAAAGATACGGAGGAGTTTTGCGGTCTGCAATCGCTTTATAACCTAAATCATCTAATTTTGCAGCTAATTTTTCCTTGGTCAATGAACCAGATAAGAGAAGGTAGCTATTGAGAGGATCGCTCCGTTCTCGGCTTTCTTGGCTGGCCACTTGAAACTCTTTTGGCAAGCTTCCCTGACCATAGGTCGCATAGGTGAAGTTGGTGCTTCCATCCTTACTCGGCTCTACTATCCGTCTGGCAATCAAACTCTGTTCTGAGTTTGCAAAATTCTCTAATTCCTGTTCAAATACCTCACGCGTTGGTTCCTGAGTATCCTTTTTGACACGAAGTAAGGAGACGGAATCATAGCTTGCATATAAATATTGTGGCGCACGTAAGACAATAATCCAAACAAAGAAAAAGCTGAGAAAAAAAGTTGATAGTAATATGAATAGTTTCTTCATTGTAGACTCCTTGTATAAGAGAATAACCCTATAGAACAAAGATTTTATGTTTTATAAATTCTTAGAATTATTTTCCTAGTTTAATCCATTACACCCTGAGCACCAAGACAACAAATTTAATCCTTCTTCATTTTGAAAACGGTTTCTTATAACTTAAGTATAACACTTTCTATGTAATCTATCAACATATTTTACTAAAATATTATTAGTAATAGAATTTTACATTTTCCTTAAAAATAGATGTCATTAACGAATTTTATTCAAGTTTTTCCCATTCATATTATCCAAGAAAAAAAGATGACTTACAGAACCTGTAAGCCACCTAGTCAGTCGGTTTATTCTGGTGTCTGCCACCGCTTGGCCCTTACGTCCAAGATTGCTATCGGATTTTGTTCTGGTGTCCGCCACCGCTTGGCCCTTATGTCCAAGATTACTATCATATTGACCATGAGCCAACCACTCATCTACACCATTATTCTAACGAATATGAGCTACAAATGCAAGAGAAAAACTTATTTTGGATTTATACACTATAGAAAACATACACTATCTTCAGATTGAACTTTTGTTCAAAATAAGCTATAATGAATTTAAGTAGAAACAGGAGGTAGAACAAATGGCTACAATCAGTTTAACACGTGATATAAAACTAACAAACGAAGATGCTCTAAAAATTCTTAATCATAAACCATCTAAAAAGCTACAAGCCGTCTTGAAATCTATTGAATCACAGGACGCTACCGCTCCAACGAAAAATAAACTCATTTCAAAGTATCTGTAAGATGACAATTCAAGTAACACCACTTAAGCAATATCTTGAAAATATTCAAGTGCTAGCTCCTGATAAAACTGAGAAACAAGTTCAGGAGCTATTTAAAACTATCATTTTAGAAAATGTTGATTTCAACGGTAATGAAGAGATGTTGACTTATCTATCTGATAAAGCTCCCAATTTTGAAAAACAACATCGTTCTCGTAATTTTATCGTTGAAGAAACTGAAACAAATAACATCATAGGATTCTTTAGTTTATCTCTCAAAGTTGTTGATATTTCTGATTTAGAGGAATCCTTAAAAAAGAAACTCGTCCTAAAAGGGAAAAGTCCCAAAAATATTGATTATCTTCCTGTGATACTTATCGGTCAATTCGGCAAAAACACAAAGCTAAATAAACTATCAGGACAAGAGTTATTTGAAATTGTAATTCAAAAAATTGAAGAATTTCGAGCAATTGTAGGAACTCAGATGGTATTTTTAGATAGTATCAATCATCCTAAAGTCATTCAATTTTATGAACAGTTCGGATTTGTTGCTTACAGTCAATTGATTAAAGACGATCATCAAGTAAGTTATCAACCTATGGCATTAAATATGTCACTCTATAAAAAATAAGAATCATGTCACCTAAACTGATGACATGATTCTTTTATTTCACCGTATAAGCAAAACTGATGGCGCTATCTGCTTGCGAGATTTTTCTAAAGGTATAGTTAGGATTGCCACCATAGTTGGTTTCAGACACAAGGAAAGAACCATCATCATATACTTTCTCGACAAAAGCCACATGACCATAGATGGCTGGTGTGCCATGTGTACCTCCCACAAAAGAAACAATGGCACCTGCTCTTGGTGTAGAGCCAGTTTCCCCACCAAGACTTGAAGCTGTCGCAACCCAGTCCTGACCATTTCCCATGGTATTAATGATTGAAATCTTTTCTCCATTTCTACCTTTTAATTTTAAGCCTAACTGGTTCATACGAGCCGCAACACCCCATGTACATTGTCCATAAGCATAGGCCATACCATCTCCACCACCAGGAACAGAATGATCATACAAGTCCCCACTAACCCCTTCAAGGGATTGTGGATCACTTTTTGCCTGTCCTCCATTTGTTTGACTAAAGCCTTTTTCAATTTGGTAATACCATTCCGTTGCTCTGGTTTGTCTTTCCAGTAGTTTGTCACCAGAATTTCCCTCCCAATAGGTAAGGAAGAGTTGGGCCAGATTGGCTGCACTGCCTGTATTTTTAAAGAAATCCTTTAACCAACTTTGATAGTAAGGACTATCCCCATGAAGCATAAAATCAAGTTGTAGGTCTAAATCATACCATTTCTTATTTTGGGTGTGTGCATAATTTAACAAGGCTGTATGCCGTGTTGACCCATCTGCGGTATCTGTCCATTGCCCTAAACCTAGACCTCTATGAAGAATATTAGGATAAGCACCACTATAAATGGCTGGACCTCCAATCGCTAACCAGCTTTCATCATCCCATGAGGAATCGGTAGCGCCAACAGGAGGAGATAAATAATCTCCTTCAGCTCGTTTAGGATTAATAGAAGACTCTACCGACCAATTTCCTAAAATTGCCGCAATGGCTTGGGGACTTGCCCCTTGAGATTTCAAAAACTCATAAATATGTTTTGCTCGTTCAAACTCATCCCCACCAAACTGACCAATGGCTGGTAAGATAGTGGTCTGAAGTTGAATGACTTTTGGAAAATAAAATTGCGGATTGACATACACCAATTTTTCTTTCTTGTTCTTATATTTTTGATAGGAAACTTTCAAACCTGTATCATCTGGTGTTTCACCAATAACATCACCCGTTAGGACTCTTGTCCCCTCAATCGCACGGCCATTATGAATGGAATATAAGGTTAAGCGACTCTCATTCTCTCCTTTTCCGTTAGTGAGAATAACATTGTCACCGTCTAGAGATACAACTCCATCCATTGGTGCGACAATTGTTTGGTGAGCCTTCGCTTCTAGTAGAATATACTCCTGAAGGGTAGGTTTTCCATCTAAATCATAGTATCCATAACGATAAGTCATGGTTAGACTATCTTCGTTGCTTTTCCCCTCAAATGGATTGTCCAATTCCTGCATGGAAGCATAGACACCCTCTTCTTTTAGTTCCTTTATTTCCTCTTGATCGTCTTTCGAGAGTTTATACTTAGGAGTTTCATAGAGGTCTTGCATGGATTTCAAATCATCCCCATCGTTTAAATCATGCCACAAAGTAGACAGATAATCCTTGTAAGTTTCTGAACTAAATAAGTGAACTGGTTTGTGTAACTCATAGTCATGGAATTTAAAGTTCATATACCCCATCACATCATCAACTTTTGTGTAATAAGTTATTCCTTTGTCATTTGTGCGAGTATGTTCTGCATCTTCCCAAGTTAGATGGGTATAAGCTTTTGTTAATTCAAATTCATCTTGTTGAATCAAACTAGCAGATGAAAATCCTAAAAAGAAGCTCATTATAAGTAAAAGAAGAAAGACTATTCCTCCAACTATCCAGGTTACAGGATTTCCAGCCGCAAATGTAAAGAAGGAAAAGGCTACTTTTAGTTTTTGATAGATATTTCGGACAGTTGTAAGACCTTGTTTCTTTAATTTTCGAAACCGATTTTTAAGGGAACTTGGGTTATCTTTCGATAGTTTCCATCCTTTTCCATCCCTAAAATGATGGTATCGCTCTTTTGTGTTGGTCAGTCTTTTCTTGGTAAAACGACCTGTTGCTTGTCCTGTTTTGACACTAGCTTTTCCAAGGTTATAAGAAAGGCGACTGTAGCGTTTTCCTTTTCTAATTGTCTCTTGAAGTGTGCGATAGCCTTCTAAATTTTCATTATCTGAAGCTAACTCTCCACCTTCACGTCCAAGGACATAAAGAAAAGTTTTGGCTTTCCTACTGACTTTTTTGGACTTATAGGCTTGTTTAGTAGATTTTAGATTCTCTTTTGCGGCCTTGACTTCTTTCTTAGCTTTTAATTCTTCTAAACTCTTCCCTTGAAAGAAAAAATTAGATTTATGTTTCGATTCCTGACCGTAGAAAAATTTTTGATTGGTTTTTCTTTCTTTACGACTCTCTTTTCTTTCTTCTTTTGCTTCTACCTTGGCTTCCTTAAATTGCTTCTTGGCTATTTTCAATCGTTTCCTAGCATGAGGCAATCGTCTGTCTCTTAGTTCTTTGCGATTTAAAAGAGATGGAGGACTATTTTGAAGAATATGATTGTAGTCTTCATTTGCTTGTTTTACTCTAGCCTTTGAAGCTTCTCTCATCTCCTCTAACTTTTCCTTTATCTCTTTTTTCCATCTTTTTTCATCCAGTACAGCGGAATCTTTTTTCTGTTTCTTCACCTCCTTCTTTCCTTTTTTCAAGAATATCTTCTCATCTTTTAGACTTCTTCTAAATGCCTTTCGGGCACGTATGATTTCTCTTTTATCCTTCATTTACCTTCCCCTTAGTTAGAAGCCATTTTATCAGGATCTGTACTCATGATATCAAACAATTGAGTACCTTGAGGAATCTTATTTTTAAAGGGAACTACAACGGAACCAGCTTTTATTAGTCCTGCCCCTTTTTCTGGATTGATTAGGTATTTTTCAAGTTCTTTTGACAAACCTAAGAGTTGAACCAGTTCTTCTCGGTCATTTTTTGCTTGCTTGAGAAGAATCATAAATTCACTATTTGCAATAATCCGTCTACCATTTGGGTCTAACAATAAGGTTTCGACGTTTTGAGTTATTCCAGTCGGACTGGCTCCATATTTTCTGACACGACTCCACAATTTAAAGAAGAAATCACTGGCATATTTATCTAATAAGAGAAGCTGCATTTCATCAAAATAAATCCAGGTCTTCTTCCCTAATTTTTGGTTCCGAACGACACGATTCCATATCTGATCAAAAACAACCATAAGAGCGATTTGTTTCAGCTCATCTCCTAACTTTTTAACGTTATAGATTAAGAAGTTAGATCCTGTCTGAATATTGGTCTTATGAGAAAAAATATCAAGAGAACCTTCGACATACAGTTCCATATCAAGTGCCAAATTCTGCGCTTCTTCTTCTGGTTGTTGACTCAATACAAAGACCCATTCTTCCAAAGAAGGCTCTTTAAATGACTGATAGGTGAGTCTTGTAACTCGGTCAATAATCGATTTTTCTCTTCCATCCATTTTTCTATCCAATAACTTGCCGATAAAGGATAAAAGAAATTCTGATTTTACCTTTACAGGATCTTCATCCATATTTTCCTCAGACAAGTCAAGGACATTGAGATAGGTTTGGGAATCAGGCGCAATATCAATCATTTCTCCCCCAAAAGTCCGTCCAATGACACTGTACTCTGCTTCTGGATCCACGATGATAATTTCAGTATTTTCACCAGATTCCTTGATTTTGGTCGTGATAATTTCATGCTTGGTTGCCATCCCTTTCCCAGCTCCAGATGTTCCTAAAATCAGACCAGACGGTGTATTTAATAGGCTGCGATCAATGGTAATAATATTACTTGATATTTGATTGATACCGTAATATTTCCCACTACGGTCTTGTAAGTCTACTGAAGTCCAAGGTGAGTTCACTGCTATATTGGACGTTAATAAACTCCGTGATACTCCCTCTAAAAAATCACAACCAAATGGCAGCAAACTATTAAAGGCTGCTTCTTGCATATATGGAAGTTTATCAATCATTAGATCATTTGAGCCGGCGACTTGTTGGATAGTGTCTAGGGCTTGTTTGAGTTCTTCTTCATCCTGACCAAAGACCCCAATCAAAAAGACTGTCTGAAATAGTTTATCTCCTGTCTCGGTCATGGTTTTTAAGAGTTCCTCAGCTTCATCGATATTGCTTTCTAATACATGACCTACTTTTTCCAAATAGATACCTGTACGAGCTAGTTTTTGTTGTTCCCCAATCTTTTGGGATTCCATCAAGGTCTTCTTTGTGCGTAGTTTCTTCATAGCATCCGCCTTAGTCGAACTTTGAGCATGAAGGCTCACTATCAATTCCAGATCTCCTTGCATGAGGTCTCGAATAAACTGATCACCTAATTCCATACCGTAGTCTCTCACATAGACAATCTGTAATAAGCGGTCATTGATTTGTAGGTAATTCTTATTTTTAAAATCCAAGAGATTAGGTGCTATGAAGTGACGAGTTGTCTGACCCGATTTCGTTAAATCACGGTAAGAAAAAGGAAGATGGTGTTCTCCTCTAAGCATATCCGCCAACAAGTTGACACGCTCTTCACCAGCCAAGGATTCAAATCGTGCATCAATTTCTGAGAAACCACTCTTGAAATATTCTCCAATTTGAGACAAGGAACGATAGGCTTGTTTGGGATTAGTATCCTTTCTTCCAAAGCTAATCAGTTTCACAGCTGAAAAGTTATTTTCACCACTGTCTAAATTCTGATTCATCATCCGATTCAATTCTTTACGATAGGTATCATATCCATCTTCTTTTTCCTCATACAAAACACTTTGTCTAAACTTTTCTAAATTCAATCTTTTATTAAAGATAGTCAATTGGAAGTTGGTTTGATCATCTAGAGAGTTAATCAAATCAGAATACTTCTCAATGATTGCACCCTTATCTTCTAAACCAACGGTCTGGTAATTGACATCACCAAGTAAATAGCTTTGTGAAAAATAATCTTCTTTTACCTGCATCAGACCATTTTGATACAAGGCTTGATAGGAAAGAGTATTAGCCGTTGATGGTAACACTTCCTCTTTTTTATCTTTAACTTCTTCCTTTTTATTAGTCGTTGAAGTTTTTTGTTTCTTTAATGTATTTGATTTTCTTTTCATGTTCAAGTCCTTTCTTTCCTGAAATTGTGCGTAGGGGTATCGTTAGTTCAAAATGAAGACGGTATTTCAAATAATGTTCAAAATATAAATCATTGGGTTTATAGACTCCAAAAAGCATGAGGGGGATGGTAAAGGCAAACACAAAACCGTAAACAAACCAATCTCCAAATTGCCAGAAAAAGAGATTCAAGCCCAAAACAATAATTGTGACAATAAAGGCTGGTAAAACAAAGATGATTTGTCTTGTGGTGAAACCTAACCAAGCCCTGTGTTGGTATTTTGAGATGTCTTTAAAGACACGTGTATTCATGACTTTCCTTTCTAAAAAGGCTAAGAAGCAATCACTTCCTAGCCTTTATCTAATTACATACCTAAAATTGAGCGAGCCGTACGTTGAGAACCAACGAGGGCAATAATCAGTAAGATAGCTTGTACCAAACTACCAAACATAATCGCAAGTGATTGCAAGACTCCTGCACCATTTGAAACAGCTATTTTCCCAGCAGATTCAAACAAAGGAACAAGAGAAACAATCAGAAAAATGAGAACCCCTTGTACCGCATAAACCATAATATTTTTTAAATAGCCAATACCAATAGACTTCCATTCATCACTTAAAAATGTTGGAATCGTAAGAGGGGCAAATGGAATCATAAGGTAGAGTTGAATAAATCGAATAGATACCAAAAGATTAACCATGGCTGCACTTACTATCCGAACAAGCCAAATGAGGAGGGCGAAAAAGCCCACAATCATCCGGCCAATAAATCCTGAACCTTTTAATCCAGAGAGTGTATCATACTTTGCCCCACCGTGACCGTGAGCCACAATCGAGGCCACTTGTTCAATGGCGTGACTCGCAATACCGATGATAGCTTCTACAATAACGGTAGTATTGGTAATTACAACTGCGACCATAATATAACTAATCAACATCGGCGCTAATGCTTCAAAGGTCATCGCTCCACCTGAGTTAGCAATTTTCTTTGCCATCTTCGAAAATTCTAAGATGAGAACAACTGATAAAATCGCAACTCCAAGAGGCTGCATGACACTTTTAGTAATACTAGACATATAAGTCCAAACAGTTGGATTGTAGCTAGATAGAGATTTAATCAGATCTACCGTAGATTGTAAATCTACATTAAATCCTTCAAATAAATTTTCAGCTGATATTTTTTCAGATGCAAGGTAAACAAAGGGTGAGACTAAACTAAGATTCATGTCATTGTTTATCCTCCTAAATTGAAATCTGGGTTACAAAGGCTCCAGCAGCCCCTACCATAACTCCACCGACAATTTCAAGAATGGCATTCCGAACACCTGGTCCACCATCTTTAATGTTGGTTGCAAGGTTGACAATCCCCACAACAACGAGAAAGGCACCAACCGCAATCAATCCCTTCTGTAACAAAGACATAGCTTGTGCAAACATAGCACTTGCGTCTACTCCATAAACAAAACCTTTAAAATGCGTAATCATCTATTTCCTCTTTTCTATTTTTATTTTAAACTAGATTCAAAAGTTAAATCACGAATTCTAAGGCCTTCAAGATGATTTTCTTGTCTTTGATTCAAAGGATTGATTTGATAGTTCCACCACCTTTCATCTGTTTCTTGATTGGCTAGGTACTTCCAGTTTGGATGCTTAGTGGAATTGTATTTTTTGCTTTTAAAGACAGGCATATTGGCAATTCGAACCAAGCATTCATGCCGTTTCATATTTCCGACTTCATCAGGTGTCATTAAATCACGAGCAATCTTTTGATGAGAAAGGGATCCTGAACCTGTCTGGCCAAAGGAACGACTAGTATTTCGAACATCAATGGTTTGTTTACCGAGTAAGCCACTCATAAATTTAAAGGTATCTTCATCATTCCCACCTAAGTAGACTAAGCTATCACAGTTCCCAAGAATGGTTTTCCAAGCTTCTTTTTCTTTATAGAGTCCTTGAAGTTGGGCAATATTTTGAAGAATGGGAACGAGACTCATATTACGAGAACGAACTGTTGAGGTTTGTTCAGCAAAATCTGGGATTTCTCCGATATTTGCGAATTCATCTAAGTAGACTCTCACATGAAGAGGTAATTTACCCTTAAAATCAATATCTGCTTGTCTTGTTAGAGTTTGAAATACTGTTGAAAAAAAGAGGGCTGAAAGAAAGCGAAAGGTACTGTCGTTATCTGGGATAACTAGGTAAACCATTGATTTTTCCTTGCCCCATGTCTTCATATCAAGGGTATCTCTTTTGGTCAAATCCATGACACTTTGAATATTGAAGAGGGCAAATTTAGCAGTGGTTACAGCTATAACAGAATCCAGAGTCTTATCCTTATAATTTTGAAAATCTGCCCAATTTCGCATGGTAAAATTTTCAGTTCCATACTTTTTAGCATAATTTTCAAATAGAATTTCTAAGACACTTTTTTCTTGGTTTTCACCCTTGGATAGGTGTTTAATGAGTTTTGAGATTTCAGCAAAACTTGGATAACGCCCTCGTTTTTTTCGCTCTTCCACTTCTTTTTTTTGACGTTTCAACAAGTTTTGGTATTCTTTTTGACTTAAACGACTTTCTTCTATGAGCTGTTCTCTTGTTTTAGGTGGGTTATAGAAATCGACCAAGTAGGAGGCTAAAGCTCGTACCAAAGTCATAGAAGCTTCATCCCAAAATGGATCACTACGGGAGCCAGAGCCTTTGGTGTTATTGAAATAAACTGTCAGCATGCGATTCAAATCATTTTCTGTCTCTATATAGCGAAAAGGATTGAAGCCATCTGAGTTCTTCATATTGACTAAATCTAACACCTTTACTTGGTAGCCATGTTCTAAAAAGAGTTTGCCTGTTTTTTCGGCCAAGTGATCTTTAGGATCCACTACAATATTAGAACTATTCATCTGAATAAGATTGGGTTTCACAAAGCGAAATGTCTTCCCACTTCCTGAACCTCCAATCACCGCAATATTCTTATTCCTATCATATTGGGCTGGTTTTTTATCTAATAATGTCAGACGAACATCTTGTGCTAAGATCGTATCATGAGAAAATTCCTTACCGTAAAAGAGCTTCTTTTCTTTTAGAGTTCCAAAACGGGCGCTGCCGTATTCTACCCCTTCTCGGTATTGTTTTTTTCCAGTCTCTAAATAGAGATAAACCAGCAGCATCATAACAAAGCCTAGTAGAAAAAAAGCACTTGATTTTCCAGTAAAGGAAACATTCCATGGCGACTGAAGAACTTTATCTTGACCTTCCATTAGAAGATGAGTCCATTTATCTAAGCTATTTCCAGTATAGGAATCATATAAAAGCGTCAAACGATGAAAAAGATAGCCTAGTAAGATACCTAACAGTGAGAATAGTAGGAATTTCTTTCCACTGTACATCATCTCACCATCTCTTTCTGTTTGACGGCTCCTTCTTGTCTAAAGGTAATTTGGGATTTAGCCTCATCAATTGCATCGTCTAATGACTTATCCATGGTAAAATCAGCTAATTTCTCCGGATCATTAACCATTTTTTCTAACAGATGGTCTAAATGATTGTCTAGAATCGAACGGTCTTTCGTGTAGAAATGCAGAGAATCCCCTTGCCAAGCGATGGCTAAAGGAATCTCTTCTTTTTCTAAAAAAGCTTTAAATTTCTCTATATCAATTGGTTTGTCTAAAAAATCTTTATTCAGATTAATCGTATCAATCGAATAAGGAGATTGTAGCATTTCTTCTAATTTCTGTACTCCTATCTTATAGGCAGAATCCTGTGCTAAAGCCTGACGTCTAGACCATTCTAGAATCTTTAAGAGACTTCTTACAGTAAATAAAAGACTACGCTCAGCATATTGAACTGCCATTCGTTCCTGTTGTTCAGAGGACATCTGATGCCTCCTTCTTCACAAATAGCAGTTTTCCTTCTTTATAACGATAAGCTATCAATTTCTGATGTTGCTTAATCGACTTGACAACCTGCAGTAGATCTCTCGAATAAGGTTCTCGAAGAGTGACTTCTACTGCCTTCCCATCAAAGATACCAACTCGTTTAAATTCAATGTAGTCTTTTTTGAGATGTCCTAAACCCATACCAAAGGGAAAGTGATGAATCAATTGGATGGTACAACCACCCTTATTTCCCATTTGTTTCAAATCATACAAGTTTACAACCTTCATGATTAACTCCTTTATCTAGTTTGTCGCATCGTTTAAGTCTGGTAACGATAAACTCCGTGTCTGTTAGAAAATTCTCACACACGTCTTGTGCCAGTTGCCCTTCACAGGGAAATACTCTCAGTCCCTACTTACACAGGCACGCTAATCAAGACGGAGTGGATTCAATTTTCAAAGAACAGGTAACTTTATTATAGATAAGAGTAGTTGAAATTTTTATCACATTTTTGGAGTTATTGGAATAAAAAAAGCAACTCACTGCTTTACTAATAAGTTACTTTTGTACTAAAATATTTGTTGCATAATTTCCCTAATAACATAAACAGAGTTATCAAATGAGATATCTTTAGCATACTTAAATTGGCGTTGATAACGAATCCATAGCTCTTTCTGATAATCAGAAATTTCAATTCCTCTCACTTGTTCTTCCCAATTATAAATAGTATCTTTACTTTTACGTTTTTCTGCCGTATTCTCAAGTGCATTTTTTAATACTTCTAGATTAATCTCTTCTTTTCTAAGTTTATACAAGGTGAAAAGATCATATCGATCACGTGGGCGTGTCGAAGACAATCCCCTACTGATGATCGTTTCTAACTTTTCAGCAAGTACAGTCTCTAGATTATATGTCCATATCTTGATGCTTTCATTAGTAAAGATAGAAGTCATTGAATAAGTAATTTCTCTTGGTGTGATTTTATCACCAGTAGTAATATCAATAAAAACAACCTCTTTTAATGTATCAAAAGTTGCATTTAATTTTAATGAAAATCCTCCATATTCATCATCTTGGCGAATAGGTTCTAGCTTATCTACTGAAAATGAAAATCCATCAGTTTTAGAACAAAGAATCTCTTCAAAGATATGAATCAAATTTTCTCTGCTCATTTCGGTTCCCCTCAGAGTGACATCTAAATCCATTGTGGTTCGCTTATCTAGTCCGATCATTTGACCTATTAGATACCCTCCTTTTACAATGAAGGAATCTCTATAAGAACTAGTAGAAATCAGCTTTAACACTTGCTCAATTAAATAATGTTGTTGTACTTGTTGAGCTGGAATTCCCTTATCTTTTGAAATGTTTTTGATTTTTGCTTTAAAGCTATTCGCATTTGAAAACATTAAGATAGTACCTCCGTATAAGATTGTAACTTATCAGTTACTTTAAATAGCTGGGCATAATAAAATAATTTGTGTAAATGAATTTGATTCTGTTGAAAATATTTCTTAAACGCTGGTGCAATAATTTGAAGATCCACCTGATGAACTGGTCTTAGACACTCAACCAAAACTCGTTCAACTTCATAAACTTTAATAAATTGGCCAGGAAGACGCTCTATTTCAATAATTCCTTCACTATAGTGAGAGCGTAAAATAATAGGACGTATATCTGCTTCCTTAATGTTTTTGGTATTCGTACCATAAGGAAAACTCATCATCATGTTAAAAGGGATAGTCAAAGATAAACCATGTAACCAAAGTGCTGTCTCCAAAGAAAAGATTCCCTTTGGAAATCGATACTGAAGAACAAACCACTCATCTAAATAAATATCAGGTAAGCGATATAAGCCTTTTTCTTCAGCATCGATTTTTCCTTCTGCAACCATTTTTAATAAGGTTTTGTAGTGTAAATTTTCATCTATTACTTGTTTAAAAGTTAAAAAACCATACTGATTGAAAGAGTTCATCAGTTTCTCTCTTTTATCAACCATATCATTCTCCTTTCTTAGAAATAAAATGCTAACACCTGCTATATATGTTAGCATTTTATTTCTTTAAAATCAATTCATTTAGTTTATTTATTTCAAAATTAATCCATGCTTAAGACAGACCAGCTATTATTAAAGAAAAAATAAGACATAGACTGATAGGTTCCACACCAAATGTAGCCCCATACTGCCCCATAAGTCCGATTTGTAGCGTACAAGCCCTAAAAACATCCCAAGTGAAACATATAAACACCAAGCTAGAATGGTTCCTGGATGATGTGCTAAGGCAAATAAAACACTTGTCAAAGCAACTCGAATATCTAATTTTCTAACCAAGTTCCATAAAATTTCTCGATACAGAAATTCTTCAACCATACTCGCATTGATTAAGAACAATAAAAATGAAAACCAAGGGACTTGATGTTGAAGGCCAATTAAGTTTGCTTGATTCGTAGTTCCTCGAGCATGGATTAGGCTAAAACATAGACTTATAATCAGTAGGCTAACGAATCCAATACCAAGCCATTTCATCCTAGATTTCATATTGACCTTATGAGCTTGTTTACGTTGGCCATACATCCATAAAAAAGAAATGAGTGACGAACCATAGAGAATCTGTAGTATAGTTAACTCACCGATACAAAGAAATTTCAGTAAGTATAGAGATACCAATAAGACATTTACTTGTTGGAATATATAAACTGGAATTATTCTTTTCATAGTTACCTCCGAAATAAATCTTCATAATCTAAATCTAATACCTGCACAATCCTTTCTACCCATGGACTTTGAGGCATTCGTTGTTCCATCTTATAGTGGCGAATCTTTTGATACAAACGATTCAATTCACTTGGATAGTGAAACTCTCCCGCAAACATTTTTCTGGTTAACTCAATCCAGCTGATATTTCTTTCAGCCAAAATAATGGACAAGTTCTCCCAAAATCGTTCAGCCATATTGCTTCTCCTTTAACTAGATAAATAATGTGTTTGTTCCATGTAAATCAATTGTTTCGTATCTCTTGGCAATAAAGCTCTAGCCTCCTCTAGATTCAGATTTGGATAAACTCTCTTATTTGAAACCGCAAGAGGAAGTCTGATAGTTAGTTCAGGATTTTTTAATATCATTTCGATGAAATCCGTTAATCTTAGATTGTCACGATTCTTAAATCGTAATAAATTGGGAGATAAAAACTCGAAACAATCTGAAGAATAGCTCATCATCTCAATTAATTTGTCCTTTGTCATTTCAGAAATCGAATGACAAGATACCTCTATTCCGTAGTTTTGAAAGAAATCTAAAAGAATTTGATTTCTATGGTTATTTTTACTTAGATAGAGATCAATCATGGGAGACCTCCCAAAGATTCGGTTCCATTTGATATTCTGAGACGATTAAAGAATCTAATAAATTTGAGAAGTTAATCGGTTTCTTGTCTTCATCATAAGCTTTTACAGTTACTTGGGTTGTAAGTATTCCCTCTTTTCCCTCGGCTCGATAGCCTTGTCCATATAAAACAAAAACAAGATTTTGATGATCATCTACAAAGGCATCAACCCCATTCTTTATGTCTTGACTTTCAAGGAATTCCATCACGTTTTGAAGATAGGACTCGTAAAATAGTGGGTAGTTGTGTTTTTTATGGTATACATCTAAAAATGTTACTTCAAACTCACATGGATAATTGGGTATCAAAAATAATTGTTCATCCAGCTGTTTGATTTCTGCATCATGTAATTCTGTTTCTAATTCATCACAATCTAGTATTGATTCTTTATTTAATGCTTTCATCTTTTTCCTCTATTTCTTTTAATTCCTTTGCGATTGCGGCAATCACAGGAACGGTTACACTATTACCAGCTTGTTTATAGAGCTGACTATTACTAGAGACTTTTCTAGCAGCTTCAAAAGCCCAATCAGGAAAGCCCTGCAAGCGAAAACACTCTTTAGGAGTGATTCGTCGTATCCTCAGACGATAAAATTGTCCATCTATTAATACACCGGCTACATGATAAACTTGTTTATCTTCTCCTTCATAACTAGCAACTACTACTCCCATTTGTCCACTAGTTGTTAACGTATTAGCTATACCCTTTCCAACTCTACCACGACGATACTGAGAACTTGGTCTTTCCAAATTGATTGAATCTCCTATTTCTGCTTGAGCGTATCCTTTTTTCGTTGCTTCCCGTACTTTTAGAAATTTGATTGGTTCTGGAATTAGTATTTTGGGAATTTTATCTCCACCTTGCATTGTAGTCAGTGTTGGAGATAACCCCTCACTTCCATAAACTCGACCAGTTTCCTTAAAGCTAGTTGGTAAATCTCCAACAACGACAATACCATGGCGATCTTGAGTATTTAAAGTAAACATCGCCTCTTGGTTTTCCTTAAAGCGTCTACCATTTTGTCTCTTGTCTAATCTATCTGGTGTAATGCAAGGAATCGCAATCTTAAATCCTTCTCCTTTTCCACGAACTAAGGTTGGCGCAAGACCTTCTGAATAATAGACTTTACCGCTCATTCCACTTTTTGATGGATTCAAATTCCCTAATGTTTTAAAAATCTCAGAGTTAGTTGCTTGACCTTCTCGTCTGAAAGGAAATAAGAGTCTGGTACTTTTCTTTCTAGAATGTCCGATAATAAACACCCTCTCTCTGTTTTGGGGAACGCCGAAATCCTTACTGTTAAGCACCTGCCACTCAACATCAAACCCCAACTCATCAAGTGTGGTAAGGATTGTGGTGAACGTCCGTCCCTTATCGTGATTGAGTAGGCCTTTAACATTTTCAAGAAAAAGAAAACGTGGTTGGATTTGTTTGGCCGCCCGAGCAATTTCAAAGAACAAAGTTCCTCTAGTATCTTCAAATCCCAATCGTCTTCCTGCGATTGAAAATGCTTGACAAGGGAATCCCCCACAGATGATATCGACTTTCCCTCTAAGTTTATTAAATTTGTCATCTGAAACATCTCGTATGTCATGAAATTCAATTTCTCCTTTCGTTTGAAAAATGGACTTATAAGATTCTCTAGCAAATTTATCAATCTCACAAAATCCAATACACTCGTGTCCAACACTTTCCATTCCAAGCCGAAATCCACCGATACCTGAAAATAAATCAATAAATCTCATTTCTTGATTACCCCTTTCTGATTGACAATCAATGTCCAAAGAGTCATACCACTTGAAATTAAAATGATCATAACTAATATCCACTCGATTGGCGACATTTAACCACCTCCTTTTCTAACACGGTTATTCCAAACAGAATACAAGCCGTTAAACACAAATTCAGCCAAAACTTCCGCTCGTCTAACAAAGCGAACATTGTCAAGAGAATACTGGTAGATTCTCTCAAAATCAGTCATAGCAATTTCACTGGCTGTTTCAGAAAAACCCTCTCGTCTAAATTGATCTTGCACCAATCCCCAAATATAATCTCGATCATATTTTGTGACCTTTTCTACTTTTCTTTTCAAGATAGGATGAGTATTCCTATCCTCCTCATCCTCAATAAATAAAGAATCAGTCTCACTATATTTAGTCTCACTAACTTCAGTCTCACTAGGGGCTGAATGTGAGACGGGGGCCGTTTCATTTTCAACCTGCCCTAGTCTTTTTTTAATACTAGGCCTGTTCGAACTAGCTACTGGGGTAGGAGACAACTCCCCTAAATAAATCTTATTAGCTAGTCTCCCTTTCTCACTTGAAGACTGTTGGACTTCATCAATTAAGTCATATTCTTTAAGAGTTTTTTTGATGGACAGTAATTTTGACTTCGAACAACCTAATAGCTTCATCAGTTTAGAATTAGAAAATACTAAATAAACCGCTCCTTCTTCATCTATCCAACCACGATTGAGAGATAATTCTAAACGATCTTTTAAAATTGAATAAGCCACCTTTACTTCTAGTTTCATATCCATATATTTCTCATCTTCAAAAAGAATTTTAGGTAATTTATAATACCTTTCTGAAGTTTGGTATTGATTTGCGGTAATTCGTTTCATAGCGCTCCTCCAAGTTCTTTGAGTATTAAATCTCCACTTGATTCCAATCGAACCAAGCCACTTTTTTCTAATTCAGCCATAAGAGATATGGCTTCAACAATGTCAATTCCCATTTCACGTACTAAAAATGAAATGACAATATAACGTGATGATTGTAATTCTTTTGTCATTTTCCCTCCAGAAAATAAAAAAAGGAGAACAATATTCAACTGTTCTCCAAAATAATTTTATTAAAAAGAAAAACCCTGCCAAATTAATTTTTGGTAGGGTTTTTGGCAGGAAACTAAATTAATTTATCAGTTTCTAAAATGTGTTCACGATTCTAAAAGGCTGATACTATAGTATTCCGAATTCTAATTGGTATATGCCTCTTATTTAAGAGTAACTGAAGCTCCAGCTTCTTCCAATTTAGCTTTGATTTCTTCAGCTTCTGCAGTTGGAACGCCTTCTTTGATGACACCTGGTGCACCATCAACAAGTTCTTTAGCTTCTTTAAGTCCAAGACCAGTGATTTCACGTACAGCTTTGATAACGCCAACTTTTTTGTCACCAGCAGCTGTCAATTCAACGTCAAATGAATCTTTAGCAGCACCAGCGTCAGCAGCACCAGCTGTAGCTACAGCTACAGGAGCAGCTGCAGTTACACCAAATTCTTCTTCGATAGCTTTTACAAGGTCGTTCAATTCAAGGATTGAAGCTTCTTTAATTTCAGCAATAATGTTTTCAATGTTCAATGCCATTGTTATTTCCTCCAAATAAGTTTTTAATTATATAATAGTTTTTTCGTAGCTATGCTACGCTGCGTAGCTTAAGATTAAGCTGCGTCTTCTTTGTTGTCTGCAACCGCTTTGACTGCAAGAGCAACGTTGCGCACTGGCGCTTGAAGTACAGAAAGGAGCATAGAAAGAAGTCCTTCGCGGTTTGGAAGAGTTGCAAGAGCAACGATTTCTTCTTTAGATGCGACAGCGCCTTCGATTGCACCACCTTTAATTTCAAGTGCTTCAGCGTTTTTAGCAAAGTCGTTCAAGATTTTCGCTGGTGCGATAACATCTTCGTTAGAAAATGCTACTGCAGATGGTCCAACAAAAACAGATGCAAGGTCTTCAAGACCAGCTTTTTCAGCTGCACGACGCAAGATTGAGTTTTTAATGACTTTATACTCAACTTCGCTTCCACGAAGCTCACGACGAAGAACTGTATCTTGATCAACTGTCAAACCACGAGCGTCTACAACGACAATAGATGCAGCAGCTTTCATTTTTTCAGCTACTACGTCAACTAGTTCCGCTTTTTTAGCAATAATTGCTTCACTCATTAGTGTGTTCACCTCCGTAATTATTTTGCTTGGGGAATTTTTTCAAAAGAAAAACGCGCCCAAACCTAGACACGAAAGTACAATACGCTTCTTTTTACATGATACGTTTTGTCCTCGGTAGGATCTTTATGAGTCGAGCTCCCCTACTGTCTTAGGCAGTTTTTTCAAACCGTATATAAGTATAGCATAGACAAAAAAAGAATGCAAGATTTTTGCAAACTTTTTTTGAAATTTTTTTAAATCTCTACCGTCAAAACTTTGCCTTGCTTGACAACCTGTTCTCCAGCAATATAGACATCATCAACATCACTGGATTTGACTGCGTATACGAGGTGAGAGAGCATATTTTCCTGAGGTTGAAGATGGATTTTTCCTTGAGGATTAATGACCAGAAAATCTGCCTGCTTACCAACTTCCAGACTTCCTATCTGATCTTCCATTCCAAGAACCTTAGCACCTTCTATCGTTAGAGCTTTGAGAGCTGTTTCGATAGGAAATTGGCTGGCATCTCCACTCTTCATTTTCTGAAGGAGGGCTGCTGTCCGTCCTTCCTCAAACATATCTAGATTGTTATTGGAAGCAACCGAGTCAGTCGCAATCCCCACTGCTACTCCTGCTTTTTGGAGTTGGATGATTGGAGCGATTCCTGAGGCCAGTTTTAGATTACTGATAGGATTGTGGGCGATAGCCACTTGAGAGGTTGCCAAGCGTTCAATTTCTTGTTCGTTTAGTTCGACCCCATGAGCAAAAACAGACGGATGATCTAAGTAACCCAGTTCTTCTAGAAAGGCAAGGGGACGTTTGCCATAGCGTTTGAGGATAATTCCTGATTCCTCCTTGGTCTCCGCCACATGGATATGGAGAGGAATATTCAGCTCTTTTGCCATATCTAAGCTCTCTTCCAGCAAATCTTTACTACAGCTGTAGGGAGAATGTGGGGCTACCATAACCTTGAAATTTGGATTTTCATATCCTAAGATTTCCTCTATGATGGCTCGTGTTCTGCTTATAGTTTCAGCAGTTGTCTCTGCCTCTGAAGAAAAGAGGGTCGGTGAGAAATAACAACGCATCTTAGACGCCTTGACTGCCTGATAAATTTGCTCAATATCCACTCCATTGGGATTATACATATCATTGAAGCTTGTTGTCCCTGACTGGAGCATCTCCGTCAGAGCTTCTTTGACTGCCTTGGTAGTCATATCGGGAGTAAATCCTGCTTCTGCTGGCCAGATATAGTCATTGAGCCATTCGTGGAGATTACTGTCATCCTGAATTCCTCGCAAACCTGTCATAGCAGAATGGGTGTGGCAATTGACCAATCCAGGCATGATCCAGGCTCCCTGATAGTCTATCATCTGCTCAGCTTGCTCTAAAATCTCTGGCTCCTCTTGGCCGACATAGACGATTTGAGAGTCCTTAACGGCTAAGATACCATCCAAATAAACATGGAAATCTTGGTCACAAGTCACGGTATTTACATGCTGATAGACTTTCATTGTTTTCTCCTTCTAAGACCCTGATTTTTTCTAGCTATTGTAACAAAAAAGTCACCCAAAGGCAACTTTTTTTTGTCCATAAGATTTCAAAATAGAAAGGATTATTCAGAGCTAAAAGCTGCAGCTTTTTGCATCTGGTAATACTTGCCCTTTCTAGCCATGAGGTCATGATGGTTACCATGCTCAACAATATCACCATCTACCAAGACAAGAATCAAATCCGCATCCTGAATGGTTGACAAACGATGAGCAATGATAAAGCTTGTGCGCCCCTTCATGAGTTTAGCAAAGGCATCCTGAACTAACACTTCTGTCCGTGTATCGATGGAGGAAGTCGCCTCGTCTAAGATAAGAATCTTTGGAATAGCCAGAAAGACTCGGGCGATGGTTAAGAGCTGGGCTTGGCCGACAGAGAGAGATTCTCCTGCATTTTCCAACTTAGTATCGTATCCCTGTGGCAACTGTTGGATGAAAAAGTCTGCATTGGCTGCTTTAGCAGCAGCAATCACCTGCTCCCGACTGGCTTCAGGATTTCCAAAGGCAATATTGTCATGAATAGTCCCTTGCTTGAGCCAGGTTTCTTGGAGCACCATCCCAAACTGCTGTCTCAATGACGCTCGGGTATAGTTGTAAATGGAACGACCGTCCAGCAAGATATCTCCTGAGTTAATAGGGTAAAAACACATGAGGAGATTGATAAGAGTTGACTTACCAGCACCTGTCGGACCAACAATGGCTACCTTGCTACCAGCTGGGATATCTATAGACAAGTCCTTAATCAAGATCTTCTCAGGATGGTAGCCAAAAGAGACATGTTTAAAGGAAATAGCTCCCTTGACTTGGTCACTGGTCAAGATTTCCTTACCTGTTTCAACCACCTCTGGACTTTCTAAGACAGCATAGACACGCTCTGCGCAAGCGAGAGCACTTTGCAATTCGGCTAGAACTGAAGAAATATCGTTAAAGGGCTTAGTGTACTGTTGGACATAGTTCAAAAAAGTCACTAAACGTCCAATGGTCAGTGTGGATCCCATCATGATACGATAAGCTCCCACTCCAGCTAGAAGGGCATAAATGAGCGAATTTACAAATCGAGTCGAAGGATTGACCGTTGAAGAATAAAAGATAGCTGACTGAGAATAGTCTGCGTAGTTATCATTAGCCTCATGCAATCTTTGGATAAACTCTCCTTGAGCATTAAAGGACTGGATAATGGTCTGTTGGCTAAGCGATTCTTCAATTAATTGTGTCTGAATCCCCCTTGTCTCTGTTTGCTTCTGGAAGAGGTGATAAGATCTCTTGGCAATAAAGCGTGAAATCACCATGGACAGTGGCGTCAACAGCAAGACCAAGAGGGTCATGAGGAGGTGGATTTGAAGCATAGCTAGAATACTAACCAAAATCATCAAGACACCAATGAAAAATTGATTAAAAATCATGGTCAAGCCAGCTGCCAACTGTTCGATGTCTGTGGTCACACGACTAACCATCTCTCCACTGCCCTGTCGATCCACAAAAGCAATCGGTAACCGATGGAGTTTATGGATGATTCGCTCTCGCAAGTCTTTGGTATAAGAGAAGATTAGACGATTATAGAGGAGAGGATTGGCCCATTGTACCAGAGTATTTCCTATTACCACCAAGAGCATCTGGAGAAAAATCTGCCAAAAAACTGGTGATGATCCAGCCACCAGGACTTGGTCAATGACCTGCCCAATCAAAATAGGAAGATAAATTGATAAACCAACTTGGGCAATCGTTCCTAGAAAGGCTAGGAAAAGGAGGAAAGGATGGCTTGCTAAATCTACGGCTAAACGTTTGAGCGTCTGGTTTGCAGTTTGTCGTTTCATTCTAGTCCTCCTTTCCATGTTGGGATGCATTGATTTCGCGATAGACTTGGCTAGTCTTCATCAAGTCATCGTGCTTGCCAACAGCTAGTAACTCACCTTTTTCCAAAAGGAGAATCTGGTCAGCCATCTGAAGCGTCGAAGTCCGTTGAGAAATCAAGATTAAGCTCGTGTTTGGCAAATTTTCTCGAATAGATTTCAAGAGCTTGGACTCTGTGATGGTGTCGAGAGCTGAGGTCGCATCATCTAGGATGAGAAACGGAGCTTGGCGCAAGACTGCTCTGGCGATAGACAACCTTTGTTTTTGCCCGCCTGAGAAATTTCGCCCTCCTGCCTCAACTTGGGCATCTAAGAGTCCTTCCTTTTCACTGACAAAATCCTTTGCTTGCGAAATTTCCAAGGCCTGCCAGAGTTCTTGATCAGTTACTTCTTGATGCAAACCTAGAGTCAAGTTGGAACGAATGGTTCCCTTAAAGAGTTCGACTTTTTGGGGCACATAGGCAATCCAAGACCGCCACTGCTCCAAATTAAGAGGACTATGTCCATTTCGATAAAGGTCAATGCTTCCCTTGTCTGCTGGATAAAGTCCAAGTAAGACTTGCACCAAGCTTGATTTACCAGAACCCGTTCCCCCAATGATACCAAGTATTTGTCCTTGCTTCATATCAAAGGAAATGTCTCTCAGAGAAGGCTGGGCCGCATCAGGATAGGTAAAGGTTAATTCTTGGACTTGTAAAACCTGATTACTGGTAGCTTGCTTTTGTTCTAACTCTGAGTGGATGTCTTCGGGAGCCTCAGCAAAGACCTCCTCGATTCTCTTGGCTGAGATGTAGGACTGGTTGAGGGAATTGATCAGCATGGCAAGCTTGACCAATTCCACCAAGATCTGCAAGAGGTAGTTGATAAGGGCAATCAGGGCACCTTGGCTAAGTAAACCTCCTTGAATGGAAATATAACCCTGCCAGATGATAACTAGGAGAGTTCCATTGACAATCAGATAGGTCAGAGGTGTTAATAAACTAGACCAGAAACCTGTCTTTTCTTGTAATCTAGCATAAACTTGATTTAGGGTTTGAAAAATCTGTAACTCTCGTTTTTCCTGACCAAAAGCACGAATAACTCGCATCCCTTGCAATTGCTGACGTGTTTCCTGAACCAGTTGGTCCGTTTTCTTTCTGAGACTGCTGTAGAGAGGATTGACCAGCCGAGAGAACCCTACAATAACGATTGTCAAAATGACAACCATAACTAAAAACCAGAAAGTCAGCTCAGCCGAGATGCGATAGGCCATAAAGATAGCCCCAAAAACGATAATAGGTGCTCGCAAAAAGAGGCGCAGGAATTGATTGATACCAGTCTGTATCTGGTAAGTATCCGAAGTCAAGCGAGTCACCAAGCTAGAAGTTGTCAGACGGTCTCTGCTGTTCTTGGGTAAGGAAAGAATATGACGATAAAGGTCGTCTGTCAGTTCTTTGGTAAACCCCACCGCTGCCTTGGCTGAGTAAAACTGGGCTACCAAGGCCACTAAAACGCCAATCACTGCAAAGATAAGGAGCAGGCCAATCTGCATCCAAAGGTGTCCTTGATCTCTCTGAGGCAAGGACTGGTCAACAATCCCAGCAATCACCATGGGAACCAAGAGTTCAAAAACAGCTTCTAGCAGCTTGAACAAGGGTGCCAAAATTGATTCTTTGATATAGGGTTTGAAGTAAGATAGTAAGTGTTTCATAAATCCCTTCTATTCTTATTCTGGAAATGAAGAAAGTGGGAAGCCCCACCCTCTCAGTTTTATTTGTTTAAGTAAGGTAATAGATAGCCATATCCTTCTTCTTCCATCTCATCCTTGGCTACAAAGCGCAAGGAGGCAGAATTAATACAGTAACGGAGGCCACCTAATTCCTGAGGACCATCTGTGAAAACATGACCCAAGTGAGCATTTCCTGACCGAGAACGAACCTCGATTCGCTCCATCCCATGGCTCATATCCTTGTAATAATGAATCAATTCCTTAGAAATCGGACGACTGAAACTTGGCCAACCACAACCTGAAGCAAACTTATCCTTAGCAAAAAAGAGTGGCTCACCAGTCGTGATATCTACATAAATCCCTTCTTCAAAAGTTTGGTCATAGGCATTGGTAAATGGAGCCTCTGTAGCAGCTTCTTGGGTGACACGATAGGACTCTTCAGTTAAGCTTTCCTTTAACACCTCCTGACTAGGCTTTTCATAGTTAGAGGCATCAATCAATGGCTTATCAGCATCGGTCACATCGATATGACAGTAACCTGAAGGATTCTTCTTAAGATAGTCTTGGTGATAGTCTTCTGCCAGAATGTAGTGGCGAAGTTGCTCCACTTCTACTGCAATCTTTCGACCAAGCATGCGTTCTTGATCCTGCACCACTGTATAGATAGCTGGCAAGTCTGTTTCATCTTGGTAATAAATACCAGTACGATATTGGCGACCACGGTCATTCCCCTGCTGGTTAATAGACAAGGGATCAATAACACGGAAATAATAAAGTAAAATTTCTCTAAGTGACACTGCCTTCTCATCGTAAATCACTTGAACCGTTTCTGCATGGTCTGTTTCCTCAATCAGCTGGTAATTGGTCGTTTCGACTTGCCCATTAGCGTAGCCAACACTGGTTGCTAATACGCCTGAAATTCGGGAAAAATACTCCTCTAGGCCCCAAAAACAACCACCTGCTAGATAAATTTCTGCCATCTTTATTTCTCCTTTATCAAGTTTTTAACTAATACTCTTTGAAAATCTCTTCAAACCACATCAGCATCGCCTTACCGTAGGTATGGTTACTGACTTCGTCAGTTTCATCTACAACCTCAAAACCATGTTTTGAGCAACCTGCGGCTAGCTTCCTAGTTTGCTCTTTGATTTTCATTGAGTATAAACTTCTTTTCAAAAAAAGGACAGGAAGCCCTCTAGTCGAGACTTTCCCCATCCTGTCTTTTATTTCTTTATTTTGCTTGGACACGGACACCTTGGGTATCCACTTTCAAATCATGAAGTTTGCCTTTGAAAGACTGCTTTTGCAATTCCGCCTTAATCGCCGGCATCTTGTCATGAGAAGCCAAGACCATAACTGTTGGCCCAGCGCCAGAAAGATAGGTTGCATAGGCACCATTCTCTTTGGCTACTTGCTTAATCGTCGCAAATTCTCTCACCAGATCCTGACGGTAGCGCTCGTGGAAGAGGTCTCCCTCGATTGCTTGTCCAGCTGTCACCATGTCACCTGCCAACAAGGCTGCAATAGCCACATTGGCGATAGAGCTGGCAGCAACAGCTTCCTTGTAGGACAATTTTTTAGGCAAGACACCGCGGCTGTCACGAGTACGCAATTCATAGTTGGGAATATAAGCTAAAAAATCACACTCTGGGAAATCTGCCACAATCGCCGAAACCTGCCCTTCAACGGAACTTGCAATAACCAGATTACCATAAATGGCTGGGGCCACATTGTCTGGATGCCCTTCAATCTTGGTCGCCAGCTGCAATTTGTCGTGGTTGGATAAGTTGAGCTTGCCCAGTTGGTTGGCCAGTTCAATCCCAGCAACGATAACCGAGCTAGAAGAACCCAAACCACGCGCCAGGGGAACATCACTGATCATTTTCAAGCGTCTCGGTTGCAAGTCAGGAGCAATTTGTAAAGCAATCTTGAGTAAAAGGTTGCGCTCATCATGGGGAATCCATTTGCCGATCTGATGTTCAATCAACCACTCATCTCGTTCTTCACAGACCTCAATTTGAAGATACTTGGTTACAGCTACACCGACCGAATCAAAACCTGGCCCGATATTGGCACTTGTTGCAGGTACAATAATCTTCATCCTAGTCTCCTAACACCTTGAATGTATTCAAGAGGTCAAATTCTGAAGCTTTGGCCAACCCAGCTGAAACATTCTCAAGTTGTGCTTTATTGATCTTATGTGTAATAATCACTACACGCGCCTTGTCACCCTCTTTGCCATCTTGGAGGATTTGCTTGAAGGAAATATCTTGAGCATTAAAGATTTCAGCAAGTTTCAAGACCTGACCTTTTGAATCTGGTGCCAAGATTGAGAAATAGTAGTTTGCTTTAACATCTTCTGGATTTGCCAAAACCAAGTCACGGCTGTATTCGTTGAAGTCTTTTCCAATTGTTCCATCATTCAAACGACGAACGATACGGACAATATCCGCCACAACACTTGTTGCAGTTGGTTTTTGACCCGCACCTGGTCCGTAGTACATAGACTCACCGATGCCAATAGATTCTACAAAGACTGCGTTCATTACCCCATTGACACTAGCAAGTGGATGTGCTTTGGGAAGGAAGGTTGGAGTTACTTCCGCAGCAATACCCGAAGGAGTTTCCTCGATAGAACCTACCAATTTCACTACATAGCCCAGGTCTTGGGCTACAGCTACGTCTTCTGGTGTGATGTTGCGGATTCCCTTGTGGGCTACATCGTCAAAGGCAACCTTCATCCCAAAGGCAAATTGGCTCAAAATCACCATCTTGTAGGCTGCATCAATCCCATCCACGTCATTTGTAGGGTCGCTTTCTGCAAATCCAAGTCTTTGAGCTTCAGCCAGAGCATCATCATAAGACCAGCCTTCTTCGACCATTTTGGTCATCATAAAGTTAGAAGTTCCGTTAACGACACCAAGAACGCGCGTGATTTTATCAGAAGCCAATGAATTTGCTAGAGTGCGAAGAATTGGAATCCCACCAGCAACTGCTGCTTCGTAGTAAAGTGCTACATTATGCACTTTAGCGATTTCTAGCAATTCTGTACCATGAACAGCCAAAAGGTCCTTGTTAGCAGTAACAACGTGTTTCCCAGCTTCTAAGGCACGAGTGATAAAGGTCTTAGCTGGTTCGATACGCCCCATCAATTCCACTACGATTGTAATGTCTTGATCTGACAAAATATCATCTACATTGGTCACAAAGTTAAAGTCATTCCCTGCTGCAAGCAAGCGGTTCTTTTCATCTTCATCCTTGACCAATACCTTGGCTACTTCAATCTCTGAATGAGCTGACTGAACGATTTTTTCTCCATTTTCCTTTAGGAGGAAAGGCACACCACTTGCAACGGTACCAAATCCAAGTAAAGCAATTTTAACTGTCATGTTTGTCTCCTAGAAATTTTCTGATATAGCCATTATAACAGAATTTTGTGAAAATTCCTATTATAGTAAATCACTATTTCAGCCTAGAAAAGAAAAAACGAATCCCATGATTCGTCTTTCTTGATAAGTGAAAATGATTTTCAAAATTTATGAACTAATCTTTTGCAGACCGATAACTGCGTCGTGATTGATCAAGATTTGCCCATACTCTTGCAAGACTGAGCGACTGATGTCACTATCATCTGCAAATTCGCGCATACGGGCCAAGAGCCAGGCTGGATATGGACTAGGATGATTTTCCACATCGACTAAAATCGTCAAGTAGTAATGTCCATTCATCTTATAGAGTTCAGATGTTTCCATCTGGTAGTTAACAGTCTTTGCAAAAGCAACTAGGTCAGAAAGGCTTGCAAAACGCAAGATATAGTAGATATAAGGTTCCTTCTTGATCTCAGTCTCCTTATCTGCCTGTTCTTGCTCCTCTTCTTTAGCCTCGACCTGTTCTAGGGACTGGATAGCCTCAATATCGTCCTTGGTCTTGTCTGCAATGCTCTTTTCTAAGGTTTTGAGGAATTCATCTGGTGACATTTGGGCTAATTCTTCCATATCGGGTAAATCCGCCAAATCTTCAAAATCCAGATTTTGGTCAATCTTGGACTTGGTCACAAAGACGTCCACCTTATCTGGTTTTGGAGTCACACGGAAACTCAACATGCCACTATCCAAGAAATTGTCTGGCATTTCTAATTCATCTAAAATAGCATAGAAAAACTCTTCGGTTTTTTCCTGAGGAACGAGAAAGTCTGCAATCTCCATTCCCCGATCCATCAAATCATCTAAAGTCATCGTGATTTTTAGTGTTGTATCACTAATTTGTTTCATCTTCATATCTAGTAACCTCATACTTTCAGTCTATCTATTATACTAGATTTTTACGATTTTATCAAAAGAATGAAGCGAGAATGTGATATAATACTAGATATGATTTTAGATTTAAGAAAGAAAGTTCAATGAAAAATATAAAAGTAAATGCCTTAGCCAGCCTGCTGGTCAATATTCTCAATATCGTTTTCCCACTGATAACAAATCCTTATCTGACGCGGATTCTCAGCAAATCCAATTACGGTTATTTCAATACGGCCAATACCTGGGCAAGTTTCGTTATTCCACTAGCTGCCTTTGGAATATACAACTACGGGATTCGAGCTATCAGTAAGGTCAAGGATGACAAGAATAAAATCAACTACGTCTTTTCTAAGTTGTTTTATATCTCGGTTTTCACTTCTCTCCTGACGACTGGTATCTACTTCCTCATTATCTTCTTTGACACCAGCATTGAGAATCTGAAAGTCCTCTACTACATCCTAGGGGCCCAAGCACTCTTCCAATTTCTCAATATCGAATGGATGAACGAGGCTTATGAAAACTATGCCTTCATCCTCTACAAAACGTTAATTATTCGAATTACCATGCTGGTCGCTATCTTCGCCTTCGTTAAAACGGCAGATGATATCGTTCCTTATGCTATCGTTATGACAGCGACCACTATCCTCAACTACCTGCTTAGTTTTCTTTGGATTAAGAGAGAAGTTTCTTTTGTTAAAATTGGATTCGTCGAATTAGCTAAAGCTTCTAAACCGCTCTTCACTATGCTTCTCTTAGCAAACGCTAATATGCTTTATACCTTGCTAGATAGAATGTTTATCACCAAGGGACCGGATGAAAACTATATTTCCTATTATACAATTGCCTATAGTATCGTCATGCTAATTGCCAGTGTCTTGAGTGGAGCTATCAACGTAAGTATTCCGCGCCTTGGCTACTATCTCGGTAAAAAGGATTACAAGTCCTACAATTATCTCGTGAATCAAGCGGCATCCTTATTCTATTTCCTTATGGTTCCAACTAGTATCGGGATTATGATATTGGGACGGTACGCAACTGTTATTTATTCTTCTGAAAAGTATCTTGAAGCAGGTATCGTAACCAGCGTCTTCGCTTTTCGTACCATCATCTGGGCTATTGAATTGATTCTTGGTAAACAGATTATCTTTATCAACGACCATGAAAATCGCTTAACTGCCTTTTACTTCCTCGGTGGTGGCGCCAATATACTATTAAATAGCATCTTGTATTTCAATAATATTTTTGCACCTGAGTATTACATCGCTACGACCATTATCGCAGAAACTATCGTAGTTTTACTTGAAATTCATTTTATCAAGAAACATCAACTGATTAGTTTAAAAGAAATTTTTATAACCTTAACACGTTACAGCCTCATATCCCTTGGTTTTATCCCAATCTTCTATATTTTCAAAATGATTTTCCAAATCAATTCCTACACAGTAAACTTCAATATGATTCTCATGGTTCTTTCTACCGTAGCAACTTGTGGTATCTATTATCTCTTGACCCTCTTTATCACCAAAGACAAAACACTCCACTATGCACTGAATCTTGTACTTGCTAAATTAAAACGAAATTAAAAAATCCCCTACTGATAAATTAGTTGCCAGTAGGGGATTTCTTCTTTATTCTTTTTCTTTCTTTTCAGAAGCGTTGGCTTCTAGGTTTGAATCTTGTTTAGGTTGTTCAACAATAGAGGAATTAGCTTCTTGTTTCTGTTCTGGCTTAACTGCCTCGCTATTTACAGCAGCAACAGCCTGTTTCCAGATTCCTTCTTCGTTTACTTTGTAACCATCAGGTGTTGTTGCGTTCTTCAATAAAGAACCATCAGCTTGGAAATAGTACCAATTACCATCAAGCTGTTTCCAACCTGTTTGCATAGCTCCTGATTCATCAAAGTAATAATGATCACCATTTACTTTATGAAGACCAACCAACATGATACCATCTTCAGGATTTAGATAATACCAAACGCCTTTGTCTTTTATCCAACCAGTTTTCATGGCACCGTTTGATTCAAAGTAACGGTAATGATTATCAGACCATTTCCAGCCTGTTTGCATGGCTCCAGATCTGCTAAAGTAATATTGCTTACCATCTACTTGATGAAGGCCGACCAGCATAATGCCTTCTTTTCCTTCAAGATAGTACCAAGCATCACCATCTTTCAACCAACCAGTTTGGACTGCGCCAGACGTAGCGTAATAATGCCAAGAATCATTTGACCACTGCCATCCAACTTGCATGATGCCTGAGGATTTGAAGAAATAGTTCTTACCGTCAATTTCTTTAGAGCCTACAGCCATGATGCCTGTTTCTGGATCCAAATAATACCATGATTCATTATCTTTCAACCAACCAGTTTTCATAACTCCAGAACTTGCAAAATAGTTCCAGTGACCATCAACAAAGGCCCAGCCTGTTTGCATGGCACCACTGGCATTCAAATAGTAACGGACACCATTGATATCTTGGTTTCCAGTTAACATGATGCCATCTTTATCCAAATAATACCATGTTTCCTGATCCTTGACCCAACCAGTTTTCATAGCTCCAGAACTTGCAAAATAGTTCCAGTGACCATCAACAAAGGCCCAGCCTGTTTGCATGGCACCACTAGCATTCAAATAGTAACGAACACCATTTATATCTTGTCTGCCAGTTAACATGATGCCATCTTTATCCAGATAATACCATGTTTCCTGATCCTTGACCCAACCAGTTTTCATAGCTCCAGAACTTGCAAAATAGTTCCAGTGACCATCAACAAAGGTCCAGCCAGTTTGCATGACACCTTCTTGATTAAAGTAGTACGTGCTTCCATTAATATTCTTTTTACCGACAGTCTTTAGCCCATCCTCATCATAGAAATACCAATCTGAATCAATCTTTTGCCAAGTTGAAGGCTTACCTGCTGCTTGGAGTGCACCACTTTCGCTAAAGAACATCTTCTTGCCATTATAGACTTGATGTCCTGTTAGCATCTTCCCATCTGCCGCAAAGAGATACTTTTTCCCTCCAATTTCAGAGAGCTCGCTAAATCGTCTAGCACCATTTGATTGGATATAATACCAAGAGTCATCTAGTTTGAACCAACCACCAGTTTGCATTTTACCATTTTGGTTCAGATAGTAATCATTCCCTTTGGCATTTTCTCCCCAGTCGTCGTTAAGGTGAAGCCAGCGACCTGCTTGCATTTGTCCTTTTCCATTAAAGAAGTAAGTGGCTCCGCCAATCTCTCTCCAGCCGA
The DNA here is from genome assembly GCF_023611505.1 of Streptococcus oralis. Taxonomy (NCBI): domain Bacteria; kingdom Bacillati; phylum Bacillota; class Bacilli; order Lactobacillales; family Streptococcaceae; genus Streptococcus; species Streptococcus oralis. Next base: position 761,605 of record NZ_CP097843.1, on the reverse strand, counting down.
TAGCCATTTCTCCGTCAGTCAAACGATATTTCCAATAGCCATCTTCTTGATACCATTTTTCGTCAACTACAGGGATATCAGGGAAGGTATTTGAAACATTAGCAAATCCTTTATCGCTAATATCAAAAACGGTAGCATCTTGAGTTTGGCTAGCAGCATGAAGAACCTGAATATTTTTCTTCTGAAGGTATTCTCTGGTTGAAGCAACATTAATATCTCCACCAGTTGTCTGAATAACCATTTTTGGTGATAAGTTTTCAAGGAAATTAATCGTATTTGAAATTGTCGCATCATAATGGTGGTTCCATTTCATCATATCAACCTTGCCGATAACTGGACCTAACTTATCTTCTGCTCCCTCGGCATTATCCAAATCTCCACCAAGATAGATTCTCTTTCCTGCCACAGTCACCACTGAAACAATGGAGTTGGAGTTATCATCTCGAACTCTTTTCAGATTCCCATCAGCATCATATTCATTCTTATAGTTATAGAGTTGGATATCCATATCACCTAATTTAAAGTGACTATCCTCATCTGTAATATTCTGAATAAGAGTAACCCCTCGTTTTTGAGCCGCTCTCAAAGCATTATCATAATTAAAAAGATTATCCCAAAGTCCCCAGTGTGAGGTGATCCGATCATCTGAATATTTTTTCAGATAAAACTTATCAACTTGATAACGATTAAGTATCTCATCTGCTCCGCCGATATGATCACTATGGACATGAGTTCCTAGAATAAAATCTAATTTTTTTACACCTATTTGATCCAGGTGGCGAATCAAGCGATCTTCCAATACTTGATTATTTCTCATGGAAATTCCCCAGCGGCTTGGATAGCGTGGGTCACTCCCATCAGGGAAATCATAGTCTTCTCCCATATCAATCAAAGCATAATGGCCATTACTTTCCAGAAGGATGGCATCACTTCCAGATTTTGCTTTAGTATTTATGAAATGGATACGATTGCCCGAACCTGCAGAGATAGTATCTGCATCTACTCCTTGCGATAACTGAATCAGTAATAGAAAGAATGCGAGAACACTATATCTAACTGATTTTAATAACCATTTATTTTTCACCTTGAACACTCCTTTATCTTAAACAATAAGCAACTTTTACTAATCTAATCAATCCAGTAGTTTTTATCCCCTCCTGAAACTTGTTGCTCAATAGGGGGTGGAGTCATATAGTTTTCTCCAAATTCGTAGACAAGTATTTCATGGTATTTTTTAGGAACCTTGACCACAATGTTTTCATAAGGTATATCAATCAAATCATAGAGCCATTCTTTTTTTATACCATCTGGATAATAAGGGTCATAGATTGTACAAGTAAGATCTGTTGATTGATCCACACTATACCTCAAAGCAAGACTCTCTAATTTTTGATTCCATAGCTGAGGGGAAGTTAAGCGGAAAATAGCTGATCCCATATAACGAGGGAGGTTTTTAAGTCCACCATTCTCAGACTTGATCCCTTTAAAATTCAAAGAAGAAAGTCGAACGAAATATTTGTAGAGTTTCATTTTCTTACGGTCACATTCCTGTGTTACAACACCATCATATGGAAAAATGTCAACGCAAGTTCCCAATACGACCGTTGGGTCTACGAGGTTAGCATCTCGACGTGTCCTTACATCATAGACTCTCATATAACTGTATGGATATCCCTTTGTTTCTCTGAATGAAATCAATTTATAGTAGGGATGATTTTCATTTTGTAAAACCTTATACAGTTTTTCAAATTCATCACGCGCTAAGGAAATATCTGTATCATCATCCCAAGGGATAAATCCTTTATGGCGTACAGCTCCTAGTAAGGTTCCAAAATCAATAAAGTATTTGATTTGATGTTGTTCACAAAGATTATGTAGATACTTTAAAATATCCAATTCTACTTGCTTGATTTCTTCAAGAGTTAAAATTCTTTCAGACATAGGTTCTATTCTCCTAAATTTGACTATATTTTTAAACGTTTCTTAATCCCAATCCTGTCATTTAGACCTTTTAACAATCTTCCATAATTTAAAATCATGATGAGATACTCTTTGTTCAACCGGTGGCAATTGCATATAGTCTCCGTAGTCTGAGGTCAAAATTTCATGATAATTTTTTGGAATGGTAAATTCCTTACCTTCAAATGTTCCAGTAGTAACTTGTTCCAGCCATTCACGTCTCCACACTGGTTTGTTCATATCTTTGTAGATAAGATAATCCACTTGCTCATAATCTGAGACTTTACGGGATTTTGCAAGCTCTTCAATCTGGGCAACGTATTTGTTCGTATTGGTAAAATAGAAAATAATAACTGACACATAGCGTAGCAGTGAATTCAGTACACTTTTCGTATTAGTAATTCCTTTAAAGGTGTAGCAACTCAATTGACGTTTCTTTATCAGTTTCGTCATCTTGTTTTTAAATTCTACGTCATCCTCGTAGCCATCTACAGGGAAAATATCTACATATATCCCCATATTTGAATCGATGCGAACATCTTCTTCCAACAAGTAGGTATGGTTATCCTGCACTTTCATGAAGGGATAGACATAGTTGAGATTATTTTTATAAGACATGACCTCGTAACGTTCATCAGGGTTAGCGATAAGGTAGTCTTGCAACTTCTCATAATCTTCTCGTAACATGCAGATGTCCATGTCATCATCCCAAGGTATAAATCCTTGATGGCGAACAGCACCAATTAGACTTCCATATGCCAAGAAATACTTAACCCCAATTTTCTGACAAACATCATGAATATACTCCATGATTCCAAGTTCCATCTGTTGAATTTCACTGACATCTGTTACTTCTTGATACCGAATTCCTTCATCCTGTTTGCAGACTACAAGTCCATAGCCAATCGCTAGCCAGAAGATGATATTAATAAAGTTGGTTGAATACATAATCTGACTTTCAAATAATTGACCAAGCAAGATACCGAAGAAAAGAATCATGATCAATTTATCAGTATTTTTCTTGGAAACAATCAAATAAGTTAAAAAGCGCTTGATGACATAAGCCAGTACAAGAAGGAAGAATGCTAAGCCTAGAACTCCCGAACTGACAAATATGGTCACAAAAATGTTATGGAAATTCCCACCGATAAGAGAGTTTTGAATCTCAAATTTACTGAAATATTCTGTGTAGTAATCTGGAACATTTCGTACACCATAACCAAAAATTGGTTTCGTACTTCCCATCTTGATGGCATTTTTCCAGATATAGGTTCTACCACTTGGTGTTGTTTCAATCAGATGGAGCTCACCGTTCTTCTTAGTGACAGACGAATCTGTTTCAGCATAGGATTGTCCTTTGTTTAAATCTAAGACAGTCGCAGTTTCAGATGAAATGTAGATTGAAGTTACATAGCTTAATCCTATATTAGTTGCAGTAATCAGCAAACCAGCAACTATAAAAGTGAGGAATCGTTTAACGATACTTCCTCTAGTAGCAAAGAAACTATAGAGTCCAATCATGAGAAGTAAAGAAAGTAAGGCTCCTCGACTTTGCATCGTAGCGAAGTAAACTAATTGAATCACATTGTTCAGTTTAAGATAAACAGAATATTTACTTCCTTTATGGATCAAATACATAGCCAAAATAATGCTAATGTATGAAAATATCGCACTAGCATTAGGATTGACAATCCCCCACAGACGTCCATTCATGACACCATAATAATAAGATTGCTCGCCAATCTTAAATAGGATAAGGACTCTACTTAGCAATAAACCAAACGCAAAAATTGCTGAAGAAAAAGATACAATTTGAACCGTATAGGCAATCCAGTCAAATAATTTTTTGAGTTGACCCGATTGTAACATGGTAAATAATAAAACATAGGTTACCATGAAGAGAATTTCAATCACATTTCCAATCAAATGTCCCGAGCGATTGAAAATAGCAGATAGCAGATGACTTCCAGCTAAGAGTCCAAATAAGGATAGAAATTTACGATCTACTGTGATTTCTTTCCACTTAAACAATAAAGTATAGCAAATATAAAGCACTACAATCGCTGACAATCCCTTATAGAGGGGATTTGCTATCTTATAAACCAGTGAACTCATACTTAAAATCGAAATGAAAACAAATAGATACGCAATCCATAGTTTTGATTTTTCAAAGTATTCATCCATTTTTGAAAAATTCATTTTCAACTCCTTCTCATGATATTAGTTTTTTAATCCAACAATTTTCTTATATAGCCATGGAGAAATGACAAGTGATAGGATAGCTATCTTGCGAAAAGTAGTGAAATAAGCATCCTTCCATATTTCGCGTCGGTGCTGAACAATCCAATTCCTCAGCTCGGCTTTCTCCTTTTGATACTCTTCACGTGAAGTAAAGATAATTTTATCGTAAACTGTAATGTACGACCAACATTCTCTATTTATTAATTCGTATTTTAAATTAGGGAAGGCTTGTGAAACTTGAGCAATTATTTGCTTATAAACTTCTATTGTATCAAATACATATCGATTAACAGATGTCGTTGCACTTCCCTCACGATGATCATAATAATAAACAGGTTTGTCAATAAATACGCAACTGCATCTTGTCTTTAGTAGCAATTCAGTTAAAAATAAGGCATCTTCAGCTAGGTGATAATTTGTATTAAACTTTTCATCCGCAAGCAGGTCTCTCTTAAACAGTTTTGCGACTGGAAAAAATGACGTTCTGGTGGTCATCAGTAGTTCCTTCATGGTTTCTTCTGTTGACCAGAGTTCTGTTTTTCCAGAATGTGGAGGTAGGTCTGTTACAATGCCGTTTTTAATATGGTGCAGAGGAGCAATTACAAAGCCTATGTTTTCCCCCTCAACTGCACTTGCTAAAGTAGCTAGGTAATCCTGGGTAACGAAATCATCGCTATCAATAAAGGTAACCCAAGAACCCGTCGCTAGCTGAATTCCCATATTTCTAGCATTTGAAACTCCAGCATTTTCGATATGATGAGCCTTAATATTCTCATACTGAGATGCTAAGTGATCACAGATTTGTCCGCTGGAATCAGTAGAACCATCGTTGATTAAGATTAACTCAAAATGGGCATAAGTCTGTTGAAGAATCGACTCCACACATCGCTCCAGATAGGCTTCTACATTGTAGACCGGAACAATAACACTTATTTTTTCTCCCATCATGCTCCATATTCTCCCTTGTATTCTGTATAAGACTTATCCATATCAGCTATGACAGCATCATGATGCGGTACTTGCTTGTCCGCTGGTGGTGGTGTCATATAGTCCCCAAAAGCAGTTCTGAGATAGGCATCATAACCGACTGGAATGGGCATCTCTGTTCCTTCAAATGGCAAGAAGAGATTGTCTTCAAAGGATGCGATTGGGTACTTGTTTCGCATGTAGCCTGGGCCCGAGCATAATTCTGTGATTCCATCGCTCTCAGCCAGACTATACTTGGTCATTTCTTTTTCAGCTTTTTTCCAAATGCGATAGCGTAGAGATTTTGGAGTCAGGCCGAGTAAGATGCGACTTCCCCATTTCATGATGGCACCATGCTTTTCTGGAACAGTTTGAGCACAAAAGAGTGAATAGATCAGGGCCCAACGAACCTGTTTCTTACGCTCAGCTGGATTTTCCGGATAATAATCTAAAGGCAAAACATCCAAGGCCAAACCGTGTGGCAAATCCAAATCCTGCTGGTAAGGTTTGATACAGGTGGTTTCCTTGTCACGAATGGTAATAAAAAGGTTACGGTCTACAAAGTCCTTGTGACTCTTTGACAAGAAATAGCGCTCATCTGCATAACGGGGCCACAGTTCTGCTAATTTTTCATAGTCCTTACGCGGCATGAAAAAGTCTAGATCATCATCCCAAGGAATAAAGCCCTTGTTACGAAGGGCGCCAATGGCTCCTCCACCACAGAGGTAGCATAACAAATCATGTTCTTTACAAAACGCGACAAAATATTCAGCCATTTCCAGACTACGAGCCTGAATCGCTTTCAAATCACTCATATCTCTCCTCTTCTGTCCAATAACGAGTTATATCATTTTATTATACCATAAAAAAGCTATAAAAATCTATCAGATAGTAAGAAAAACCAAAGCTCAGACCACGATTTCACTAGTGAATCAAACTTTGATTTTCATTTATCGCCTCTTATCTCATCCCCATTTGAGCGAGTTTGGTTTGGTATTTATTTTGATCGACAAGAAGTCCTTGCCCTCCATAGACATCATAAGCATCTACCCAATCACCAAGTTCTGGTACTGTGAGTCTTTCAATTCCATTTTGAGCACCTTCTAGGACAGATAAGCCATTGGTCAACAAAAAGCTATACGGTAGATTTGTTGAAGTCATGCCAAAAACTTTTCCAAGTGCCTCTGATCCTGTAAAGAGCTTGGTTGGATCTTTAATCTGCTCAAGAACAGCTGACATGACTTGTTGCTGACGTTTGGTACGACCGTAGTCCCCTTCATCATCATCACGGAAGCGAGCATAGTTCAGCAAGGTGGATCCATTCATCTGCTGTTTTCCAACTTTGATGGTTTGGGTTGGTGACTCAGTCTCTGTTGCATGAAGGTCATCTCCAACTGTGGCTTCTGTCAAAGGTTGACCATTCAATGTTGAAAATTGAGCGTCAATCGTTACTCCGTCAGGGAAGAGGGTATCAATAGCTGTTGCAAAGGCCTGGAAGTCAACTAGGGCATAGTACTTAATATCCAAATCAAAGTTGTCTTTTAGAACCTTGCGGACCATTTCTGCCCCTTTTTGCCCTTCTTGTTCCCCAAGTTCATAAGCAACATTTAGTTTATTATCCCTCTGTTTCTGGCCATTTACAATCTTACTATATCCGTCAATATAAACTAAGTTGTCACGCATAAAGCTAACTAGCTTGATCTTTTTATCCGATCCGCTGACATTTAGTACCATGATCGTATCGGTACGGGTTTCTGCACTATTTTGACCGATACGGCCATCTGTCCCCATGACTAGGATATTCACACCGTCTTTGGTATCCTGACCGTTAAAGACCTCTACTTGAGCTGCCTTGGCGTCAGCTGGCTTATTTGTTGGATTGGCCGCTGACTGGAACCCTCGAAGAAACATGAAAATCATCCCTGCAGCCACACATGTAATCAACAGCAAGAACCAAGTCAGTATTCGTTTGAAGCGAATTCTTCTTTTTTTCTTTTTGACTTTAGGCAGAGGAGCTACCTTTTCACTTCTCTTAGATCGACTTCTACTGCCATAAGTCGGAAGATCAATATCTCTACCCCAAGTTTCTTCTTTTTCTTCTTGGTAGAAATGGTGAACTTCCGACTTGGGACCTGTCATTTTTTGTTGCAGATAATCAAACTCCCTCCGTTCACGGTCGTTGAGGTAATGAATATTTTTGAAGAGATAGTCATAACGTAACTGCTCGTGATGACTTAAAGGATTTTCTTTGCTCATTGACTCTCCTTTTCTATATCAGTTATGGTAAAAATCGGGTAGGTTCCCAGTATCTTGTGCTGAATTCCAATGGCTTCTAGTTCTTGTCTGGCAAAATGAACCAGTTCTTTGTCACTATAGTCTATATCGATAATGAAAAAGTACTCTCCCAAGGCTGTTTTAAGGGGGCGACTTTCAATCTTTGTTAAGTCAATCCCTCTCCAAGCAAAGGTCGAAAGTGCCTTGTAAAGAGCACCAGGTAAGTTGTCTGGTAAGGTCAAGGCCAAACTCATTTTTTCAGCTTGCGAGTTCAAAGGAATCTTCGGTATCTCTGCCCCTAACACCCAAAAACGTGTGAAATTGGCTTCCATCTCCTGAATATCCTCTGCAATTAATTCCAAGCCATATTCTTCAGCTGAACTTTTAGGAGCAATAGCTGCATAAGGCTGATCTGGATGTTCTGAAATAAATCGAGCTGCATAGGCAGTACTAGCGGTTACCTCTATTTTAGCATCTGGATAGTGTGCATCAATGAACCTCTTTCCTTGAGCCAGAGCCTGAGGATGAGAAAAGATTTTCTCAATTTTTGAGTAACCTGGAACCACCATCAACTGCTGGTGAATAGGCTGGACGATTTCTGCAACTGCTTGGATACGAGCCTGATGAAAAAGGTAATCCAAGGTTTCATGAACACTACCCTCGATAGAATTTTCAACTGGCACCACAGAATAGTCCACTAAGCCCTGTTCATAGGCCTTGATAACATCTGTGATATTAGCAAAAGCCTGCAATTCCTCATGAGGAAAAGCTGTCTGCACAACATGATGCGAAAAAGATCCCTTAGGACCTAGATAGGCAATTTTCATCTCAGTTCCTCTATAATTTCCTCTGGGCTTAACTTGGTCACATCCAGAACCCGACTGGCTACTTCCTCATACCAAGCTTGTCTTTCATGGAAAATACTGGCTAGTTCTTCTTTACTTTTGTTGAGAAAAAGCGGGCGCTGGTTGTCCCTATCAGCCGAGATACGCTGATAGAGAGTTTCAAAATCTGCTTTTAGATAGATGTTATCAGGATTGGTCTTGAGCAAGTCGCGATTTCTCTGAGAAATGACAACTCCTCCGCCAGTTGACACAACTCGGTCCGTTTTTAGTAAGTCAGCTAGGACTTCTGACTCTACTTGACGAAAGGCCACTTCTCCTTTTTCAGCGAAGAAATCCGCAATGGACATGCCCAAACGTTCCTCGATTAAGGCATCCATATCGATGTAGTCTGGGTCCAATCCTCTTGCAATAGTCGATTTGCCAGCCCCCATAAAGCCTAATAACACCTTAGCCATGAATCAAGCTCTCCAAATCATCAAAGAAGCTAGGATAGCTGGTATTGATGGCTTCAGCACGGTCAAGTTCCACTTCTCCATCAGCAACCAAGAGGGCTGCGATAGCTGTCATCATTCCAATTCGGTGGTCACCAAACGTATTGACTCTAGCGCCATGAAGTCTTGATTTCCCTTTGATAATCATCCCATCTGCTGTAGGAGTGATATCCGTCCCCATGCTATTTAAAGCATCTGCCACCACCTGAATGCGGTCGGTTTCCTTAACCTTGAGTTCCTCAGCATCCTTAATAACTGTTACACCTTGGGCTTGCGTCGCTAGAAGGGCAATAATAGGCAATTCATCAATCAAACGTGGAATCAAGGATCCACCAATCTCTGTTCCTTTCAGGTCTGAAGACTCGACAGTCAAGGTTGCTGATTTAGCGACTGGATCGATTTCAGTTATTTCTAGTTTTCCTCCCATGGCACGAATGATATCAATAATACCTGTACGCGTTTCATTGATGCCCACATTCTGCAGCACCACACGAGAGTTTGGAACAATCAAACCTGCGACCAACCAAAAGGCTGCACTGGAAATATCTCCTGGAACAACTACCTTTTGTCCGATCAGTTTTTGTGGTCCTTGAACTGTGATTTTTTTGCCATCCACACTTAAATGACCACCAAATTGCTGTAGCATATCTTCGGTGTGGTTGCGAGTACATTCTTTCTCGATAATAACGGACTCCCCCTGAGCCTGCAAGCCTGCAAATATCAAGGCAGACTTAACTTGAGCAGAGGCGATTGGCAACTCATAGTGAATAGGTGTTAGATTTTTTGTTCCTTTGAGGCGAAGAGGAGGCAGGTCTCGCTCAGTTTGCCCTGAAATACTAACGCCCATTTTTTTCAATGGAATCGTCACACGATCCATAGGACGTTTGGAAAGACTATCATCTCCAAACATCTCTACTTCAAAGTCTGCACCAGCAAGGACACCTGAGATCAGGCGAATCGAGGTACCAGAATTACCCATATCAAGAGCATCTTGAGGAGCTTTTAAGCCATCCATGCCCACACCCTGAATGGTAATAACCCCATCTTTGTCCTCAATTTCAACACCAAGGTCACGAAAGACCTGCATGGTTGAGAGCACATCCTCTCCACGCAGAATATCATAAACCTTGGTCTCTCCCTCAGCCAAACTTCCAAAAATAATTGAACGGTGGCTGATAGACTTGTCACCTGGAACCCGGATACTGCCATGTAAGTGGCGAATGTTTGTTTTTAGTTTCATAGTTGACCTCATACTTGCAATACTTTTTCTTATTTTATCACAAAAAAGCCAGAAATTCCTGAAATTTCTGGCTTTTATACAGATAAAATACTATTTTAATAATTCTGAAACAGGTTCAAAGACAATTTTTTCAATGTCCGAAAGGTAAATGGACAATTGTTGCTGTTTGGCAAAGAAATCTGACAAAAGAGCGTTCTCTTGGATTTGCTTACTGAAAGACTGCATCTTTTCTTGGAAAGAGGCGTCTGGCATTTGTCCAGTTTGCGCCATGACTTGGATTTCTTGCTGGAAAGCGAGATAGTCTGCAAAAATCTTGCTAGCTTGTTCATCAGCTTGGATGGCATCTTTTGCTGCCTTGACCGCCTTGTATTCTGGTAATTCGCGTAACCCACGACTGAGTTCATTTGCACTATCGTAAATATTTGACATGATTTTCTCCTTATTTGATGACGACTGTGTAGTCTGTATTTTCTGTAATTAAGCGCTCAGCTCGTTCTAAATCTTGAGCATTTTTAAATGAAATTTGTAGAATCCCGTGAACATCCTCACGGTTTTCTTCGTTGATGTGGATATTAACCAAAGAAGTTCCACGAAGCAATTCCAAAATCCGCAAGATGACATCTTCTTCATCGGGAACATCGACATAGAGGTCATAAGAACTATCCACACCACCACGTTTATGGATTTCCATGGCCTGACGTTGCTCACGTGCTTGGTTGAAAAAGTTCCAAATCTGCTCTTCTTCCCCCTTACTAATAGCCTGACCAATCTCATCTAAGCGTTCCTTGAAATCCTCAATCCGCTCTAGGATGGTCTCGCGATTGGACAAGAGGATAGAAGTCCACATACCTGGTTCACTCTCTGCAATCCGGGTCATATCTCGAAAGCCACCCGCCGCAAAGCGCCTTGTCATCTCATGTTCTTGAGCATAGACAGCTGTTTGCTCCATGAGACCTGATGCCAAGATATGGGGAAAATGGCTAATCTGTGAAGTGACCCGATCGTGCTCCTTGGCATCAATTTCAATGAAACGAGCATGGAGACCAGAAAGCAGATCCTTCATTTCCTCAAGTGTGTCAGGACCTGTCAGGCTCGAAGGTGTGAAGATATAATAGGCATTTTCAAAGAGATTAACATCTGCAGAAGCAGCTCCTGTCTTGTGGCTACCAGCCATGGGATGGGCCCCGACAAATCGAATAGGCCTGTCAGCTAAATATTCCTCCGCCGCATCCACGATGGCTGACTTGGTTGAGCCCGCATCCGATATAATGACGCCTTCTTTCAAGTTCAAACCTGCCAATTCCTGAATAAAAGCAATGGTCTGTTTGATTGGCAAGGTCAGAATAATGATATCTGCCAGAGGAGCGAAACTGGCAAAATCATCCGTCGCACGGTCTATCATTCCTCGCTCTAAGGCAATGTCTCTCGAAGCCCGACTGCGATTATAACCCAAAATTTCATAATCCGAATGATCGCGCTTGATACCGAGTGCCATCGAAGCACCAATCAAACCGAGACCTGCGATATAGATGGTTTTTGCCATAAGGACTCCTTAATAGTTCTTTGTATAGTCTCGGTGCTTGGCAACTGCCTCTTTTAATTCTTCAAGATTATCTGATGAGAATTTTTCAAGGATTTCTTGCGCCAGAACCGTTGCTACAACGGCTTCCATAACTACTCCAGCCGCAGGCAGAGCGGTTGGATCACTTCTCTCCACAGTTGCCTTGTAAGGTTCGTGAGTCTCGATATCCACACTCATCAATGGTTTATAGAGAGTGGGAATGGGTTTCATGACACCTCGAACAACAATTGGTTGCCCATTGGTCATACCACCTTCGAAACCACCTAGATTATTGGTACGGCGAGTATAACCGTCTTCTTTAGACCAGAGAATTTCATCCATAACTTGGCTGCCTTTTCGGTTACCAGCTTCAAATCCAAGACCAAATTCCACTCCTTTAAAGGCATTGATAGAAACAACTGCTTGGGCCAATCGCGCATCTAATTTTCTGTCCCATTGAACATAGGATCCAAGGCCAACTGGAACGCCTCCGACGACTGTCTCAACAACCCCACCGATGGTATCACCGTCACGCTTGATTTGGTCAATATAATCCTTGATTTCTTGTTCTCGTTCTTGGTTGACAATAGAAACTTCAGACTGGGCAACTCTTTGCCTAATCTCAGCGACTGTTAGATTTTCAGGAACATCAATTTCCTTACCACCAAAGACCACAACGTGGTTGGCGATTTCTATCTCCAGTTCAGCCAAAAGGCGTTTGGCTACTGCTCCTACTGCCACCCGCATAGTTGTTTCACGAGCTGATGAGCGCTCCAAGGAATTTCGCAAATCGTCAAAGCGGTACTTGATGCCCCCAACCAAGTCGGCGTGACCTGGACGAGGATGAGTGATTTTCCGCTTGCTTTTGAGGCGGTCTTCTATGTCTTCTGCAGACATGATATCCAACCATTTCTGGTGGTCCTTATTGATGACATCCATGGTAATGGGAGCCCCTGTCGTTTTCCCGTGGCGAACGCCCGATGTAAAGACAACCTGGTCACTCTCAATCTTCATACGACCACCACGACCGTAGCCACCCTGACGGCGTTTCAGATCCTCATTGATATCCTCTGCTGTCAAAGGAAGGCCAGCTGGAATCCCTTCGATAATTGCCGTCAGACGCGGACCGTGTGATTCTCCTGCAGTTAAATATCTCATACGTTCTCCTTATTTTACCAAGTAGTCTTTCATCTCTTCCAGAGAAACTGGGTGAATGGTCGCTGAACCAAGCTCTGGTACCAAGACCAATTTCAAGGTGTTCCCACGCGCTTTCTTATCATGAGTCAAAGCTTGATAAAGTTTATCAACATCCCAGTTTTCATAGTCAACAGGCAAACCAAATTTCTGACACATAGCTGTGATGGACTGGGTTATTCCAATCGGCATAAGGCCTTTTTCCTCAGCAACCTTGGAAATCTGAACCATGCCCATGGCCACAGCCTCACCATGCATAACCTTGCCATAACCGGCCGTTGCTTCAATGGCATGGCCAATAGTGTGCCCAAAATTGAGGTAAAGGCGAACACCGTTATCCAACTCATCCTCAACCACCATCTTGCGCTTAACCTGACAAGAATGTTCAATCAAAGTCTCTGCATGTTCCAGAATACTCTCAACAGAACCATCCAGCTCCGTTAAGAGAGCCCATAGTTCTGGATCCTCAATCAAGCCATACTTGATAACCTCACCCATTCCTTCAATCAACTCTCTTTTTCCAAGCGTTTCAAGGACAAGTGGATCAATCAGAACCCCATCAGGTTGGGCAAAAGTTCCTACCATATTCTTAGCAAAAGGAGTATTAACACCTGTCTTCCCACCGATAGAAGAATCAACCTGGGCTGTCAAACTAGTCGGAATCTGAACAAAGTGAATGCCCCGCATATAGGTAGAGGCTACAAAGCCAGCTAGGTCCCCAACGACACCACCACCAAGGACCACAATCCCATCGCTACGAGTCAGACCTTGCTTGACTAGAAATTCATAGACTTTCTGAACAGTAGTTAAATTCTTTCTTTCTTCACCTTCTAAAAAGTCAAAAACAGCTACCTGAAAACCAGCATCTTCTAGGCTGAGCTTGACCTTCTCCGCGTAGAGTGAGGCCACATGGTTGTCTGTTACGATAACCACTTTTTGCGGTTGCCAGAGTTCTTTCAACCATTGACCTGCTTGCGATAGACAACCTTTTTCAATCTGAATATCATAAGGATGATGTGGAATATCGATTCTGATTTTCATAGGTGGTTCTCCTTTTCATTATTGGTATTTTTCCGTTAAGGACTGCCAAATCTCTTCTATCGGCATTTCCTTGCCTGTCCACAGTTGAAAAGCTTCTGCAGCTTGATAGAGCAACATTCCCAGACCATTGACAACTGGATTACCCTGACTTTTGGCCCATTTCAAAAATGGTGTTTCAAAGGGTTGGTAAATGATATCTGCGACCAAGAGTGTTTCTGGCAAATTGATGCTTTCTGGAACTGGGGACGACTGGTCATCCATCCCTACACTAGTCGCATTGACGAGCAGGTCCGACTTGGCAATCTTTTCTTGCAGTTCAGAAAGATTTTCTAAAGCATACAAGTCCACTTTAAAGCCTGTCTGCTCCTGTAACTTGGTCAGGTAAGGTCTTGTTTTTTCCATGGAAACTGAACGAACAAAGACTGAAATCTGACTGACGCCATCTAAAATAGCCTGTGCCAAAATGGACTTAGCCGCACCACCTGCTCCCAGAATGGTCATTTTCTTATCTGAAATTGTAAAAGAAGGCAAGCTATTAAAGAATCCCTTGCCATCTGTATTATATCCAATTAACATTCCGTCTTGATTAACAACTGTGTTGACCGCCCCAATCAAACGAGCCTCATCACTCAACTCATCCAGATAAAGAATCACCTGCTCCTTGTATGGCATGGAGAGATTGATCCCAAACATCTGGTAACGGCGAATATTGGCGACTGTTTCTGCCAAGTCACCCGTTTCAATTTCCCAAGCTACATAGGCACCATTGGTAGCTGTCGCCTCAAAGGCGCTATTGTGGATGAAGGGTGAAATAGAGTGTTTGATGGGATTGGCAACAACTGCAGCTAAACGTGTATAGCCATCAAGCTTCATCCAAAATCTCCCTGATTTTTTTCATGTTTGATAGAGAAATCTGACCTGGGGCACTCGCTTCATCAAGACTCGCAAATGACCAACTTGAACCCGTCACATCTGAAGTGATACGCGATACCTTGCCCATTTTTCCCATGGAAATGGTCACGTAGTCTTGCTCAGGATTGAGTGTCTTAAATCCTCGTGTGTAGTTCATCAAGTCTAAAACATCTTGCTCCGTATGGGCCATGACAGATACCTTGACCACTTTGGGAGACAGACTGGTCAACTCAGACAGGATCTCCATCATGTTTTCAGGTGTCTCTTGGAAATTATGGTAACTCAAAACAAGATTTGGAAAATCCAACATCTCCTCAAAAACGTCCTTGTAGCTGAAATACTCAAAATCCACATAGTCTGGTTGATAGAGTTGAGTGACTTCCTTGATGATTTGAACATACTCCTCAGAAGACAGTTCGATTTCTCCTCCCTCAGAGCGAGTCCGAAGGGTAAAGACCAGTTCGCGTCCTGCAAATTTCTCAAAGATAGCGGGTGCTACCTGTAAAATAGCGTCCTTTGCAAGAAAGTCCGCACGCCATTCGATGATATCGGCATCTTCATACCTTGTGGCATCCAGTTCTTGCGCTTCTTCTAAACTTCTTGGCATTACTGAAACGATTAATTTCATCTACTAACCTTCATACTAATCACCTTGAGGTAATTACTGCTTTCATCTTTTTTATTATAGGCAAAGTCTGCTGGAAGGCCATATTGGTTCAAAATCTGATACCTTCTTCCTGCAAAACCTTTATCAATTTGTTCTGTAAATTTCTGGCGGGAAACATTGGCAGCATTAGTACTGGCAATGATAATCCCTCCCGGATTTATAATTTCTAGACTCTGGGAAATCAGCTTGTGATAGTCCTTCGCCACAGAAAATGTTTGTTTTTTATTGCGGGCAAAGCTCGGTGGATCAAGGACAATCACATCATAGGTCAATCCTTTCCGCTTAGCATACTTGAAGTATTCAAAGACATCCATGACGATAAAACGGTGATTGTCCGTACTGAATCCATTTGCCTGAAAATGAGCTTCTGATAGCTCTCTCGATCGTTTGGCCAAGTCGACAGAAGTCGTCTCACTGGCGCCTCCCATAGCTGCAGCAACTGAAAAGGCAGCCGTATAGGAAAACATATTGAGCAAGGATTTACCCATGGCTAGACCATCCACCAAACTCCCACGAACCTCATGTTGGTCCAGAAAAATACCTGTCATCAAGCCATCATTCATAAAGACTTGATAGAGCACGCCATTCTCAAGAACAGTAAAGTAGTCTGGCGCTTTCTCACCATAGACATGAGCAGACTCGTAATCTAGACCTTTAAAACGAATCTTTTCGTACGCTCCCAAAACCTCAGGAAAGACTTCCTTAAAAGCCTTTACTATCAGCTCACGAATCTGGTAAACAAACGAGTTGTACCACGAAAAGACAGCATAATCTCCGTAGAGATCGATAGTCAGGCCACCAAAACCATCCCCCTCTTGGTTAAAAAGGCGAAAGGCAGTAGTCAAGTCATCTTGATAATATGGCTTTCTAGCTTCCTTGGCCTTACGAAACAGAGTTTCAAAGAAGGTTTGATCGAAAGAAACTTTTTCCTTGCTGACCAACCAACCAATTCCCTTGTTCTGTTGAGAAAGATAGGCACTCCCTAAAAACTTCCTATCTTGACTAAGAACTTCTACTGCCTGATCCGTCAGATCAATATCTCTTAAATCACTTGCTTCCAAAAGAACTAGACCCTTAGCTAGCTTTTTTTCAACACGTCTGCTGACCCTAATTCTATTCATAGCTACTATTATAGCAAATTTTATGACAATTCTCAAAAAAGAAACCGCTTATCCATTTTTACTTTAGTTTACTAAGTGCCATTTTTGTAAAAATAAGTTTACTCAATTTATTTTTTCTCCTAAACACTATTTCTCTAGCAATGGGAAGGAAATAGTGTCTTTAAAAATAGACAATTCTAGAAATGAGTATAGAAAACTGCGCAAACGTTTGCCTAGTACTAAACTTTATGGTAGAATAAAACACAACATTGATAAGCAAGAGGAAAAACAATGCAAAATCAGACACTTATGCAATACTTTGAGTGGTATCTGCCTCACGACGGCCAACACTGGACGCGACTGACAAATGATGCAGAGCACCTAGCCCATCTGGGAATTAGCCATGTCTGGATGCCACCTGCCTTCAAGGCAACCAACGAAAAAGATGTCGGCTATGGCGTTTATGATCTTTTTGATCTAGGTGAATTTCACCAAAAAGGAACTGTCCGCACCAAGTATGGGTTCAAAAAAGACTATCTTCAAGCCATTCAAGCCTTAAAGGCTCAGGGAATTCGACCTATGGCCGATGTGGTGCTCAATCACAAGGCTGCTGCCGATCATATGGAAGCCTTTCAAGTTATCGAAGTCGATCCGGAGGACCGTACAGTTCAACTAAGCAAGCCATTTACTATCAATGGCTGGACTCACTTTACCTTCGATGGTCGCCAAAATACCTACAATGACTTCCACTGGCACTGGTACCACTTTACAGGTACAGACTACGATGCCAAACGCCGTAAGTCTGGCATTTACCTTATTCAGGGGGACAATAAAGGTTGGGCAAATGAGGAATTGGTCGATAACGAAAACGGCAACTACGACTACCTCATGTATGCTGACCTAGACTTTAAGCATCCTGAAGTCATCCAAAACATCTATGACTGGGCTGACTGGTTCATGGAAACGACTGGTGTGGCAGGATTCCGCTTGGATGCCGTTAAACACATCGACTCCTTCTTTATGGGCAATTTCATCCGTGATATGAAGGAAAAATACGGAGAAGATTTCTATGTTTTTGGGGAATTTTGGAATCCAGACAAGGAAGCCAACCTAGACTATCTTGAAAAAACGGAAGAACGTTTTGACCTTGTCGATGTTCGTCTCCACCAAAACCTCTTTGAAGCCAGTCAGGCTGGAGCAAGCTACGACCTTCGTACTATCTTTACTGATAGCTTGGTTGAACTCAAGCCTGATAAGGCTGTCACTTTCGTGGACAACCATGATACTCAGAGAGGACAAGCCCTTGAGTCTACTGTTGAAGAATGGTTCAAGCCAGCAGCTTATGCCCTTATTCTATTACGCCAAGATGGGCTTCCATGTGTCTTTTACGGAGACTATTATGGTATTTCTGGGCAATTTGCTCAACAAGATTTCAGAGAAGTTCTTGACCGTCTCCTAGCCATCCGAAAAGACTTGGCCTATGGAGAGCAAACAGACTACTTTGACGATGCCAACTGTATCGGATGGGTTCGTTCAGGCGCTGAAAATCAATCCCCAATCGCAGTCTTGATTTCAAATGACCAAGAAAACAGCAAGTCTATGTTTGTCGGTCAAGAATGGGCTGGCCAAACCTTTGTAGATTTACTTGAAAACCACCAAGGTCAAGTTACAATCGATGAGGAAGGTTATGGACAATTTCCAGTCTCAGCTGCTTCGGTAAGTGTCTGGGCAACAAAATAAACTTATCAGTTCAAAGTCAAATCCGGTCGGATTTGGCTTTTTAAGTAGGCAAAAAGACCTACCCAAGTGGATAGATCTTTATTTTCTTACAATTTACCTGCTACTGCATCCAACAATTCCTGAATCTTAGCTTGGTTGCTCCCTCCTGCCATGGCCATGTCTGGTTTACCACCACCACGTCCATCGACGATTGGAGCCAATTCTTTAACCAAGTTACCCGCGTGAATGTCTTTGGCCTTACTTGCTACAAGGACATTGACTTTGTCACCAATAGCGGCAACTAGGACAAGCACATCAGAGTAGTCTTTTTGTTTCCATTTGTCCGCAAAGGTACGAAGGGCACCGGCATCTGATACAGAAACTTGGCTAGCAATATAACGGTGGCCGTTGACTTCCTTCGCATCCTTGAAGACATCACCTGCGGCTGCAGCTGCGGCTTTTTCCTTCAACTCTGCATTTTCTTTTTGCAATTGACGGAGTTGTTCTTGAAGGCCTTCAACCTTGTGAGGCACTTCCTTGAGTTGAGGTGCTTTCAAGGTTGCTGCTACTGTTTTCAGAGCGTCTTCTTGTTCACGGTAGGCTTCAAAGGCTTCCTTACCAGTCACTGCCAAGATACGACGAGTTCCTGATCCAATCCCTTCTTCTTTGACAATCTTGAAGAGGCCAATCTCAGAAGTGTTGCCAACGTGGGTACCACCACAGAGTTCCACAGAGTAGTCACCGATGGTTACAACGCGGACTTCTTTACCGTATTTCTCACCAAAGAGGGCCATAGCTCCCATTTCTTTAGCAGTGTCAATATCTGTCTCAACAGTTTCTACTGCAATTGCTTCCCAGATTTTCTCATTGACTTGTTGTTCAATGGCGCGCAACTCTTCAGGAGTTACGGCTTGGAAGTGTGTGAAGTCAAAACGAAGGAATTCGACTTCGTTAAGGGATCCTGCTTGTGTCGCATGGTTTCCAAGGATATTGTGAAGGGCTGCATGGAGCAAGTGCGTTGCAGTGTGGTTTTTCATGACACGGTGACGACGATTTGTATCAATTGCCAAGGTGTATTCTGCATTCAAAGCCAGCGGTGCAAGAACTTCAACTGTATGAAGTGGCTGGCCATTTGGTGCTTTTTGAACATCTGTCACAGTAGCCACGACATTTCCAGCAGCGTCCAAGACTTGACCGTGGTCAGCTACTTGTCCACCCATTTCAGCATAGAATGGAGTCTCTGCAAAGATAAGAGAGACAGTTCCTTCTGAAACAGCTTCTACTTCTGCATTGTCCGCTACGATAGCGACCAATTTAGAAGACAATTGAGATGCTTCATAGTTAAAAACACTTTCAACTGTAATGTTTTGAAGGGTTTCATTTTGCATTCCCATTGAACCACCCTTGACAGCTGACGCACGCGCACGTTCTTGCTGCTCTTTCATGGCTGCTTCAAAGCCTTCACGGTCTACCGTCATGCCAGCTTCTTCAGCGATTTCTTCTGTCAATTCCACTGGGAATCCATATGTGTCGTAGAGTTTGAAGACATCTTGTCCAGCAATGACAGATTGACCTTTTTCTTTCAAGTCAGCTACAATAGTTTCTGCAAAATGTTGGCCTGAGTGAAGGGTACGAGCAAATGACTCTTCTTCGCTCTTGATGATTTTTTCGATAAAGTCACGTTTTTCAAGCACTTCTGGGTAGTAGCTTTCCATGATTTTACCAACAGTTGGAACGAGTTTGTAAAGGAAAGGCTCGTTGATGCCCAATTTTTGACCATGCATAGACGCACGACGGAGAAGACGACGAAGGACATAACCACGGCCTTCATTTCCTGGAAGGGCACCATCACCGATGGCAAATGAAAGGGAACGGATGTGGTCAGCGATAACCTTGAAGCTCATGTTATCGCCATCTTGGTCGTAGACCTTACCAGACAACTTCTCAACTTCACGAATAATCGGCATGAAAAGGTCTGTTTCAAAGTTTGTCTTAGCCCCTTGGATAACCGCCACCAAACGCTCCAAACCAGCGCCCGTATCAATGTTTTTGTGTGGCAATTCCTTGTATTCGCTACGAGGAACAGCAGGATCCGCGTTAAATTGTGACAAAACGATGTTCCAGATTTCGATGTAACGGTCATTTTCGATATCTTCTGCTAGAAGGCGAATACCGATATTTTCTGGATCAAAGGCTTCCCCACGGTCAAAGAAGATTTCTGTATCTGGTCCAGAAGGTCCTGCACCGATTTCCCAGAAGTTATCTTCGATTGGGATCAAGTGACTTGGATCCACGCCCACTTCAATCCAGCGGTTGTAAGAATCTTTATCATCTGGATAGTAGGTCATATATAGTTTGTCTTTAGGGAAATCAAACCATTCAGGACTTGTCAAAAGCTCATAAGCCCAAGTGATGGCTTCATCACGGAAGTAATCCCCGATAGAAAAGTTCCCCAACATTTCAAACATAGTATGGTGACGCGCAGTCTTCCCTACGTTTTCGATGTCGTTGGTACGGATGGCTTTTTGCGCATTGGTAATACGTGGGTTTTCAGGTTTGATAGTCCCGTCAAAGTATTTCTTAAGAGTTGCTACCCCAGAGTTGATCCACAAAAGAGTTGGGTCGTTTACTGGAACCAAGCTCACTGATGGTTCTACAGAGTGACCTTTGCTGGCCCAGAAATCAAGCCACATTTGGCGAACTTGAGCACTAGATAGTTGTTTCATAATATCTCCTTATTTACTTGTTTAATTTGATTGGCTTTCTAGCATCTCCACATAGTCAATCGCGACACAGAGGGAAACGACTAAGTCTGCATAAGAGTCTTCATAGACGGTTACGGTGTAGGTTGAGATCAGATGGAAAATCTCTTTCCGAATCTCGGCGACAAGCTGATCACGATCATCTAGCAATTTAAAATTCAAATCCCAGATATTTCCCTCGATACGAAGCCCTAGATTATCAAACTCATACTTATCTCGAAAGAAAGTCAACTTCTTTCGAATGACGAAATTGGAACCGTTTCGTAGCTGAATAGTAAAGCGAGGAAGCAAAGTGAAAAATTCTTTACTGATTTCACTGACTTGCTCACCATAGGCGTCATAGATGGTAAAGGTCTTAGGAATTTGGAAGAAAGAGCCCTCCACCTGATAGTTCACTACTCCTCTGTCATCCTTGATATCGAAGCGTTCGCCTCCAAGACGAAACTTTTGTTTCACGAGAAATGTCTTCATAAACACCTCCAAAAATCAAAAGACAAGCTCACATCACGAAGGGCGAAAAACCGCGGTACCACCTTCATTCAATGAACTTGTCATTCTCATAATCTTATGCAATTGTCTGATTGAGTAGCATGACTTCCTAGCTTAGATGGCTCGCAGCACCGCCATTTCTCTGGACTAAGACAAGTGAAAATCAATTCTCAACTTTCTTATTATATCGTTTTTTTAAGTCTGCGTCAACTGGGAAAACAAGCACTTGCAATCTCATTATATGTATCTTCAGCAAAATAGATTTATTAATAAGTATATTATTGACGAAGTAAGTCAAGCATTTCATTATTGAGTGTTTGATAACAAGAGAAATAGCTATCATCAATCTCAAATGTATCTTGTAAAATAAAGCGCAAGGTATCTATTGTCTGTTGCAATTTCTTTGAATTGACTAGTTTACTATCAATCTTTGACAAGCCATGTGCCACCTTATTTCTTTCACCATTTAAGCTATTTATTAACTTTATGGACTTCAGTAATTCAGGAGAAACTTGATAATAAGATAGAATATTTTCATAAGACAAGAGATTTAAGGTTGACTGAGGTGAATAGATTCTTTCCTTCTCATCTTTTATACCCTTGGCTTTCTTAAATTCTAGGTCTATGAAATCTAAAATAGCTTCAAAATCCTTGTATTCTTCATTTAACTTTGGAAATGTCCCATCATATTTTATCAATTCTGGATAATCTTTCTTTATCTTCTCCTCAATAACAAATTCAACATAAGACTTTGATTTGATTAAGACATCAGCAACTTGCCCTCTCTCTTTCAAAACTTCAATCATTAAAAAGTAATTAAGAGCTTTTTTCTCAATTTCTGTAAGTGAATATTCCCGAATATCTTTTAAAATCGCTTGAGTTTTAAATACTTTTACAAAATCATTTAATATGTCTCTTAAACGAGCTAATTTCTTTTTAGAAAGTAATTTATTGTATTCTTTTCTAGTAACTAATTCTTCCGCAGCAAGATAATCATAAGAAGAGATTAAATTTCTTAAGTGGCGCTTGATAAGAGACTGGTTAAATTTTTCAGCTTCATCTTTGATTGTACGATCTTCGTAATCCTTTTGGTTATCCTCGTTCTCGTCAAAAAGCTTCTGTTCACCTTCACTTGACAGTGGCACATACTTTCTGTTTGCTGATTTGTTAGGTGTTGCAACCTGTATGGCCTGCGTATTATAATCATTAATTCGATTCAAGGCAAATAAAGCAGAAATAATCTGAGGTGTCCCTGAGGAGAGATTTAAGATTAATTGATGATCTGTTCCAGAATATTTTTCGATAATCTGTCCCATCACTCCATACATTTTATCAAATAGATAGACTTCATCATTTTTCAATATGATTGATTCAATAACCACTTTAGGATGATAACCCTCTATTGAACATAATGCTTTCTCAACAAGATCTTTTTTTACTAACATTTCTTCACTATAAACCAAAACAATTTGTTCAGGTCTATATGTTCGAGCAATATGTAATAAAGCTGCATCTCGATTATTGCTTATCGGATCTGTCGTTCCAACTGCTGAAATTAAAATTTCCAAGATATTCTACCTCTCATTATTTCAGTAATTCTAATAATTCTTTATTAAAATCCTTGTAAAAATTAAAATCCTTTTCAGTAAGTTGATACTGTTCCTTGATTAGCCCTTTTAAGGCTTTTAGAACTGGACCTAACTGTTTAAGTTCCTCAGAATCTAGTGAATCCAATTTATGAGCTATCGTATTTCGTGTTTTGTTCATTCTCAAAATCGGTTTGATTTTATCAGATAATATCCGATCTTTGGTTTGAAGAATCTTATCATAATCCCGAATCCCGAGATAATATTTCTCTGATTGATTCACATAATTATCCAGAAATCCTGGATAACGACTTTCGATATAGTCTTCTAATATAAACTCTGTAAGGTTTTTAATTCTAATCAGACCTTCACTAAAATTACCACGTTCTTTTTGCAAATCAATAGTCAAATAAGCATTTAATACTTTTTTCTGTTCTTCGCTCCATTTTTTCTTTTGGAGGACTTGAGGTACAGCTTGCCTATCTAATGAATCGACAATATCTTGTAACTTTTTGCGACAATCTTTCAAACCAGGGAGGTCTGGCAATTGATTTGCTATCTCTAAACTTGCTTTGTAATCATATTTCTTAATAAAATCACGTAAAGTTTTTTTCATTAAGCCTTGTTTAAACTTTTCTGAAGTATCTTCAATAGTTCGATCGACAAAGTCCTGCTTATTATCTATATTTGTATCAATTAGTACATCAATATCTTCCGAATCATCATGCCGAACTCCAGCGTTTGATTTTTTTGCAGGAGTTGGAACTTGTACTGCCTTGACATTGATTTCACTAAGTCTATTAATCACAAACAAAGCTGATTTTATTTGAGGAGTTGCACTTGAAAGATTGAGGATAAATTCGTCGTCTTTTGTATAATACTCTTGTATAATAGCATCAAATTGATCATACATGGTATCAAAAACATATACATCTTTATTTAAGATGATTGGCTCATGGTATACAATCTCTGGGACGTATTCACTATCAATAGAAAGAATTACTTTCTCAATATCATCTTTCTTACTAATCATTTCCTCAGAAAAAACAATAATAATCTTATCTGGACGGTATTTTCTCGCAATATGTACTAAGGCTCCATCGTGAAAATTACGGATTGGATCTGTATCACCCACTGCTGAAATCAAAACCTTCATTTAGTAATCTCCTTAATCATAAAGTTCGCCTTGCCCATCTCATATAAGGATTCATCATTCATTATCAGTTTACGAGGTCCTTGTGTTGTTTTAACACTTTTCCTTGGTGCTTTTGTTAATTTCAATACTCCCTTACCAACCATCTTGGTCTCCATTCGACTATATCGTTTTTGTAAGATTCTGACCGCTTGTTGAAACAAGGTTTTTGTCCAGGCTCCACTTCCTGCTCCCAAGTAGATAGGATATTGAAGATTTGGCTGAATTTTAGTTTCAGGAAAATCTGATAAGAAAAATTCTTTATATTCTTTGTAAAAGGCTTGCGCTCTCTGTCCTAATTCTTCCATTAGGATTCCAGCTTCCTTAGTAGTTGTAGTAATGGTGAAATTGATTTTAGTTAAGGGCGCGATTGCTTCCCTATATAAAGGAAGAGGCTTAGCAGTTAAGGACTTAGCTGAATAATCCCATTTTTGAACTAGAATAATCTGCTCATTGTTAAATGGCTCACTATCACTAACACGAATGGCATTAAACAAGTCATTAAATTCTTGACCCTTTTTGGCACCCCATGGAATCATCTTCTTGTTTTCTTTAGGACTTCTCCCGCGAAAATCAACTGCATTCTTATTGTTCCAATCAGGATTTGTGTTCATTAAGATGGTTCGAATAGCTCCCTTTAAGGAACTACCTGGAATATACGGACTCCCAAAAGGGTCTCTAATAAATTTTGCCACTTCATTTATCGTGCCTAATTTGGAATTGCGATTATTTTTTTCAATTTCCAAACCAGTCTCAACAATCCGGTAACCACCGAAATCACGATTAGATATCCGGTTATCATCCAAGAAGGAAATCAAGCGATTATTTCTGGCGTTTGGCTTTGTCTCCTGTAAGAAGCGCTCAAACTTTTGATTGTAACCTTTCTCCACCATGCGATTATAAAACTTACCCATATCAGGGAAATAAAAGTACCCATTTTCATAGATAAATTCTCGAGAAGTATATTTTTCACCATTCCCAATATGAATAGGGGCCATAGCTAGGAGTCTGAATTGAAAGGTTTTATATTCTGTTTTCATCTTTCTCCCTCCATCTTGAAAAATAGTGGTTTAGAATAGTTTAATACTTCATGTGGGAAATCAAGAGGTCTTACATCCACAATCTGTCCTGTAAAGGTTTCAGAGAAAGTAGATCCAGAAGCAAACTTATATAAATCCTGCTTACGGTAATTTTCATTAGTTTCTGTACTAAAAGCAAAACCACTTGATTTACTTAGTAAATAGGAACCAGTTTCCATAGCATATTCAAGTTCCTTTTCAATTGGTAGAGAAGTCGTCAAGGTCATGACAGGTCCTTGATGGACCTTAGTAAGACGATTTTTAAGGGCAACAGGTATGTCTGTAATGGTTAAATCAAACAGTCCATAACCGCTGGAACGTTTGCCACCAATTCCTGTATACTGCAAGCTGGTCATGAGTTCATTCAAGAGGTCAGATTCGTTTGCAATCACGTAAAGAGAAGAATCATCTCTAAATCTAACGGTAGACACTTGAAAAAGATTCCCATCAACGTGAGGTTGGTTTTTAGTGACGATGTTTGTTTGTGCATGCTCTGCGTCTTCAAAAAGCGTTCCTTTTACATAAGAATCAAATTTATCCAAGGGTATAAACTGAAGTTTCTTCGCCATTTTCGCTTGACGTCTTACTTCTTTGACATCCGTTGTTAAGTCAGGCTGATCAAACTTTGGAAATCCTATCGGCTTAGGTAAAAATGGACCTGACTGATAAGGAAAGGCGTCAGTCAAAACAAATTCATCTTGAACTGCTAATGATACAAATTCCTCCATTTTACCCATTTTTTTTGCTTCAATAGCTAAGGCTGAAAACAATCTGTCCGCTGCAAAAGTCATTTTAGAACTATCCAGAGTTCCTGCTCCGAAGTGAGCAGTATGGAAGTTCATAATATACATTTTATAGGTCATATTAGACCTCCGTAGTTAAAAGTTCATTCAATCTACTAACATCATAGTTTCCGAAAACTGT
The DNA here is from genome assembly GCF_023611505.1 of Streptococcus oralis. Classification (NCBI taxonomy): domain Bacteria; kingdom Bacillati; phylum Bacillota; class Bacilli; order Lactobacillales; family Streptococcaceae; genus Streptococcus; species Streptococcus oralis. Next base: position 735,363 of record NZ_CP097843.1, on the reverse strand, counting down.
ATTTGCTTTAAGGTTCTCAAAAACAACTTTACCATAACCACGAGAACCTGAACCACCTAAATAATCAAGTTCCAACAGCTTTAATCCATCAAGAATTACTTTGAAGTCTTCTTCTACTTGAGCTTGACTCTTGTCTGTCACCTCATAGATCAACTCAAATCCAAAGATACTGTCTCGGATAGCACGTTCAATTTGTCTTGGATTTGCTTCAGCAGTGATACGGTCAATAGTATTTTCAAACTTAACTTCAGTATAACTCTTGACCCCTAATGAATCTAACTTGTCCTTATTGATTAAGAAAGCATCTCTAAAAATGAGTCGTCCCATTTTATAGCGATTATCAGAACTGTTCCCAAAGAGTCGACTTAGAATTTCTCCATCTTCTCCTGGTTTCTTAGCTAGTCGTTCATTATGAACTTTTGAAAGAAGGGTACGCATTTTCCCTTTGATACTAGATCCTGGAATAATGGGTAAGTTAGTTATTGGATCTTTAATCACAGGTGAGTCCGTAGCACCAATCGCTGCAAAAGCATTGCTTGTCCCAATATGAAGTCCTGTTTCTAGACGGATTTGTGCTGTTACTTTAATTTTTGCAAATGCCATTAATCTTTTCCTCCATAAAATTTGAAATAAGCTACTAGTGCTTCCATATAGCGACAAAAACGTTGGAGACTTTCCTTATTGTTTATTTCTTTTAGAATGTCTAGAATTTCAGCCTTTTTAACCAAGTCTTTAACCGCAGTTTCTCGGCCCGATTGATAAACAAACTGCACTCTCAAATAAGCAATTTTGTCAGCTAAATCCTTATACTCTCTAACCTTACTTTCATCAAAGAGGGTACTCGTCAAGCTTAGTAGGTTTCTAATTTTGCTAGTTGTTAAAAGGAATGCTTCAGGGTTCCTAGAATCTCTAGTGTTGCGGCTCAATGATTTAATAACATTTTCTGCCTTATCTACGTAATTATCATCTGTTAAAATTGCCATCTATGAATCCTTTCTAATCTCATAAATATATAGAAGTAAAGCCATTTCTGCTTCCTTACGTTCAATTTCGCTACCTGTATACCAAGAAAAGAATAAATCTTTAAACTCTTTAAACTCTTCTTTTTTATCCTTAGAAGTTTGATCTTCTAAGCGGGTCAAATAATAGGCTAATCGAGCAATATTCATACGATCGTAGTTGTGAAGGAGCTCAATAAGTCTATATACAAAACTCTTTCCTCGCTCATCTTGAATATTAAAGTAGTAACGAATGCTCTTCAGTTTCCCATTATAGACATTGTCAATAAATTGGTCGAACTTCAAGGTATAATTTTTTTCAAAAAGGGAGATACTATCCTTGTCGTTATCCTTTGCTGCTCCTTCTAGCTTGCCAGTTTCTTCAGCCATGAGGCTAACTGGAGTTTTATCTGGAAAGAGGCCGATTCCTGCTGATAGGGTTAATTTGCCATTTGTCCACTTGATAAAGTTTTGTCGGAGACAAATAGTAAACTCAATAATATCCTGCCAGGAACCGATAGCAAATACATCATCTCCACCGGCATAGATGATCGATAGTTTTTTCTCTCTTGCAAACTGGTTGATATAGACCTTAAAGAAGAGACTCATACTTCTAGAGAAGGTCGCTGACCGTGCCAGAGTATTATACTTGCCACCATCTTGATAGGAGAACCCAGCCATAAAGGCTGCTCCTAGATCATCCACATCTAGTCGAACAACTGCTAATCGCTTAATCCCTTGTCCAGTTTCACTATCCTGAGATAATTTGGCGTACTCGTAAATCTCATCATACTTGTAATCTCCGACAAAGACATGGGTTGCTTTTAGGATATCTGTACTATAGCTATTCTTTACATAAATACGGTCCCACTCTTCATTGGCAAGGTCGGCTTTTGAAATACCACTAATATAGGCTCCCGGACCTATCGGCAGGCCTTTTTCTTTTGTCACAATATAGTAGTTTTCTTGTATTTCCTTGGCAAAGCGATACATCCCTGCACAGATATGGCAGACCTCTTGATCTTTATACTTGGTAAGCTTTTCGACTGAGTGACAAATTGCACATTCTTTCTGGGAGCTTTTTCCTCCTTGGTTGAGTTCAAGGAGAGTTTTGGCATTGTAACGAGAAATTTTCTTTTGGGAAATCATCCGACTAGTTGTTTGATAGACTTTTCGATAGTCGGCCAGTGTCGTTGTCATATCATTGGCTGAAAATTGACTCCAACCAAATGCTACGAACAAACCTGTCTGGAAATGCTTGACCAAAAACTGATTGAATTCTGCTTCAAAGCTAGCCAAGATCTCTCTAGTTTTTTCGGTGTTTGGAAGGATAAAGTAGGCGTGTCCTCCACCGACGTAGAGGAGATTAGCCCTTGTCAACTCTAACTTCTCCAGTAAGCTGTCAGCGATATGTTCCCCCATAAAATCTAGATACAAGGAACGTGCTTTTAGTTGCTTGGCTGCACCAGCTGTTGCAATATTGTAGATAAAGTCCTGAATACCTGACAGGTCAAAGCTTGCTAATAAAAAGGCCTTCTCGCTATAAAAAGCTTCTAAATCTTTCCCCAATACCTTCTCATAATCACGACAATTCTTATCAGCTAAATAGTCCTCTATAGCTAGGGCAAAGCCAGCTGTCAGACGACTGTAGGTTGCTAGGGAAAGATCCGATAATTCCTTGGTTCTTGTCGAAACAGGTACATAGGAAAGAGTAGACTCAAGGAGATTCAAAAGGGCATCTATCTCAGATTGGCTAAAGTCCAATCTCTCAAACTCTTTTTCTAAGGTCTCTACTATCAAGTCATAATCTGACTGGTTAGACGGCTCACTCGTTCCCTTAGCATAGTTTGGTTCCCCACCAAGCTCTAATGGTCGTGCATCAAGATAACGCTGACTAGGGCTATCTGAAAATACATTGAAGATATCCGATTGTTTGCTTAGGAAATCTTCTTTTCCTTGATGAATTCTTGCTGTCCCTTTTAGTCCTGAAGCAATCTTTGCAGCAGCTGACGTGATATAGACCAAACTATCAGGAGCTAAGTCCGTCGACAAATCACTAGAAGTCGCCATGGCTATCTGCTGGGCTATTTTTTCATTGTCCGAAAAGCGTCTAAACCATTTGGATCCAATGGTACCTAGGTCTTTCTCATCATACCTGGAACCTTGAATCACCTTGCCGATAGCGTGCAGAAGCGATCCATAAACTAAATCAATCTTTTCTTTCTTCAAGTTCTAAACCTCCCATCCCTAAGCTAGTTTTCATACCGAGACCTGAATACTCCCCAAATTTTAGAAGCATATTAGCATATGCTTTCAAGGTATTTGGACCTGTAATCTTAAAGGTCAGTCTCCCCCTGAAACCAGGGATTTTTTTGCCATGGACTTTAAAATAGCTGGACTCCAATCGATAGCTGGTAATTCTACTATGCTTGACCAAGTAGTCCAAGGTTTCCTCTTCGATTTCCTGACGATTCTCGACCAGACGTGCATACTTCATCATCAAACTCTGAAAGATGAGACGCATGGTCGGAAAGAGCACGCACTCTCCCTGGGAGCGAAATCCTGTCGGAGTTTGAAACTGAATGGTGTAAAGTGACCGATCTTGGTTTTCATTAAAAAACTCAAAGAGTTGCTCCGAACTGAGATCTTGCATGGACAGAGACTCAACCATGAGAGTCGGAAAATCATGAAGTTCTACTTTCTTGAGCTCCAAGAGAACAGGCAAAATTTGCTTGACAGCCTCATCCGTCAGGAGATGAAGGGACCATAGGGTCTTGTCCTTTTGATGGATGATTTTTAGTGAGTAGGGGTTGGTTTCCTGCTCATGTAGCCAAGTCACATAGTCTGGTTCTAGATTTTCCATAAGAAAACCTTGGAATTTTGTCGATAGGTCGCTCGGTGATTGGTCAATCCGCTTAAATGATAGTTCGATGCGTTTCATATGCCTCCTTTATTGATACAATTGCGCTTTTGGTTTCTCATGAGCGCTTTTTTCTTTTACTTTTAGAATCCTTTTCCCTTATGAAACTGTCCCCTCTCGAGGTGAGTAGATATCTATACTGGATAAAAACGGAAAGGAAATCTTTGAGGGGGATATGTTTCCGGCCCCTCGCGAGGTAGATAGGTATCTATACTGAATCTGCACCTCAAAATGTAACTGCAAACGTAACGTTTTCGGCCCCTTTCGAGGTAAATAGGTTTCACTACAATCGTAGAGATTTTGGCTAAGAACGCAGTAAATGCGTTTCCGGCCCCTCTCGAGGTGGATAGGTTCTTATACGAATTTAGAAAGGTGTTATTAGAAAATGGATATCAAGTTTCCGACCCCTCGCGAGGTAGATAGGTAGATATACCACCTAAAGCTCCATCACAAAGCTCTTCTTCAAGTTCGTTTCCGGCCCCTCTCGAGGTAGATAGGTATCTATACTTGGAGTAAAAGGAACATTTGACGCTGACTTCTAGTTTCCGGCCCCTCTCGAGGTGGATAGGTTCTTATACGAATTTAGAAAGGTGTTATTAGAAAATGGATATCAAGTTTCCGGCCCCTCGCGAGGTAGATAGGTAGCTATAAAAGGAGTTGGAAGATGAATAATCAGGAATTGATTGTTTCCGGCCCCTCTCGAGGTAGATAGGGTCTTATACCTTAGGTTTAGAAAAGAATATTGATGTCTCAATTTATGCGTTTCCGTCCCCTCTCGAGGTGGATAGGTTCTTATACAATGAATTATATCTAAATATGATTTTGATGAAGTTTCCGGCCCCTTTCGAGGTGAATAGGGTGTTCTACGGATAAAGACGGTGAGACTGTCTACACAACTGACGTGTTTTCGGCCACTATCGAAGTAGGTGGTATTTATACAAGAACCGCAGAAAGTCAAAGTACCGCAGTTTGTGGCTGAGTTTCCGGCCTCTCGCGAGGTAAATAGCCATCAAGACACATCAGTATTGCACATACAATCAGTTTCCGGCCCCTCGCAAGGTAGATAGGTGGCTATACTCAGCCTATCGTTTAGCAAAAGAAATCGGAATACAGTTTCCGGCCCCTCCCGAGGTAGATAGGTATCTATACCGGAAAAAGCTGGATTGAAACATACAGGTGATTATCCAAAGTTTCCGACCTCTCGCGAGGTACCAATCAAGAACGAATCTGTAAAACAGAAGGAAATTGACACGTTTCCGGCCCCTCGCGAGGTAGATAGGTAACTATACTTGTTCCAGTTTATGACAATCGTTATGAAGGCGGAGTGTTTCCGGCCCCTCGCGAGGTAGATAGGGAGCTATACGGGCTTATAAACAAGGTTAGGGTGACAGCTGAGGAGTTTCCGGCCCCTCGCGAGATAGATAGGTAGCTATACGTTATATCAACCCATGTTTGTCTGCACAAGTGGAGCAGCTTCCGGCCCCTCCCGAGGTAGATAGGGAGCTATACTCTTTGGAGCTTGTGTATTGCTAGGTTATCTAGTAGGTAGTTTGTTTCCGGCCCCTCGCGAGGTAGATAGGTAGCTATACGTGTAACAATTGGTATGCCTACACAAGGAGATGGAGTAAGGTTTCCGGCCCCTCTCGAGGTAGATAGGTATCTATACATCATTAACCTGACACCACACAAAATAAACATCGTAGGGTTTCCGTCCCCTCTCGAGGTTGATAGGGAGCTATACGGTAGAGCGCAGTCAGCAATCGTTTATGTGGACGTGTTTCCGGCCCCTCTCGAGGTAGATAGGTATCTATACGCCGTAGGAACTATTGTTACTGCAGTTGCACTATTGTTTCCGGCCCCTCCCGAGGTAAATAGGGGGCTATACTCAGTGTTCATATTATTTTGGCCAAAATAATGTTTCCGGCCCCTCTCGAGGTAGATAGGTATCTATACAAAATGCAACTATTTCAATAAGCGCAAAGCTTTATGTTTCCGGCCCCTCGCGAGGTAGATAGGTATCTATACCGTTTTGGCAAAAATAGAACATTTGGAGGACTTAAGTTTCCGTCCCCTCTCGAGGTAGATAGGTTCTTATACGCTTTACCTGAAGGAACTCTTGCACCAATGCGCTACCCGTTTCCGGCCCCTCTCGAGGTAGATAGGTAGCTATACCAAACCTCTATGAGCGCATTATCGGTAGTAGTGAATCTGATATGTTTCCGGCCCCTCGCGAGGTTGATAGGGGGCTATACTCTGTGTTCATTTTATTATTTTGGCCAAAAGTTTCCGGCCCCTCTCGAGGTAGATAGGTATCTATACTGATGGGAGCCTTTTTTGTCGTACTTACGTGCCTAAAAGTTTCCGGCCCCTCGCGGAGGTATATTGGGAGCTATACAGATCGTTCGATTGGTGGTGCGTACAAGTACGCTTATGAGTTTCCTGCCTCTCGCGAGGTAGATAGGTATCTATACAAGCAAAAGAAAGCAACTAAAGCCGTGTACCTTGTCCCAATTCCGGCCCCTCCCGAGGTAGATAGGTATCTATACATCATTAACCTGACACCACACAAAATAAACATCGTAGGGTTTCCGTCCCCTCTCGAGGTAGATAGGTATCTATACCCCATATCTTGTATGTAAACCTATAACAAGCACTAGATATAACCTATTGGAAACTACTATTAGTATACCATATTTTGTAAGAGTTTTCATTTCTGAATACCAAATAAATCACATATCTTTTTATTCCTCCTAAATGTATAAAGGATACTATTCTATCACTAAAATTGCTTTTGTCAACTACAAATATAAATTTTTTAAGAAACCAAAAAAACGAACCAGCTTAACTGATTCGTTTCATGATGGATAACTCCTACTTCCTATACATTTTAAACTGGAGGAAGAGGTCGCTGTATTTTCCTGTCCATTTATGGTCAAATTTTTCATAAACTTCTAGGTGTTTCATAGTATCCGCATCTGGATAGAAGGACTTGTCTTCTTTGGTCTCCTCTGGGAGCAGTTCCTTAGCCGTGTTATTTGGTGTTGCATAGCCGACATATTCTGCATTTTTAAGAGCATTTTCGGGTTTCAACATAAAGTTGATAAAGGCATAGGCTGCATCTTGGTTTTTCACGGTTTTGGGAATGACCATGTTATCAAACCAGAGATTGCTGGCCTCAGTCGGAACGACATATTTGAGGTTAGGATTTTTCTCCAACATCTGGCTGACTTCTCCTGAGAAGGTCACACCGATGGCCGCGTTGTTCTGAATCATGTAACCCTTCATCTCGTCGGCTACAATGGCCTTGATATTTGGAGTCAGTTTGTAGAGTTTATCTACTGTCTCTTCCAACTGCTGAGGATCCTTTGAGTTGAGGCTGTAACCAAGTGAGTTAAGCCCGAGTCCCAGCACCTCACGCGCCCCATCAAAAAGCATGATGGAATCCTTATATTCTGGCTTCCAGAGGTCATCCCAATGCTCAGGCGCCTCATCTACCATGGTTTCATTGTAGACAATTCCCAAGGTTCCCCAGAAATAAGGAATGGAGAATTTATTTCCCGGGTCAAAAGACTGGTTGAGGAACTCAGGTCCGATATTTTCGATTCCTTCAATTTTTGAATAATCGAGTGGTACCAAGAGGTCTTCGTCCTTCATCTTATTAATCATGTACTCACTCGGGATGGCAATATCGTAGGTTGTTCCACCCTGCTTGATTTTGGTATACATGGCTTCGTTGGAGTCAAAGGTCTCATACTGGACTTGAATACCTGTTTCTTCTGTGAATTGCTCCAAGAGTTCTGGATCGATATAGTCCCCCCAGTTGTAAATAACCAATTTCTGACTATCTCGGCTATTGATTTTACTATCTAGATGAGTCGCAATTCCCCACAAGACAAGGATAATCGCTACAATTCCTGCTAAAAATGAATAGAGTTTTTTCATGCTTGCTCCTCCTTCTCACGTGAGATAAAGTAATATCCAACCACTAGGATAATACTAAAGAGAAAGACAAGGGCAGACAAGGCATTGATCTCTAACGAAATTCCCTTCCGAGCACGAGAGTAGATCTCGACTGACAGGGTTGAAAAGCCATTTCCCGTTACAAAGAAGGTCACGGCAAAGTCATCCAGCGAGTAGGTAAAGGCCATGAAATAACCTGCAATGATAGACGGTGTCAGGTACGGAAGCATGATTTCTTTGAACATTTGAAATTGGCTGGCACCAAGGTCATAAGCCGCGTGAATCATATCATCATTCATTTCCTTGAGACGAGGCAAGACCATCAAGACCACGATTGGGATGGAGAAGGCCACGTGACTAGATAGAACCGTCAAAAATCCAAGTGAAAACTTAAGCTGGGTAAAAAGAATCAAGAAGCTGGCACCAATCATAACGTCTGGCGCAACCATGAGGATATTATTGAGTGATAGAAAGGCTTCTTGGTATTTCTTACGAGACTGGTAGATGTAGATGGCTCCAAAAGTTCCAATAACGGTCGCAATCAAGGCAGATAGAAAGGCCAAGAAAAAGGTTTGGGTGAGGATCAACATGAGACGACCATCACCAAACATGGTTTGAAAATGGCTCAAGCTAAAACCAGTAAAGCTGTTCATATCATCACCAGCATTAAAGGCATAGCCAATCAAGTAAAAGATTGGCAAATATAGGATGATGAAGACAAAGGCTAGGTAGAGATTAGCAAATTTTTTCATCGTTCTCTCCTTTCCTTGGTCACCCACATGGTGAGAAACATGGTCAGGATGAGGATCACACCGATGGTGGAACCCATACCGTAGTTGTCATTGGTCAGGAAGTTCTGCTCGATGGCAGTCCCCAAAGTAATCACTCGGTTCCCCCCAATCAAACGGGTCAGCATGAAGAGACTCAAACTTGGGATAAAGACTGATTGAACACCACTTCTCACTCCATTCATTGATAGAGGGAAGATAACGTGGCGGAAAGTTTCCCACTTGGTCGCACCGAGGTCATAGCTGGCATTGATGAGATTGTTGTCCATATCGTCCAAGACATTGAAGATCGGCAAAATCATAAATGGAAGCTCGATGTAGCTTGCGACAAAAATAAAGGAGAAATCCGTAAAGAGCAACTGCTGCGAACCGATTCCGATAAATTCCAAGAATTGGTTAATGGAGCCATTTTGACCAAAAATCCCGATAAATGCATAGGCCTTAAGGAGCAAATTAATCCATGTCGGCAAGATAATCAGCATGAGCCAGAGCTGACGGTGCTTAAGACGAGTCAAAAAGAGGGCTGTTGGATAACTGATGAGTAGCGTCACTAGGGTCACAATCCCTGCATAGAGCACTGAGTTAAAACTCATTTTAAGATAGGTCAAGTTTTGTGACGCAAAGTAAGACTTATAGTTTTCTAAACTAAACTGCCCTTCAATGTTGAAAAAAGATTGTCCAAAAATCAAGACCAAGGGTGCGAGGACAAAGAGGGCAATCCAAAGCATGTAGGGCACTACAAAGAGTTTAGAGGTTGTTTTCTTCATCTCTTTCCTCCTCGATTGCGTTAATCAGACCTGCTTCTTGCTCTTCGATTTCAACGTATTCTTCGATACGAGCATCGAACTCTTCTTCTGTTTCATTGAGACGCATGATGTGAATGTCTTCTGGTTCAAAGTCCAGACCGATTTCCTCACCAACGATGGCCTTACGAGTTGAGTGAATCATCCATTCATTTCCGAGCTCGTCATAGGCGATAATCTCGTAATGAACCCCACGGAAAAGCTGAGTATCCACCTTAACTTGGAGCTTGCCTTCCTCAGGAAGGGTAATGCGCAAGTCCTCTGGACGAATGACAACCTCAACAGGCTCATTTGGCTTCATCCCACCATCGACCGCTTCAAAGCGTTTTCCGTTAAACTCAACCAAGTAGTCCTCAATCATGGTTCCTGGCAAAATGTTGGACTCGCCGATAAAGGTGGCAACAAAGTGGTTGATTGGCTCATCGTAGATGTCCACTGGCGTTCCAGACTGAACAATCTCACCATCGTTCATAACGAAAATCCAGTCACTCATGGCGAGAGCTTCTTCCTGATCGTGAGTGACAAAGACAAAGGTAATTCCCAATCGTTGTTGCAATTCACGCAGTTCGTACTGCATGTCTGTCCGCAATTTCAAGTCCAGCGCTGACAAAGGCTCATCCAACAAGACCACACGGGGCTGGTTGATAATGGCACGGGCAATGGCCACACGCTGACGTTGTCCTCCAGAGAGTTTACGGATGGAACGTTTTTCATAACCTTCCAACTGAACCATCTTGAGAACTTCTGCTACACGTTGCTCAATTTCTTTCTTGTCGATTTTACGCAAGCGGAGCGGAAAGGCAACATTTTCAAACACATTCATATGTGGAAACAAGGCATAGGATTGGAAGACCGTATGGACATCTCGCTTGTTGGTTGGGATGTCGTTGATCCGTACCCCATCCAGCAAAATATCTCCTGTTGTCGCATCCAGTAAACCTGCAATGATGTTTAGAATGGTTGATTTTCCTGAACCAGATGCGCCTAGTAGGGTATAGAACTTTCCCTCTTCCAACTCAAAGTTAATGTCTTTGAGAACCTTGGTGTTGCTGTCTTCAAAAACTTTAGAGACGTTTTTGAATTCAATAATTGGTTTTTTCAATTGTCATAAATTCCTTCTTTTTCATAAATTAACAGATCCTGGCTCTGTCAGGCCGCTACTACCTCGTGTAGGAGATTGAACTGCCTACATACATCTTCACTAACGATAGGCTTTCACCCCCTTACAATGGTTATAGCAGCAACTTTTCTGCCCAAACCTTATTCTTTCTCACCCAAAATACGGACTTCCCTCTCAAGGGTAACACCTGAGTGTTCCTTGACTTTTTCAATAACAGATTGTATCAAGTCCTCATAGTCTTTCGCCGTTCCGTCAGCAACATTGATCATAAAACCGGCATGCTTTTCAGATACTTCAACACCACCGATACGATAGCCTTTCAATCCAGCTTCTGAAATTAACTGACCTGCAAAATGACCAACAGGACGCTTAAAGACCGAACCACAAGATGGGTACTCTAAAGGCTGTTTGAGTTCACGAAGGTGAGTCAAGCGATCCATTTCCTGCTTGATAACCTGATGATTTCCTGGAGCTAGGGCAAATTTAGCTGACAAAACAACAGCTCCAGAATCTTGAACAGCTGAATGACGGTAACCAAAAGCCAATTCCTTGGCAGATAAGGTCTCGATTTCCCCTCCCTTGGTCAAAACTTGACAAGACTGCAAGATATGAGCAATCTCTCCTCCATAGGCACCCGCATTCATAAAGACTGCTCCACCGACGCTCCCTGGAATGCCACAGGCAAACTCGAAACCAGTCAAACTATGACGAAGGGCAATACGTGTCGTTTCAATCAAGTTGGCCCCAGCTTCCGCTTCAATGGTATAACCATCAACTGAAACGTTATTGAGCTTGTCACACAAGATGACAAATCCACGAATTCCACCGTCACGAACGATAATATTGCTGGCATTTCCTAGCACCATACAAGGAATATTCTCTTGATTGGCAAATTGAACGACACGCGCCATCTCATAGCGATTGCGTGGCAAAACCAGATAATCCGCTCGACCTCCGACCTTGGTATAGGTATAGGTCTTCAAGGGTTCCTTGAAACGAATATCAATTCCTTCTAATTGTTCTTGTATTTTAGTTACTAATGTCATATCTCTCATCCTTTTGTAAAGTCATTTCATTATACCATTTTTAAAGGCTTTTGACGAACCGAAAAATGGAAGTATCAAAGCATTGCATAAAAAAAGAGGTGAACCTCTTTTTATGATGATTTTTTCCAAAATGTAGATTTTGTAAGCCAGACAAAGGCAAGTACTTCTACAAGAAGAATGCCCTCCACTAGAAGTGGATTTGCAATCCAGCCCACTTGAGATAGAGCTGGAGCTAAGTCGAACAAGGCATGTAATCCATAGGCAGCAACGAGATAAATCCATTTCTTTTGACGGACACTTTGATAGACCCAGACAGTAAGGCTCATTTGGAGAACCAGAGCAAGGACACGCTCAACTCCTAGTAGATAGATCTGCCATGCTGATAGAGACTGAACCGTTTCGAGTGTCGTCTTTGTAAGAAGATTCGCCGCATCAGTATTTGATGACTGTACTAGTGAAAAGAGGATCAAAAGGCTAATCAAGCTTCCCATTCCGAGGTAGAGCATCTCCAAGCCCCCATGTCCCAAACCATAAGCCAAAACATCTCGATCTTCTAGCTTTCTCTTTTTCTCCAACCATTTAAAAAAGACAAGACGAGCTGTTTCCTCAAAGAGGGCAGCCATGGCAATCCCATAAAGGACGTATAAGAGAGGCTGCTCCTGCATGAGCGGAATGGTTCCATCTTTTTGCGGATGGAGTACCAGAAGGTGAACCATCTTCTCTAACACTTGAGAAGAAACAAAAAATGCGATTGCCCCCAAGCCCATCACTGCAAGAGAGATTTTAAACCGTTTTTTGGCATACCAAGTTCCACCTACTAGAATGAGAACTAAAGCGATCATGGTAAGGATAATATGTACTGTCATCTTTTTCTCCTATTCTGACTTATCAATATCTTTCTTCATCTCGTCAACATTAAATTTGGCAAATAAATACTGACGATCTTGGACTGGAAAACGTTGGTCCAACTGGTCGACTGCTCCAACCTCAATCATTCCTTCTTTGATAACAAAGTCCATCACATGCCCACCAAAGGTCAAATCATCAGAGATAAAATGCAAATGGTAGCCTGCAACACTCACTCCATGGAAAATCTCCGGTGTCCAAAATCCAACAATGGTTCCCGATACATTTTCACGGCTATATTCAGGTTGGTGAGTCGCGACATCAGCAAATTTGGTATCAGGTGTGGATTTGGGAATCATCCGTACGTGCATTTGTGAAAATTCGCCATGAATCTTGATGGAACGAAAAAGATTTTCCCCATCATAGTAGGACTCAATTCGTTTTTCCAATTCCTTGTCCGTCATCTCAAAGCGTTGTCGAAAAATCACTTCCGCCTGATGAGGAACCACTGCCGCATAAGGGATAAGGGCATCAGGTGCAACTTCTACAATTTCAGGTTGCTCCCCTGAACCTTTGGCTTGATAAGCCTTGCCATCAAGGACAATCAACTCCCCATCAATCGAATCCAATGTTCCCAAGCCGAGGTCACCATGTTCCAACAATTCTCCTACTGTCATGGTTCCACCATAGAGACCTGCCATTAGGGCACCTAAAGTATTGTATTGAAATAATTTAACTGGTTCCTGCACTTTTCTATCCATTCTCTTTCTTATCTTTTATTCAATGAATCATCATACTTTCTAAGTATACCACATTTGCTCCTAGATGTGAAAGGGAGAAATGCTTTTCCCATTGCAAAGGAGGCAAAAAAAAGGTACAATGTAACAAAATCAAGGGAGGTCTGGAATGAAGAAAGAAAGTAAATACCAAGCAGTCGTTTCCTTTCTCAAAAAGGGTATCGAATCGGGAAAATTCCCAACAGGTAGCCGGCTTCCCTCTATCCGTCAACTGAGCCAAGACTTCCACTGTAGCAAGGACACTGTCCAACGAGCCCTGCTAGAATTACGCCATGAACAATACCTCTATGCCAAACCCCAAAGTGGCTATTATGTTCTGGAACAGGGGCAGCATCAGGACTTGGAAATCGAAGTCACTGATGAACATGCCAATGCTTATGACGATTTCAGACTCTGCGTCAATGAAACACTGATTGGAAGAGAAAACTACCTCTTCAACTACTATGACAACCAAGAAGGTCTTGAGGAACTGAGACAATCTGTCCATCAACTTCTTTTCAACCAAGCCCTCTACTGCAAACCCGACCAACTGGTTCTAACATCCGGTACCCAGCAAGCTCTCTTTATCCTTTCTCAGATTGACTTTCCGAGCGAGGGAGAGGAGATTTTGGTCGAACAACCGACCTACCACCGAATGAATCGCCTCTTGGTCGCTCAAGGATTAGCCTACCAGACCATTGAACGCCGTATTGATGGCATTGACCTTGAAGAACTGGAAGAACAGTTCAAATCTGGGAAAATCAAGTTTTTCTACACTATTCCTCGCTTCCACTATCCTCTAGGTCATTCCTATTCTGATCAGGAAAAAAGGGCTATTCTGGATCTAGCAAACCAGTATGGTGTTTACATCGTAGAGGATGACTATCTTGGTGACTTGGACCCAAAGAAAGGTCAGACCTTCCACTATCTGGATACCGAGGATCTGGTCATTTACATCAAATCCTTTTCAACCAGCCTCTTTCCAGCCCTTCGTATCACCGCTCTCATTCTCCCAAATGCCCTAAAAGAGACCTTTGTTTCCTACAAAAATATCCTAGACTATGACAGCAACCTGATCATGCAAAAGGCTCTCTCTCTTTACATCGATAGTCAGTTATTTGAAAAAAATCGACTGGCTCGACTGACCCTTCAAGAGAACTATCAGACTCGGATAAAGGAAATACTTGAAAAAAACACCTGCCCCTTATCCTACTATCCTCTACATGATGGTCTTCTGCTTGATTTGAGATCCTATCCTAAAATTGCCAGTTTAAAGCATAGCTCACTCAAACTAGACTTCTTTGAAGAGGCTTATTTGGAAGCCTGTCCTTATCAGTTTGCCAAAGTCTCTCTCGAAAATCTAGAAGCGCTATTACAATACATAAAAGCAGAATTGGATTAAACTCCAACTCTGCTTTTTCTTATTGTTCAACTTCTGTTAGTTTCGCTGCTTTTTCTAGATAGGTTTGATAAGTTCCATCATCTTTCAGTTTTTGGATAACCTTATCTACTACTGCTTTCAAGTCTGATTGATCCTTCTTGATAGCAACGGCATTGGCTTCGCCATCTTTCATCGTCAAATTAACAGTTGCAACGGCAAGATCAGAGTTTTTACCTGCGTAGCTAAGAGCAACTGGTTCATCCATATGAACAGCATCCACTTTTCCAGCCTGCAATTCATTAACTGCTTCCCCCATATTGGTCAAGGATGTCAACTGGGCATTTGGCAATTGTTCCTTCACCATAGTTTCTGGAACGGTTCCCTTTTGAGCTGCGATATTCGCACTTGCGAGGCTTGAAAGATCCTTGTACTTGTCTAAATCGGCTTTTCTAACCAAGAAACTCATCTTGTTTTCATAGTAAGGGATTGAAAAGTCAAAGACTTCCTTTCTCTCATCTGTAGCACTAATTCCTGCAATGGCTAAGTCAGCCTTTCCAGTTTGAAGGCTGGTCAAAACATTGTCAAAACTCATGCTAGAGATTTCAAGTTTAACCCCAAGCTCATCCGCAATCGCTTGAGCCATATCAATATCTGCCCCAACCACTTGGTTTTTACCATCTACCAAGGATTGGAATTCAAAAGGTGCATAGTCTGGGCTGGTCGCAACAACTAGCTTCCCTTTTTGTTTAATAGCGTCCACAGCTGACTGGGAATTATCCGTTCCTGACTGGCAAGCTACCAAAACCATGCTGGTCAGCATGCTACACACAACTAATATCCATTTCTTAAATTTCATAAATAAACGACCTTTCTATTATTTCTGAATAATTATAACTCTTTTAAAAATAGTTGTCAACCCTTTTAGAGATTTTGACTGCAAAACAATTCTTTTCATAAAAAGAAGACTGATTTATCACAATCAGCCTTTTATTCTGTATATTTAAACCGTTTCTTATAGTTCGACAATCTTCCCTGTTTCAAAGTAAACAACCCATTCACAGATATTTTTAGCGTAGTCTCCGATACGTTCCAAGAAGGAAATTACCTGGAAGTAATCACGGCCTGTAACGATGGCTTCAGGATGTTTCCTAATCTCCTCTGTAGTAAGATCACGAATACTATCAAAGTAATGGTTGATTTTTTCGTCCATAGCCGCTACTTCATAGGCTTGATCCACAGAACCATTCAGGTAAAGTTCGAGAGCAGATTCAACGAAGTTTTTCACATCGCGCCCCATTTTTTTGATTTCTTCCTCAACGGCAGGGATGCGTTGTTCCCCCTTCATACGAATAGTTGCTTTTGCGATTGACACCGCATGGTCTCCCATACGTTCCAGGTCCGATACTGCCTTGAGAACGGTCAATACAGTACGGAGGTCTTGAGAAACAGGTTGTTGAAGTGCAATCATTTCAAATGATTTCTTTTCGAGTTTCACTTCATATCCATTTACTTCTGCATCTTCCTCAATAACTTCTTTTGCCAAATCACGGTCATGTGTGACAAAGGCACGCACTGTACGATTGATTTGTGAGAGCACTTCTTGTCCCATGGCATAGAACTGGTTGTGCAATTTCTCCAAATCTTCTTCAAATTGAGATCGTAACATCATTCAACTCCTTATCCAAATTTTCCTGTAATATAATCTTCTGTTTCCTTGTTTTGTGGGTCTAGGAACATTTTCTTAGTATCGTTAAACTCGATCAAATCCCCATCTAGGAAAAATCCTGTTTTATCAGAGATACGAGAGGCCTGTTGCATCGAACGCGTTACCAAGAGCATGGTGTATTTATCTTTCAGACCATACAAGGTTTCCTCAATCTTACCAGCCGAGATAGGATCCAAAGCTGAAGTTGGTTCATCCAAGAGAATAATCTTGGGACTGGTTGCTAAGACACGAGCAACACAAACACGTTGTTGTTGTCCACCTGAGAGACCAATGGCTGAATCATGCAAGCGATCCTTGACCTCATCCCAAATAGAAGCGCGTTGCAAAGCTTTTTCCACCGCTTCATCCAAAACATGTTTATCCCTGACCCCATTGATACGTAGGCCGTAGACAACATTTTCATAGATAGACATAGGGAAAGGATTGGGCTGTTGAAAGACCATACCGATTTCCTTACGCAATTCAACCGTATCGGTACGGGGACTGTAGATATTGTGGCCATTATAAATCACTGTTCCAGTTGTTGTCACCTCAGGATTTAGATCGCCCATGCGGTTGATGGCTTTGAGCAGGGTGGACTTTCCTGATCCAGAAGGACCAATCAAGGCTGTTATTTCCTTAGGTTGGAAAGAAAGGGAAACACTATTCAAAGCCTTCTTTTTATTGTAATAAACGGACAGGTCTTTAACCTGCAAAATCGGTTCTGTCATACTGCTTCCTTTCTAACCAAAGTGTCCCGTTACATAGTCATTGGTTGACTGTAACTTAGCATTTTGGAAAATATTGGATGTCTTATCATACTCAATCAAATCACCCAGGTAGAAAAATCCTGTGTAGTCACTTGCACGCGCAGCCTGTTGCATACTGTGGGTAACGATGATGATGGTGAAGTCTTTCTTCAATTCCAACATGGTTTCTTCCAGTTGGGCTGTCGCAATCGGATCCAAGGCTGACGCCGGTTCATCCATCAAGAGGATATCTGGCTTAACAGAGATGGCGCGAGCGATACAGAGACGTTGTTGCTGACCTCCAGAAAGCATCAAGGCTGATTTGTGGAGGTCATCTTTGACCTGATCCCAAAGGGCAGCCTGTCGGAGAGAGGTTTCTACAATTTCATCAAGTACTTTCTTGTCCTTAACACCTGCACGTTCATGAGCAAAAGTGATGTTACGGTAAATAGACTTGGCAAATGGATTTGGACGTTGGAAGACCATTCCGATATGCTTGCGCATCTCATAGACATTGATTTCTGGACGATTAACGTCAATCCCTCGGTAGAGGATTTGACCTGTGACCTTGGCAATATCAATAGTATCATTCATCCGATTGAGACTGCGAAGATAAGTAGATTTCCCTGATCCAGAAGGACCAATCAAGGCTGTTATTTTATTTCTTTCAAATTGCATATCGATGCCCTTGATGGATTCATTTTTACCGTAGTAAACATGTAAATCCTTGGTAGAGAGGGCCACTTTTTCTTCAGGGAAGGTGATGATATGCTTTTCATCCCAGTTATATTTTGACATGGCTTCTCCTTTAGGCAGCGGTTAATTTCTTGTGTAAATAGCTTCCGAGTTTGCGTGCTCCAAAGTTAAAAATCAAGATAAAGATGAGGAGCACGGCGGCAGAACCTGCTGATACGATAGTAGCATCAGGAATGGTTCCTTCACTGTTGACCTTCCAAATGTGGACAGCCAAGGTTTCTGCTTGACGGAAAATTGAGATAGGACTGGTAACACTGAGGATATTCCAGTTAGACCAGTCAAGGGCGGGAGCGGATTGTCCTGCCGTATAGATAAGAGCGGCGGCCTCACCAAAGATACGGCCAGATGCCAAGACAACACCCGTTACGATACCTGGAAGGGCTTCTGGAATGACGACATGGACCACAGTCTCCCAACGAGAAATTCCAAGAGCTAAGCCAGCCTCACGTTGTGTATGGTGAACGTGTTTTAAACTGTCCTCAACATTTCGAGTCATCTGAGGGAGGTTAAAGACCGTCAAGGCCAAGGCACCTGAAATGATTGAAAATCCATACTCAAACTGGACTACAAAGATCAAGTAACCAAAGAGACCAACTACGACTGATGGTAGAGAAGACAAAATCTCAATACAGGTACGAATAAAATTGGTCACAGGTCCTTTTTGGGCATACTCAGCGAGGAAAACACCAGCTCCCATAGACAGGGGAACAGAAATGATCAAGGTAATGACCAAAAGGAAGAAGGAATTGTAGAGCTGAATCCCGATCCCCCCACCTGCTTGATAAGAGGAGGATTTCCCAGTCAAGAAGGACCAAGAGATATGCGGTAACCCTCTCACCAAGATATAGAGAATCAAGGATGCCAAGATGGCCACGATGATACCCGCGATGGTATAGAGGACAGCTGTTGCAAGTTTATCTAATTTCTTAGCGTGCATAGTTTTTCTTTCCTCTTTCTTTCGTAATCAATTTAATCACACTGTTAAAGGCCAAACTCATCAAGAGCAATACCAAGGCCAGTGACCAGAGTACGTTATTATCAACTGTTCCCATGACGGTATTTCCAATACCCATAGTCAAAACAGAAGTCAAAGTCGCAGCTGGTGTTGTTAACGAGGTTGGGATAACTGCTGAGTTTCCGACCACCATCTGAATAGCAAGGGCTTCACCGAAGGCACGCGCCATCCCAAAAACCACCGCAGTGAAAATACCTGAACGTGCTGCTTTCAAGGTCACACGCCAGATGGTTTGCCAACGAGTGGCTCCCATGGCTAAACTAGCTTCACGGTAATGCCGAGGAACAGCACGCAAGCTGTCTGTTGTCATAAAGGTTACAGTTGGTAGGATCATGACAAAGAGAACGAAAATACCTGACAAGATCCCAAAACCAGTTCCACCAAAGATGCTGCGAACAAAAGGCACCACAACTTGCAAACCGATAAATCCATAGACGACTGAAGGAATACCGACGAGAAGTTCAATGGCTGGTTGCAAGATTTTTGCACCCTTTGGTGATACTTCTGTCATAAAAACTGCTGCTCCAATAGCAAAGGGAGTTGCGATGAGGGCAGATAAAATCGTCACAATAAAGGAACCCAAAATCATCGGAAGGGCACCAAATTGTTTCCCTGAAGGATTCCAAGTTTGTCCAAAGAGGAAATCAAAAATGTTGACCCCATTGACAAAGAAGGTCGATAAGCCTTTTTGGGCTACAAAAATCAAAATCATCGCCACAATGATAACAATCAAAGAAAGGCAAGTGAAGGTCAAACCTTTACCAAACTTCTCAAGGCGAGAGTTCTTTGAAGGAGAGAGTAATTTTTTCGATAATTCTTCTTGATTCATTATTGACCTCCTTCTACTGCTGTAACGGTACCTGAAGCATCCTTTTGGACTTTCATTTCATTGATGGAAATATAGTCCATGCCCCTAACAATTCCATTTTGGGCTTCATCTGAGAGGACGAAATTCAGGAATTCAGCAGCTAACTCGTTTGGCTGACCGAGTGTGTACATATGTTCATAAGACCACAAAGGCCAATTGTTAGTCGTTACATTTTCAGACGTAGGCTCATACCCATTCAGTTTCATACTTTTCACGGAGTCATCTACATAGGCAAAGGCTAGGTAAGAAATAGCTCCAGGTGTTTGGGATACAATCGACTTGACCATCCCGTTAGAATCCTGTTCTTGGCTCTGCATTGCCGATTGGCCATTCATAACCACCGTATCAAACGTCGCTCGTGAACCAGAACTTGCTGCTCGGTTGATGATTGAAATGGCCAGGTCTTTGCCCCCAACTTCTTTCCAGTTGGTCACTTCACCTGTAAAGATTTTGCGAAGTTGCTCGGTTGTGAGATTTTCGACAGTCACTTCCTTGTTTACAATCACTGCAAGACCAGCCACTGCAACCTTGTGGTCTACTAGAGCTGAAGCATCGATTCCATCTTTTTCCTCTGCAAAGACGTCAGAGTTCCCGATGTCTACTGCTCCAGACTGAACTTGAGATAGTCCTGTACCCGATCCACCACCTTGAACATTGACTGTTTTTCCGATGTTTCTAGAACCAAATTCATCTGCTGCTGCTTCGACAAGAGGTTGAAGAGCTGTTGAACCAACAGCTGTCATGGATTCTCCACGATCAATCCAGCTAGCACATCCTGCTAGAGAACCTGCCACCAAAAGAGTCGCAAGAGATAGGACGAGCTTTTTTCTTTTTTTCACTGTTATTCTCCTTGAACATAATGATAAATGTTCTGATTTCTTCCGTTTGTCCTGATCATCCAATTATCATCAATGATTGTCCCGCTTTATTTTTTAGACATTCTTAGGGGCGGACAATTCCATCGTATAATATGAGTAATAATAAAAGACTATCAGAAAAAACTCATAATTCCAATATAACATAGAATAGATTCTTTGACTAGCTTTTTCACTTGAATCTGAGGCCTTTTGGATAATAATTTTTCAAAACATTTCCAGTTACCTTGGCAAAGCCCAGACCGTTTCCTTGAACCACAACTTGATACCAGCCATTTGGTAGACTTTCAGCTAGCTGAACTGTCTCCCCAGCCACATATTTTACAAAGTTCTCATCCTTGATTTCTACCCTTTGTTTCACCTGACTTGGTTTTAAGGCTAATCCCAGAGCAAAGCTTGGTTCGAAGCGTTTCTTCTTAAAAGTACCCAGATGAAGTCCATTTCGGGCAATTTTGAGTTTCCCTAGATCAGGTAGCATCTCTGGCAAGAGATAGAGCTGATCTCCAAAAGTCTGCAAGATACCAGTTAGATTGACCCGCAAGTATTTTTGAGCAAAATCATGCCACAAGGCCAGCTGTTCACGACTGAGATTGCTCTTGCTGGCTTTGAATTTAGGTGCTGGGTTTTCTCCCTTAAACTGCAAATGGGCAACAAACTGACCTTCTCCCTTAAAATGGTAAGGGTACATTCGCGCCGTTTCAGGAAGTCCAATTCCTGCTACCATACCGTTCACATGCTCGACTGGAAGCAGTTCAAAATCATAAGTATCTAGTAACCAGTGAACGATCTCTTCATTTTCCTCAGGTGACCAAGTACAGGTCGAATAGATCAAACGACCACCTTCAGCAAGCATGGTCACTGCATCTTCTAAAATTTCTCTTTGGAGACTAGCACATTGGCAAGGATAATCGGTACTCCAATAATCCATGGCATCTGGCTGCTTACGAAACATCCCTTCACCCGAGCAAGGTGCATCAAGGACAATCACATCAAAGTAACCTTTAAAAACCTTGGCTAAGCGGTCAGCAGATTCATTGGTCACGACAACATTTGTCGCTCCAAATCGCTCCATATTTTCCACTAAAATCTTAGCACGCTTGCTTGAAATTTCGTTGGAAACAAGGACTCCTTGATTAGCCAGATAAGCTGCTAGTTGAGTGGATTTTCCACCTGGTGCTGCCGCCAAGTCCAAGACCTTCATGCCAGGACTTGGTTGAGCTACCTGGGCCACCATTTGGGCTGCAGGCTCTTGTGAATAAACGAGACCCGTAACGTGCTCTGGAGATTTCCCAGAAACTTTTCCATAGTGCCCCCAAGGTGTACGAGGAATGGCATCAGCAAACGATAGCTGACTTTCTTTTAAGGGATTAACCCGAAAAGCCGAAACCGCTTCCTGCTTAAAAGAGGCAAGAAAATCTCTTGCCTCATCTTCTAATATCGCATCATATTTTTCAACAAATCCTTCTGGAAATTGCATTTAGTTCTCTTTCCTTTCGTAGATATAAGACTGAATCTCTTCTTGCATCTCGATTGGCACCATCATGACAGGCTGACGCGTTTTAAAATCAGCGGGCTCACCTGATACTGTAAGAAGTCGATAGCCCAGACTTTCCCCTAGGATACTGGCCGCAGCGTAATCCCATGGCTGCAAGTAGGTAATATAAGTCAGAAGACGACCCGATAAAACCTTAGCAAAACTAATGGCCGCACTACCGTAGACACGGACTCCCAAAGCTGCTCGCCCCAAATCCGCCAGGCCCCACTCATTGCTTTCAAACATACCTGAGTTACCAGCAACCAGGAATTCTCTGAGGGGCTTCTTTTTAAAAGGCGGTAAGGGCTCATTATTGCGACAAGGAGGAAAGGCACCACCACCATGGTAACAATCACCTTTCATAACATCATAGATGATGCCAAATTTGCCCACACCATTCTCAAAATAAGCCAACATCACGGCAAAATCTTCCTGCTGAGCGACAAAGTTATTGGTACCGTCAATGGGATCAATCACCCAAACAGAACCTTGATCGACCGCAGCACGCAAACAGCCCTCTTCCGCGCAAATCAAGTCCTCAGGATAGGAGGACTTGATCCGATCAACCAAGAGTTCCTGGACCTCCTTGTCCAAACGTGTCACTAAGTCAGTGGGTGAAGACTTGCACTCAACCTGCAAATCTTCTTTCATGTGGGCCAAAATATAGGCAGCAGCTTCCTGCACAATCTGTTTGGCAAATTCAAATTTAGTTTCCAAGAGAAATCTTCCCTTCTCTTTTTTCTTTTGCTAATTGAACTGCATGATAGAAGGAATAACCGCTAACCGTCTCAAATTCGCGACCTAGGCGCTTTTCTTCACTTTTGCTTGGAACCACAGACTTGAATTCCTTGTAAGACTCTAGCAGCTTTTTTGCTTCTACCTTATCTTCATAAGCAGCTTCAACATCATTAAAAAAAGAAAGCACTGAAGCAAGTTCTTCAGTGCTCCACGACAAATCTAGTGGGTAACTATACTGTTTGTTCATCTATCCTATACCAGCTCTCAATGTTGCTTCTTTCAATTCTTGTTTACGGTAACTACGAGGGAGAAAAGCACGAATCTCATCTTCATTAAAACCGATCTGCATGCGTTTGGTATCTATAATAATTGGGCGACGCAAAAGACTAGGATATTGCTCAATCAACTGAAGCAACTCTGATACCGAGATACTCTCTACATCAATATCCAATTTTTGAAAAATTTTTGAACGAGTTGAAATGATGTCATCAGTACCATTTTCGGTCAAGGAAAGAATATGTTGTAATTCTTTTCTTGTTAAAGGACTAGTCATAATATTATGCTCTTGAAAGGGCACTTTATGCGTCTCTAACCAAGCCTTTGCCTTACGACATGATGTACAACTCGGTGATAAAAATAGTGTAATCATGCTTTTCTCTTCTTTTATCTATACTTGCTATTTCTATTATACAAAAAAATAAAGCGCTTGACTAGGTATTTTTAGAAAAAAAGCCTATTTTTTCATAGAAAATAGACTGTTTTCTGCAAAAATCTCCTGCTTTGCAAGTTTATCTTTAGGATAACCTAACAATAAATAGGGAGTAGAGCAACTTCTCTCGTTTTTTATTAAAAATACAGAATTTTTTCCACTATTTCCTTGAAACTTTAACAAAAAGGAAACCAAACATTCCTTCATACAAAGCAAAGAAAAGTAAAAAGGCATGGAGAAAGAAAGTCTCTGGCAAAATCCAAATAACGGGATCCTTTGCTGGATCAAAAAGCCAGGTATCATCTCCCACAAAGAGAATCTGATGGAAAAGAGTAAAGAATTGCTCAAACCCAATCAACACTCCTACAAGCCCAATGATCAGGGGCAATAGTACTAGAGTTAAAATACTTTTACGATATAAGGGGAGAAAACCCTTTTTTACAATCTTTCTAACAAAGAAATAGAAACTTGGTAGCGTCACTAGGGCAACTAGCTGAACTAGGTGAAAGAGATTCTTCACCACCGCAAAGTGATGTAAACCAGCCGCTGATGAACTAAAATCTGGCATCTCTAAGACCTGACTAAAGGGATTGGTCAGGTAATTCATCAAGATATGAAAATTGTATTGAATGGTTTCGGGCTTTAGATAGACTCGATTCGCTAAGTTCAGCCACTGAATTTCCAAAGGATAGAAAATCCATGCCAGATAAATGGTCAGAAGAATAGAAAGAGAGAGGAGAAAGAGCATACTTCCCCAAAAGGTTAGTTTAGTTTTCATCAAAATTCCACTCCACAAGGCTAGAAACTACATGAGTTGGTGCAATTGGTAGGTCAGCCACTTCTTCTGCCTTGGTAAAACCTGTTGTCACCAAGAGAGTTGGAATGCCATTGTCAATCCCTGCTCGGATATCTGTCAGGTAGTTGTCACCAACCATGAGCAATTCTTCTCGTTCCAAGCCCAAGTGCTCAACTGCCTTTTCCATGATGATCGCATTCGGTTTTCCGATATAAACTGGTTTTACACGTGTTGCTACTTCAAGAAGTGTAATTAGTGAACCAGCACCAGGCAAGAGACCACGTTCCGTCGGGATATTGAGGTCTGGATTGGTTCCGATAAAGTGAGCCCCCTTTTGAATGGCTAGAGTTGCTGTCGCAAATTTTTCATAGTCGACTTGCCAGTCCAATCCAACGACCACATAGGCTGGATTTTCCTTGTCTTCGACATAACCAGCTGCCTGAATGGCATCCTTGAGTCCTGCTTCACCAATGACATAGACTGTCTTTTCCAGTCCCAAGTCATTCATATAGTCAATGGTTGCCAGAGTTGCCGTGTAGACAGTTGATAGAGGCGTGTCGATATTAAAATTCTGAGCCAACATCTCTTGAACGCTCTCAGGAGTACGAGTTGTATTGTTGGTCACAAAGAGATAGGGAATTTCTCTTTTTTGTAACTCATGGACAAAAGCTTCACCCGCCGGAATCCGGTCTTTCCCCTTGTAAATGGTTCCGTCTAAATCAATTAAATAACCTTTATAAGCCATATCGTTCTTTCTAATTGCCTTCAATTTCTTGCCAAGTAATCATGGCTTGGGCATTGATTTCGCCATCACTGATAATCTCATGCTTGCTTTCTAGTCCCTTGAGTTCATAAGCTGAAGCAATCATGCCACCCGGTCGCACTTCTTTGACATATTTGAGATTGATTTTCTTTGGAATATACTTGGTCAAAAAGTCTGCTCCCATGACCTCAAAAATCCAATCCAGGTATTTGCTGTTATTAACATGACCATTCATATCCAAGTCGTAAAAACGAACATGGTAGTCTTTACTGATCGGATCTTCTAGATTTGCATACTTTGGCCCACGGATGAGTTTTTTATCAAACTCAGACTGGTAAGGCGCAACAATCTCCGGTTCGACAGCATGAACTTTACGACTATCTCTGTCCATGAGAACAAAGGTTGCTACCATGCGAATGATTTCTTGACCTGCTTCATCATAGAGAGTGAAACGGCGGTAGCAAAAAAGACGATTGTAAGTCAACGCTTCTGTTTCAATCGTAATCTCCTCAGCAAAGCGAGGCAAGCGTACCACGTCAATCGCATAGTCTGTAATAATCCAGACCAGATTGTAGCGTTCTAACATATCCTTGTCGCTAACTCCCAGCTCAATCGACTGCATACCTGATACTTGCAAGGACAGCAAAATCACATCTGGAAGTTTGATATGACCGTTCATGTCCGCCATATCAAAAGGAATTTTCATTTTCATTTGATAAGTTAAGCCCATTGTTCTACTCCAAAATAAATCGTTCTGCTACAGTGTCTCCCAAGAAGAGACCCCTCTTTGTCATTCGGACACGATCACCGTCGATCTGCATGAGTCCTTGTTGAACCAAGTCTCTGATGATCTCGCCATAAAGTCCATCAAAGGACCGTCCAAATTTTTCCTCAAATCGCGCCATAGAAACACCTGATTTCTTGCGGAGGCCTAGGAACATTTCTTCTTCCATCTGCTCCCTTTGACTCAGGTGTTCTTCTGTAATCCGAGCATTTCCTGCCTCTACCGCAGTGAGATAGTGGCGGATAGGACCGTGGTTTTTATAACGCACCCCGTCCACATAACCCGAAGCACCCGCACCGATACCATAATACTCGGCATTGTCCCAGTACATGAGATTGTGGCGACTTTCAAATCCGGGTTTAGAGAAATTGGAAATCTCATAATGCTCAAAACCAGCTCGCTCCAGTTCTGCGATGATGTACTCAAACATCTCCGCTTCTAACTCTTCCTTGGGTAGGGGCAATTTCCCACGTCTCATGCGGTTCATAAAGACCGTATGGTTTTCCAAAATCAAGCTATAAAGACTCATATGAGGAATATCAAGCGAGATGGCTTTAGCGACATTGTCCTTGACCTGATCCATAGTTTGACCAGGTAGAGCGTAGATTAGGTCGATGGAGATATTGTCAAAATCGGCCAGTTTGAGGCGGTCGATATTTTCATAAATATCCTTCTCCAAGTGACTACGCCCAATCTTTTTCAGCATTTTGTCATCAAAAGTCTGCACACCCAAGGAAACACGATTGACTGGCGACTGTTTCAAAACGGCAATCTTATCTGCGTCCAAATCGCCTGGGTTGGCCTCAATGGTCAACTCTTCCAAGACAGACAAATCTAGATTTTTAGTCAAGCCATCCAGGAGCACTTCTAATTGCGAAGCGGACAAAGCCGTTGGCGTCCCACCTCCGATGTAGAGGGTTCGTAACTTTTGGATATCATAAGAACGAAACTCCTTGAGCAGATGCTCCAGGTAACTATCTACTGGTTGATTCTTGATAAATACTTTTGAAAAGTCACAATAATAACAAATCTGTGTGCAAAAGGGAATATGCACGTAGGCGGACGTTGGTTTTTTCTGCATAGTATTTATTATACCACAAAGACAGGCTTGCAGATAAAAATCACCATCTCCAAAAACCAGAGATGGTGATGCATTATACTTCAGTAATATCGATGATGATTTCTTCTTGGTCTTCAGCAACGTCTGGAGTTGCTGACTGTTCTTGCCACTGCTCCTTGAGATTGTTAAAGGTTTCCTTTGATGCTTCTGTCGCTTGTCGAGCACAGGTTTTGGCTTGGTCAAGGACACTATCAAAAGTAATTTCACCAGATTCTACTTGTTCCTTTGTTTTCAGCACAAAGTCCGTTGCCTGTTCCTTCACTTCAGTTAGTTTCTCACAAACCTGCTCTCTAGCATATTCTGGATCTTCTCTCAAATCATCTAGAAAATCCTGAGCTTGACTACAAACCTGCTTGCCCTTGTCACTCGTCAAAAACAAAGCAAGAGCTGCACCTGAAACAGTACCTAAAAGGATAGAGGATAGTTTTCCCATAAGATTTCTCCTTTTTTATTTTTTGAAAAATTTACTTGCGACACGAAGAGCGGACAAGCCTGCACCTGTTTTAATGGTCTTTGAACCAGCAGATGAAGCTTTTTTGCCTAAGACACGTGCATGTTGGTTGAGGTCAGATACTGACTCAGACAAGTCCGCCACCGCCGTAAAGAGTGGATCAATCGTCGCAACTTTGACATTAATATCGTCTGCTAACACATTGACCTTAACCAATAATTCATTGGTCTGATGCAAGGTAACGTTCACATCTGAGCTCAACGTTTTGATGGTTTTCTCTGTCTCATCAATCATACGACCTGCTTTTTGAATCGTGATTGTCAAATAGACTAAACAGACAATCAAAGCAATCGCAACAAGTATATATGCAACTTCTAACATTTAGTTTTCCTCCTCTGTATGATAGAAAGGGGCTTTCTTTCGATTTTGATAAAGTATGATAAAAATACCGAGTCCGATAAGGACAACTGATAACCATTGGGAAACTCGCAGGCCAAAGAACATGAGACTGTCCGTCCGCATCCCTTCGATAATCATACGACCAAAGCCATACCAAATCAAGTAGAAAGCAGTGATATGACCACGTCTGATTCCCTTCAATTTTCTTCTAAAAATCAGAATCAAAGCAAATCCAATCAGATTCCAAACCGACTCATATAAGAAGGTCGGCTGACGGTAGCTACCATCAATGTACATCTGGTCACGGATAAAGCCTGGCAAATAATCCAGACTATCTACTGCTGCACCGTAGGCTTCTTGGTTAAAGAAGTTCCCCCAGCGTCCTAAACTTTGGGCAACCATGACGCTTGGTGCTGCAATATCTAAGAAATCCCAAGTATTAATCAGCTTTCTATCTGCAAAGATATAAAGGACAATAGCCCCTGCTATCAAACCTCCATAAATGGCCAAACCACCATTCCAGATGGCAATGATTTCACCTGGATTTTGCAGGTAATAATCTAAGCGAAAGAGTACGTAGTATAGTCTAGCACCTAAAATCGCAACTGGAAAAGCAATCAGGATGAAATCCAAAATATCATCTGACAGGATTTTCTTTTTAGGAGCTTCCTTCATGGCAAGGTAGACTGCCAAAACCAAACCAGCCACAATACACAAAGCATACCAACGAATAGAAAAAGGACCGATTTCAAATGCGACTGGATTAATCATTTTTCACCTCATTTTGAGCGATCAGACTTGTCAAGCGTTCTTCAAATAAACGTGTCGCATCAAAGCCCATTTCCTTAGCACGGTAGTTCATGGCAGCCGCTTCAATAACAACAGAAATATTGCGTCCTGTTTTTACTGGGATGCGGATACGTGGAATAGCTACACCAGAAATCTCGATTTCTTCAGCATTATTTCCTAAGCGATCGAAGGTCTTATGCGTATCATAATTTTCCAAATAAACTGCTAGTTGAACTTGTGAAGAATCCTTAACTGCACTTGCTCCGTAGAGACTCATCACATCAATAATCCCCACTCCACGGATTTCAAGTAAATGCCTCAAAATTTCAGCTGGCTCTCCCCAAAGGGTCATTTCGTCTTTTGCAAAGATATCTACACGATCATCTGCCACCAAACGGTGTCCACGTTTCACAAGTTCCAGACCAGTTTCACTCTTACCGATACCGCTATCCCCTTGGATCAAGACACCCATGCCATAAATGTCCATCAAGACACCATGAACACTGGTCCGTTCTGCCAAACGAGAATCCAAATAGCTAGATAATTCTCCTGACAGGCGACTAGTAGCTGTTCGACTGGTTAAAATCGCAATCTTACATTCCCTGGCAGCTTTCAACATCTCTTCTGGAACTACTAAACCACGCGCAACAATAACCACTGGTGTTTCTGGTTGAAACATCTTGGTCAACACCTTATAACGGTTGTGAGAAGACATGGAGACTAAATAGGACCATTCCTTCATTCCCAACAGTTGAAGCCGCTCCGGAGTATAGTAATCAAAATAGCCCGTCATTTCCAGACCTGGTCGAGAAATGTCCGCAGTATTGATTTCTTTTTCAAGTAAATCGCCTTCACCATAAACAATGTCTAATCTGAGCTTTTCAATGACTTCTTTTACTAAAACCGACATAATTTCCTCCTTCAATCGAGTTCTCCCTACTATTATATCAAATTGTGGTAGGAAGTTTCCTTTTTTTGCAGGATTTACAGTATTTATTTGGAAAGAAAAAAGGCTAGACAAGTCTAGCCTTTCATTTCAAATTAGAATTTTTTACGTTTACGAGCTGCTTCTGATTTACGTTTACGTTTTACAGAAGGTTTTTCATAGAATTCACGTTTGCGTGTTTCTTGAAGAGTACCAGCTTTAGTAACCGCACGTTTGAAACGACGAAGTGCATCGTCAAGAGATTCATTCTTACGTACTACTGTTTTAGACATTTTTTTCACTCCCTTCAAGTTCAAGATCTATTCCATTTTACACACAAAGTGAATAATTGTCAAGAGAAAAGCAACCATAAACTTTTATTATTTTTACTTTCTTCTTTTGAAGATGAAATAAATCACTAAGATGCAGAGAATCAATCCCAAAACAGCTGGTTTTACAATCGATATGCCACTTCCTCCACTAAATAAAAGACTATGGGCAACCTTCAGAAACGCTCCAATCACTACCGTTGCTAATAATCCATACCAACGTCTACTCCACGTTAAGGATATAATCGCCGTAAAAAATGCTAGAATCGTCGCCAGAATAATAACTTTTTCAATACTCCATCCGCTCGTAAAATAAGTCTTCTCAAAATTCAAAAACTCAATTACTTTTACATCAACTATTTCCGGCTTTGGGAACCAGAACATGCTAGTAAATAGGCAAAATATAGAAAAGAAAATCAGGCTATAGGATTTTTTATAAGCTCCCATTACAATTGGAATAATAAAGAGAGGGCGAATATACCAACTCAGAGTATTCTGGTGTCTAGTAAACGCCCACTCAAAAAAGCTCGTATCTGATAAAAAAACGACAATGATAGCAATCGTTAGAAACAAGAAAATAACCCCACCTATTTTATCTAGCGTTTTTATTTTCATAACTTTTCCCTTCTTGAATTCATAAAATTAATCTATCCATGGCAGATTCCCACTAAGTGAGTTATCAACCTCTAATCGTTTTAGTGGTAAAATATCAATGTTCTTCCAACCACGCTTTTATTCTATTGTCAAGATATCTATTTGCTCATCGTTAACGATAATTGCTTGGTGGTTATGAAGCGGTAGCAATTCAAGCTGCTTTTTATACATTTCAAAAGTCTTTTTGCTACTATCAGTAAAAGGTTCCTCACCATAATGTGGAAGGACATAAAAATCCACTTCATCCAATCCCGCTGTATCAGATAACTCTGTCGCTACCGTCTTGTCGTCCATGAGCTTATTGTAGTCAATATCCTTGGCGGTAATGATAGCCCCTGCTGATTCTCCCACATAGATCAGCCCATCTCTTATTTGTTCTTTGATAAGAGATAGGAGTTGCTTTTTCTTTAATTCTTGCAATAAATAAAAGGTATTCCCGCCTGAGATATAAAGAATCTTACTTTGGAAAATCTTTGCCTGTGCAGTTTCTCGATCACAAGAAGCAATATCTAGAACCTCTATCTCAAATCCTAAATCTCTGAATGTTTGCTGAGCCTCATCGATATAGGCAGTATAATCCTCTTTGTTCCCAGCGGTAGGAATAAATAAAACCTTGTTTTCTAGATTCTTTTCCTTTGCATAATCGCTAAAAAGCTTTTTGACTCCAGCAAAGTATGAACATAAAAATAACTGTTTCATGATTGTACCTCCATTAATTTTTAACAATTTTATAAAGGATCCATGATCCCTTTCTTTGACTAGTTACGAGCTCAAACCCTACCGATAACAAGAATCGTCTAAATGCTTCTTCGCTTTGAACCTCTGGTAAAAAGTAAGACAACTTGTTATATTCACAAACCAGTAAGAGCATCCCGTCTGATTTGAGTATTCTTCGAAGTTCCATAAAAGAAGCCTCTAGATCCTGCCAATGAAAATGAGTTTGAAAGGCTGTGATTAAATCAACACTTTCATCAGAAAAGCCTGTCTCCCTAACGTCTCTTCGTTCAAAATTTAGATTAGTCATCTCTACCTGTTTGGCTTGAGCTATTGCAGTATCTGAAATATCGATTCCAGTTATGGTACTTTGCGGAAAAGTTTCTTTCAGCAGGATGGTTGAACGACCATTCCCAACTCCTACATCTAAGATTACAGGGTAAAATGTCCTATCTAGATGACGAATTGCCCATACAAACATGGGGAGATAGGCTCGATCCCACAATTTCATCATTCGTTTTCCTAGAAAGCCCGAAGGATTCTTTGATTGCTGAATTAAGCGACTAAACAGAAACATTAAAAGTAAAAAACAAATAAAACCGATTATATAAATCAAAGTTCGAGCCTCCCCGTATAGCTATATTATACCACTTTAGCAGGATAGTGAACATTTGAAGTAAAAAGCCACTCACTCCAAAGAGCAAGTGGTTCTTGTCATTTTACTTTTCAAGCAAGCTGAGCGCTTCAGCATCCGCAATAATAGTCACATCAGGGTGGTTTTGTAGGCTACTTGCTGGGAGGTTCTCAGTCACTGGGCCTGATACTGTGCCAGCAATGGCCTCTGCTTTCGACTCACCGTAAGCAAAGAGAATAATTGACTTGGCATCCAAGATGTTTTTAATCCCCATTGAGATGGCTTGAGTTGGAACGTCTTCAATCTTGTCAAAGAAGCGAGCATTGGCTTCGATTGTAGACTGGTCTAGGTCTACAAGGTGTGTCTGGCTATCAAAAGCAGTTCCTGGCTCATTAAATCCGATATGGCCATTGCGGCCGATTCCCAAGATTTGCAAATCAACTGGATGGTCAGCCAAAATTTGGTTGTAGCGTTCTACTTCAGCTTCAGCATTGTCCTTAATTCCACGAGGTAAGAAGCTTTCATTAAATGGTTTTTGGTTGAATAAGTGTTCTTGCATAAAATGACGGTAAGACTGAGGATTGTCTCCGTCAAGTCCCACATACTCATCAAGGTTTACACTGGTTAGATTTGAAAAATCAAGGTCACTCTCAACGATTTCCTTGTAAAACTCAAGCGGACTGCTCCCTGTCGCAAGTCCTAATGTTTGAGCGCCATTGGCCAATTTTTCCTTCAAAATCTCAAAAGCTACTTTTCCACCTTCAACTTGATTTTCAACTTTTATAACTTTCATCTTTTCATCCTCCGTTTTAATCTATATTTATTATATGGTATAGACCAATTTTTGTCAAGTGAAAACGATTTAATTTCTAAAAAAAGAGCGTCCAAACTTGAAACGTGTTATAATAGATAAGATTAGAACTTAGAAAGAATGATGAAAAAATGAATACAGCTGATTTTGATTTCCACTTGCCTGAGGAATTGATTGCCCAAACGCCCCTTGAAAAACGAGATGCCTCCAAACTCCTTATCGTTAATCGCGAGACGGGAGAAATGCAGGATAAACACTTCCACTCCATTATCGACATGCTGGAACCTGGTGATGCCCTTGTCATGAACGACACTCGCGTTCTCCCTGCCCGCCTCTATGGTCAAAAAGAGGAGACAGGAGGTCATGTGGAGCTTCTCCTGCTCAAAAATACTGCAGGTGATGAGTGGGAAGTTCTGGCTAAACCTGCCAAACGCCTCAAGGTTGGCACTCGTGTCAAGTTTGGCGATGGTCGCCTCAGCGCCGTCGTTACGGAAGAATTGACCCACGGGGGCCGTATTGTCCGCTTTGAATACCAAGGAATTTTCCTAGAAGTCTTGGAAAGTCTAGGTGAAATGCCACTACCACCCTACATCCATGAAAAACTGGATGACCGTGAACGTTATCAAACCGTCTACGCTAAGGAAAGTGGCTCTGCTGCAGCACCGACTGCTGGCCTCCACTTCACCAAAGAACTGCTAGCAGAAATCCAAGCCAAGGGTGTCCATTTGGTTTATTTGACTCTCCACGTTGGTTTAGGAACTTTTAGACCTGTTTCTGTGGACAATCTGGACGAACACGAAATGCACTCCGAATTCTACCAACTTTCTGAGGAAGCAGCAGCCACTCTTCGCTCTGTTAAGGAAAATGGTGGACGCGTCATCGCTGTCGGAACCACCTCTATCCGCACGTTAGAGACTATTGGTTCCAAGTTTGACGGGCAAATCCAGGCTGATTCTGGCTGGACCAATATCTTTATCAAACCTGGTTACGAATGGAAGGTTGTGGACGCCTTTTCAACCAACTTCCATCTTCCAAAATCAACTCTCGTCATGTTGGTTTCTGCCTTTGCAGGCCGTGACTTAGTCTTAGATGCATACCAGCACGCTATTCAAGAACGCTACCGTTTCTTCAGTTTCGGTGATGCCATGTTTATCTATTAATTCTCATAATCAAAAAACGCATAGGATCAGATTTGATCCTATGCGTTTTGTAATGGATAACTTTATCAGTTAATTTATTGTAAAGGTTGGATCTTTCAAGCTCTGAACACTGGCATTGATAACTGCTCCGATAATCAAAATCTTAGCAATAAGAATAAACCAGAACATCATGACTACCACGATGATGGAACTGAAAAAACGGACATCGACTAGGTGATTGACATAGTTATTAAAATAAACAGAAAAGATATTCAATAAACCGATAAGAGTTAGCAAGACAAAGACACTTCCTGGTAAAACATAGCGGATTCGTGGTGTTTTTACTTTTGGAAGGAAGTAATAAATCATAACCAGAATGGCAAAGATCAAAGCATAGACTAGAGGGCCTGTAAAATCTTGCAGGTAAGAGAATAGTGGGCTGTCTGATTGCCAGTAAGTTTTGAAGAGGTTGAGCAACATACGACCAAACATACTCAAAAACAAGGCTAGGGCAAAAAGAATCTGCAAGCCGAGGCTAACAAGCAAACTCATCAACTGATGGGAGATAATCCCTCGACTTTTGGTCACCCCATAGGCTTTGTTAAAAGCTTTTTGGAGGAAATCCATTGATTTTGAAAAGGTCCAGAGTGCAGATAAAACGGCAAAACTCAGCAAACCAGTCGATGGTTGAGTCAGAACTTCTCGGACAATCTTGGCGACCACATCATACACCGTATCAGGCAAGAATTCCTTGATCGTCAGTAAGAAATTTGAGACCGGAATCTGAAAATAAGGCAAGATATTGACTATTATCATTAGCAAAGGAAAGATTGAAATCAACCAATAGTAGGCAACCGCAACACTGGTCAACTCGCTATCAGATGCTTGATAATAATGCAAAAAAGCTTTCAATAAGGGCCTATCCATCAGCTCTTTCCACCACTTTTTCATATCCCATCCTCCGTCATTTTCTTCATCATCTAAGTTCTTCTGATTAAATCTACCATATCATAAGGCAAGGTATTTGCGGCCTCTTTCAGAGAATAATTCTCTAAATTATTCACATTTTGGCGTAGTTTTTTAGCATACTTGGCTGTTATCAGTTTAGCTTCTTCGTATTCAAAGATTGCCTTACGTTCGAGATAGTAGCCTCGTAGCATTTCATCGATATTGTTTGGCTTGATGCGATTTATAACCCGCTCAACAAAGGCACCGCTTCCGATAATGGCCGTCTCGCGTAGACGAGACTCTTGCATAAAACTAATCAGAGAACTCTTATAAACCCCTTTGAGGTTTTCCAAACTCTCGATAATCAGCTCTGTATTTTCCAAATACAACTCTGAAATCTGATCATAGTCAACTGCTAGTAGTTTACGAGATTCTTCGTTCATCCAACTACGGAAAGTTTTGCCAAAGGTAAACATTTCATGGAGTAGAAAGCGCAGTATTCGTAAGGAAACTAGGAAGTAATAAGTCACTCTAGAAGCGAAATTCCGATTGATACTCTGCTCCATGTTTTTTAGGTAACGTTGGTAAACTCGATAGCCACGCTCACTGATTCTATTTTCCTCGTAGGCTTGCTCCAAACCATCACTCTCAATACTCAAGATAAGAAGTTTGAGGGACTCCCAGTCCTCTTGGACTCTCTTATTTTCCAGACTAAGGATGAGGTTTTCAATCCGACCATGATAGTTATCAATAGCTGCATAAAGAGGAAGTTTGTTCTTGTGATGGTCCAGTTCTTTTTCTAATTCTGCAGCTACATCATTCAAAATCGCAATATGCATCAAATGATCCTTGCTTTCCTCTTGTTCTTCAGATAAGTGAGGGAGAACCAATAAACCTGTTAGAAAGCTCAATAGTGTAACGCCTGCTACTAAGAAGAGCAACAAAGGATATTCCTGCTCCAAATGACTTGGTATGAGGAGAGTGGTCGCGATAGATACTGTCCCTTTGACACCAGAGAAGGTCAAAAGAAGCATATCTTTCATGTACTTATGAATTTTTTTCTTGAGTCGACGCGTCCTCACAAAGTAAAAACCAGCAATCATGACAAAGCGGATCGCAAAAAGCAAGAAGGTCAGAACGACAACTGAAAGCAGTAAAAGAAGGGGATTGTAGAGCGAATTAGACAAAATTGGCTCCGCAATCAACTCTAACTCCATTCCCAAGATAACAAAGACTGATCCATTTAGCATAAAGGTCACGGTGTGCCAGACGGTCTCCGTCACAGTGTCTACCTGGGCCTCAAGGAGCGTAATTTTCTTAAAGCGACTGGCCTTCAAAATACCTGCGACTACAACTGCGATAATCCCTGAAACATGAAACTCTTCTGCGATAAAAAAGGTCATGAGTGGTAAACTTAGCTCTAGCAATAGTTCGCTGGCTATATCTATCGCTCGCACACTCAGTAAAAAAGTATGCAAGAAACGATTGACCATAGCCGTCACAAAACCGACTACAAAACCACCAAGAATAGAAAGTGCTAGGGAAGTTCCAGCTTGGCTGAGAGAAAAAGTTCCTGTTGTCCAAGCAGCCAGAGCCATCTGAAAGGCAACCAAACCAGAAGCGTCATTTAAGAGCCCTTCCCCTTTTAGGATATTGGAAACCCGTTTAGGAAAACGAAAACGTTCAGAAAGAGACGCAAAGGCAACCAAATCTGTTGGGCCAAGTGCCGCTCCAACTGCTAAACAGGCAGCCAACGGAAGAGTCATCCAAAGGAAGTGAGCCATGCCTCCTAAGCTTAAGGTCGAGATAAAAATCACAGGAAAAATCAGAACGACGACAATCCGCCAGTGCTTCAAAATGGACGTAATATCGGCTTCTTCTGCCTCCCGGAAGAGTAAGGGACCAATAACCATGGCCAGAAACAGCTCTGTATTGAGATGAAAGTCCGCATCGGGAACAAATAAACCAATCCCAATCCCCAAAAGAATTTGTACAAGAGGAAGGGGCAAAAAAGGGAGAAGTTTATTGGTCGTAGTTGAAATGATTAAGACAAATAAAAATAGAATCAAGTAAATAAGTAATTCCACACAATTCCTCCTTAATCTTTTTTACAACAAGATTCAAAAATCTCCTTTTGCTCTTGGATTTTCTGATCAATCTTAGAACAGTCTTTGTGCTCAATTTTTTTCTGGCATCGTTCCATTTCAAGAGCCACTAATTTTTTCTTGATCTTAAGCATCTTTTTGCTCATATGTGCTTCATCAAGCACCCCGACTGCTCGCTCGTGATGCGTTGACTCGACAAAATTTTGGCGCATGGCCTCAAGCTTCTCACGAAGGTATTGTTTATCCATGTCTATACCCTTCTAATTTTTCAATCATAACTAAAAACGGTGGATTATTAACTTGGTTGAGAGTTCGATAAATAACAGCTGTATACTCTTGTTGGTTCAACTGGCTAACAAAATCCAACACAGCATCCCTCTCGGTGTCTCCTCCTTCATGACCATAGTAGATCATGATAGCAATCCGTCCTCCTTTGACAAGCAAACGGCAAAGCTTTTCTAAGGCTTCGATAGTAGTCTGAGGTTGTGTGATGACGGATTTGTTAGCAGAAGGCAGATAACCCAGATTAAAAATCCCTGCCTTAGCTTCTGTCACAAACTGGTCTAGTGTCTCATGACCTTGCAAGATTAACTGGGCATTTGTCATTCCAGCCTGATCCAAACGCTCTTGCGTCTTCTCTAAAGCCTGCTCCTGGATATCAAAGGCATAGACTCGCTTGGCTAGCTTGGTTAAAAAAAGGGTATCATGGCCATTACCCATGGTCGCATCCACTACGATATCCTTTTTTGTCACAACTTCAGCCAAAAAATCATGTGCCATCTCAAGTGGTCTTTTCATTTTTAAACTCCTGTTTTACAGCCTTGCATCCTTGCACACTTCCACGACGGCGCATCTCAGTTTCAATAGCATTTAGCACTTCCCATTTTTTGAGGCTCCACATGGGACCAATCAGCATTTCTCTAGGTGCATCTCCCGTGATTCGGTGGATGACAATATGCTTGGGAATGATTTCCAGTTGGTCACAAATGACCTTGACATACTCATCCTGACTCATCAGTTGCAAGCGTCCTTCGTGGTAATCTCGCTGCATCCGTGTATTGGTCATGAGGTGAAGCAAGTGCAGCTTAATACCTTGTATATCATTATCCGTGACACAGCGACGGACATTTTCGACCATCATCTCATGAGTCTCACCGGGCAAACCATTGATCAAATGGGAAACAATCTCAATCTTGGGATATTTCCTCAAGCGTTTTACTGTTTCAACATACAATTCATAGGAATGGGCACGGTTAATCAGGTCAGAGGTTGCTTCAAAGGTTGTCTGTAAGCCCAATTCTACCGTCACATGCATGCGTTCCGATAACTCAGCCAAATATTCGATGGTTTCGTCTGGCAGACAGTCTGGCCGCGTTCCGATATTAATTCCTACTACACCTGGCTCGTTGATAGCCTGCTCATAGCGTTCCCGAATCACTTCCACCTTTTCATGGGTGTTGGTAAAGTTTTGAAAATAAACCAGATACTTTTTAACATCTGGCCATTTGCGATGCATAAAGTCAATTTCCTTATAAAATTGCTCGCGGATAGGAGCATCCGGTGCCACGATAGCATCTCCAGAACCTGAAACTGTACAAAAAGTACAGCCCCCATGAGCCACAGTTCCATCCCGATTGGGACAGTCAAATCCCGCATCAATCGGAACTTTAAAAGTCTTTTCTCCAAAAAGTTTTCGATAATAATCATTCAAGGTATTATAAGATTTCATAACTTTCATTATAACAAAAAACACCCACAATCTCAAAAGCCTGACTTTCCAACAAATTCCCTTGTTTCTCATTTCCTTTAGCGTTTTTTTATGATACAATATGGGTATGATTTTAATGAAAATAGCATCTATTTTATTATTGATATTAACCTTGGTGGTTTGCTTTATTGTCACCAAGCTTTTCGGACTCAGGAAAATAGGATTTAATTTCGCGGATG
The DNA here is from genome assembly GCF_023611505.1 of Streptococcus oralis. Taxonomy (NCBI): domain Bacteria; kingdom Bacillati; phylum Bacillota; class Bacilli; order Lactobacillales; family Streptococcaceae; genus Streptococcus; species Streptococcus oralis. Next base: position 696,468 of record NZ_CP097843.1, on the reverse strand, counting down.
TAGCTTTTCCACTTTTGGTATTTGAGTACTATCTGATTACTGCTAAAGCCTTTACCCACAACTTTCTACCACGACTTGGTGTCGCACTTTCTCTCCTAGCAATCCTCCTTGTAATCTTTTTCCTTGTCAAAAAACGAAGTTTTTATTACCCTAAATTCATCAAATTCTTCTGGAGAGCCGGTTTTCTCCTTACCTTAATCATCTATATAGCAATGATTGTCGAATTGATGATGGTAAAATAATTACCAACCCAGTATTAAATGCTGGGTCTTTCTTTTACTCTTATATCTAAAAAAGACCAGAGGAATCCTCTGGCCTTTTTATCACAGATTAAACCTAAGAAAAACAAATGGAAACTATCTTTCTCACGCTAGATTATTTATTTTTACGGCTTACAAAGTACAATCCACTAGTCACTGACATCAAAGCAAGTCCTGCTGCTACTGCTGCTTGGCTTGCTGCACTTCCTGTATTTGGTAACTGCTCTTTTTGAACCTGACCAGCTGCACTTGAAGTGTTTTGTTTTGTATCTGTTTTTTCTGATACTTGTGTTTTTGTAGATCCTTGCGGTACTGGCTTGGTCGTTTCGCCAGCTGTACCGACTTCTACGATGCGATCCTGAGCCATGACTTTATCATAGCTTTCTTTTTCAGTCCGCTTGCCATTTTCAACTTCAATCAAGTGAACACGGATACCTTTTTGTCCTTCTTGGAGAACACGGGTTTGACCTGCTGGAAGCTTATCGTTCTTTTGTTCCTGAACCTTGAAGTCAATTGTTTCTTCTTCGATTACAAGTTCTGGTCTGTTAAGGACAAGGTTCTTCACTTCATCCTCTGGAAGGGAGGTTCCTGGTTTTGTTCCTACTTCTACGATGCGATCCTGAGTTAAAACTTTATCATAGCTTTCTTTTTCAGTCCGCTTACCATTTTCAACCTCGATCAAGTGAATGCGAATACCCTTTTGACCTTCTTGGAGGATACGAGTTTCACCTAGATACAACTTATCAGACTTACGTTCCTGAACCTTGAAATCAATTGCTTCTTCTTCGATTACAAGTTCTGGTCTGTTAAGGACAAGGTTCTTCACTTCATCTTCTGGAAGGGAGGTTCCTTGCTTCGTTCCAACCAAGACGATGCGGTCTGTCGGATCCTCTAACACTTCACGGAGTTTTTCTTCTTTACTTCCATCAGGATTAATCGCTGTAAAGATACGTTCTTTACCAACTTTTCCTTCTTGTTCTACACGAGTTTCACCTAGATACAGTGTTGAATCTTTTTTCTCAACTGTCTTATAGGCCAAATCTTTTTCAACAAATTCGAGTTTTGGAAGTTCTTCTTGTACAGCAGCAACTGTCTTCTCAGAAACTGGTTTTTCCTTGGTCAACTGGATACGGTATTCCTTGACTTGTTTTCCACTTTCTGAAACAAGACGAACAAGTACTGGAAGGCTATCGTCTCCGCTATCTACAACTGTTGAAGCCACTTGGTCTGTTTCCTCAACTGAAACTTTTGGACGTTGTCCGCTATAAGTTACTTGATAGTCTTGACGGTTTTCAGAGAAATCAGGAAGTTCTTTTCCATCTACAAGAATCTTCGATTGAGTGCTTTCTTGAGGCAATTCGCTTGGAGCAAGGAAGGTCATCTCAATCATCGCAACACCGCTCTTGTCAACTTTACGCTCCATACGCCATCTCATGGCTTTGGCTTTGACAGCTTTAAATGTTACGTTGATTTCATCACCAGCTGCAATGTCTTTATCCGCACGATAAGGCACAGCTTCCCAATTTTCTGGATTGTTGAATGGATGGGCTGCATCATAGGCTTGATAGTTTGAATAGTAGGTAGGGACTTCAAAATCTGGGCCGATATAGCGCTCCAAAACAAGTTTAGATGGTGCATCCGTACCACTATCTGCAAAGAAATGAAGTTTGGCTTGCGCAACAGTCCGTTCTACAATCTTGCCATTTTCACGGAAGATCACACCTGCTGATACTTCTGGATTAGAAGATGGAGTTGGAGACCAGTTTGTCCAACGACGATTTTCTGAATGATTTCCGTCATTGAGATAGTCCACACGGTCATGGGAATTTCTATCAATATCGTTAGTGGCTGAAGCAAAGGCGCGGTTACTATTTTCATCATAGTCAGGGTTGTCTGAGAGGGCCTCACCAAGTTTGTCTGTCACTCGTACAGAGAATTCCGCAACGAGGTCACTACCAAGGACACGACCTCGAACAGTAAATTGACCTGCTTTTGTCAGATTTTCTGCTGGAACTTCTTCCCATTCAACTGCCAAGTCTTTTGTTTCATAGCCGTCTTTACCTGTGAAGTAAACCGGAACCTTAGTTGGCAATTCAAGTGGTTGACCTACTTGTACCAAACGTGCTTGTTTAACCGTAGCAAGAGGTTTACGAGAAAGTAAGTCTTTGTCCTTAGTGAAGTGTAGACGGTATTCTCCTAAGATGTCGCCATTTTCAGCTTTCGCGATGACACGAACTGGCTCACCTTCACGAACGCTTGGAACAACCGTCGCAAGACCATTGTTGCTAACACTTGCTGTTACTGTAGGAACTTTTCCATCTACAGACTCAAGGTAGTAGTCTTTCAAATCAGGGTTGAAGTTTGCTAAGTCTTTACCGTCAACTTGGATTCTTGTCTGTCCTTGTTTAGCTGCCGCAACTTGTTTCGCAAAGATTTGTACTTCTGTGATAGACGTTCCTTTCTTGCTATCTAGTCGAACCATACGAATACGGACAGCATAGGTTTCAACCTTATCAAAGCTAAAGTGATTCATTTCTCCAGCTTTTAATTGAGCTGGTGCTTTGAGATTGCTTACCTCTTTCCAGTTTGCAGGATCGTTAAAGACATGGTTTTCCTCACCTACAAAGCTAGGATTTTTAGGAGCTGTTGGAACAGTCTTACCAACATAATACTCAATCACATAAGACTTAGGTACACCAACTCCGTGGTCTTCGTGGAATCCGACACTTAGATTATCAACAGAACGTTTGCTCAAGATACCTGAATCTCCGAATAGGACACCGACTGAAGCTTCTGGATTAGTACGATTCCAGTTTGTCCAACGGTTGGCTGGTCGGTCATTAAAGGAAATCAATTTATCGTTGACATTTGAAACAGGGTCGCTTGGATTTGAGTCTGAAGCAAAGGCAAGTGGCAATTCTGAACCGGTCCATTGGTCAGAAATATTTGCTCCTTGCTCAGTTTGAGCAGACACACGAACATGAAGTTTGGTAGTTAATTGCGTACCTTCTAGACGACCATTAACTGTAAAGACACCTTCCTTAGCGTACTGGTCTGGACGAATCGTATCCCAAGTAACCTTGGCAGATGAAACGTGACCATTTGAATCGTAGGTACGAACACTTTCTGGTAATTGTGGTGCTTCAGCGATTGGTGTTGTCACACTGACTTCTTCAACCGAAACGATACCTTCTACAGAGACTTTAGCACGCGCTTCAAGGTCAATCCCTTCAACTTTACCTAGAACTTCAAAGGTTTGATAGTGGTCTAGTTTTTCTTTTGGAATAGCTTCCCAAGTGACTTTGTGGGCTTTAGGGAAACCTTTGTCATACTCAACTGTTACTGTTGCTGGAAGGCTTGGTTCCTGATGCAAGTCTGTTACTACGTTTACTGGACGGATAGATTGGGCTACTTTTTTCTCAGTATTGGCCTGAATCGTGAGATCGATTTGACCTGTAACCCCCTCATATTCTGCTTTGAGAGTGACTGTTCCTGGCTTATGCAACTCAAGCATTCCTTTACGAACTGCGACTTCCCCTTCACCACTTGTAGAGAAGTTCACTTTATCTGCTGGTAAAACTGCTTGTGTTCCGTCTTGATAGTGGGCAAGAACAGACAATTTCACTGTTTGATCTTCTTTAAGACCGTCAGCTTTCTCTACTTGTAACCTCAAGTGGTCAATTTTTGGTGCTTCTTCAAGGAATTGAATTGCATAGGTTTGAAGAGGGCCACCATCTTTTGGTTGAACATAGATGCTTGCGCGCATGCCGTTTGCTGCACTTGCTTGGACTACAGTAACAGCTGCATTTTCAGCACTTGCTACAACTTCTGGCAAGGATGCACCGTAAGCAAGAGTTCGATATTGCATTGGATTTTGAGTAGTAAGACCAGTGACAGCTTCACCACCAACCGTTACAGTTGGTACTGCAGGTGCCGCAGCCTCACCTTCTTCTACTACAAGGGTAGCGTGAATAGTCTCACCACCCAGTTGGCCAGTCATTGGAATACGTGATCCTGCAACTGACAGTTTAGCTTTATCTGTTTCCGCAATCTCCCACTTATCAACTTCGTATTCTTGTACGCTTCCATCCGTAACGGCAATAGAAACGTATTTGTCAACAGCACTCAAGTCTGTTCCTGGAGCAACACGCTTAACAGTTGGAAGCTCATTTGCAATTGCTAGAATTTCGACACGGGCCTCAACTTCGCGTCCGTCTGCCATACCTTTAACAGTCACAACTCCTGCTTGGCTCACATCAACTGAAGACCAAGTTACTGGACGTTTTTCACGACTGCCATCACTGTAGATAAAACCGACTGTCTTCGGCATTTTTGGCTCTTTCTCAATAACAGTACGTACTTTTGGTACTTCTGTCCCGAGAACGGTCTTTTCTTGACCTTCTTTTTTACCAGTAAAGACCGTTACTTGACTAGATTTCAAGAGATCAGAATGGGCTGTTAGTGTGAATTTACCTGCTTGTTCAGTTGATTTGACAATGGCAACCCCTTTACCGTTAAAGGCTCTGCGAATCCAAGAACCATCTGGTTGTGCTTTATAGCGTTCACGGCTGGCTTGTTCCCCATTATCGACACCGACCAGTTGACCTTGTCCATGCAATTGGAAGCGAACCAGATTATTTGCAGTTGGTACAACATTTCCTTCACTGTCAACGATTTCGTAGTAGATGTAGGTCAAGTCTTTTCCATCTGCGGCGATTGCGTGTTCTTCCTTGACGAGGCGAACTCCTGCTGGTTGGCCTGCAGTAATGATCTTATCACGTGCAATTTCTTTTCCAGCTTCATCGCGAGCTACAGCTTCCAAGGTACCTGGTTGGTAAGCAACCTTCCACTCAAGATAGAGTTCCTTAGCATTGGCACCTTCTTGGTAGGTACGACCATCGCTGGTTTGTTTTTTGTTGAAGGTCTTAACTCCAAGAGATTGACCGTTCAAGAACAATTCAACGCTAGCAGCGTTAGAGTAAGCACGAACTGGAATCTTACCTTGAGCATCTTCTACTTTAGAGGCCAAGTCTCTATTTTCCCAGTTCCAGTGAGGAAGGAGGTGCACCATAGGTTTCTTCTTAGCAGAAACCCATTGGCTTTGGTAGAGGTAGAAGTCATGTTTTGGAATTCCCGCTGTATCTACAATACCAAAGTAAGAGCTCTTAACAGGAGTTTGGTTTTGGTTGTGCCATGGTGTAGGCTCACCGATATAATCTGTACCTGTCCAGATAAATTGTCCAGCATAGCCAGCATTGTCACGGTCAAAAGTCCATGAATCTGTTGCAGTTTTACCCCAACCAACACGGTCATTACCATAGTCAGACTGTTCGTAATTACGCTCAGGTCCGTTACTATGTTTCAATTCCTGTTCAGGGCGATAGTAACTTCCACGTGTACGGGTAGCTGAAGATGTTTCTGAACCGTAAATCAACCAGTTTGGATGTTTCGCACGAAGTTTCTTGTAGTTATCTTCTGAGTAGTTAAATCCAACCGCATCCAGTTCATCAGCAATTTTCTCATGTCCACCACTACCATTACCGAAACGGAACTTATCTGCTCCCATGGTAACGTAACGAGTTTTATCAACATCCTTGATAACTTTTACCAAACGTTTAACAGTTGCTAGAGAGTGGGCATCCCCATTAGCTTCACCGATTTCATTACCAATTGACCACATGAAGACAGCTGGGTTATTTTTGTCTCTTTCGACCATGGTACGAAGATCGTAGTCAGACCATTTTTCACCTTTTCTTGCTTCTGGGTGAGTGGCATCTTTTTCAAAGAAACGTCCGTAGTCATAAGGTTTCTTGCCATTATACCAAGTATCAAAGGCCTCTTCCTGAACGAGTAAGCCTAGTTCTGCTGCGATTTGCAGGGTTTGAGGACTTGCAGGGTTATGAGTTGTACGGATGGCGTTAACCCCCATCTCCTTCATTTGTTTGAGACGACGGTATTCTGCTTTATAGTTTTCTTCTGCTCCAAGCGCTCCGTGGTCATGGTGCAAGGAAACACCATGGAATTTAATGCGTTCGCCATTCAAAGAGAAGCCTTCATTTGGTGTCCAGTGATAGTAACGGTAACCAAACAAATCCTTCTTAGCATCCACCAATTGACCATCGCGGTACACTCGCGTAATCAATTCATACAAGGCAGGTTTGTCATTTAAAACTGTCCAGAGTTTTGGTTTTTCAACTTCTAAAATAGCATCTAGGCTTGTTGACTCATGTGCTTTCAAGGTACGACTTGCTGTACGAACCACGCCTGTTACGGCCTGACCACCACGTTCAACAATTTGATATTCTGCCACAAGCTCATGGTCTTTATCGTCTGTATTGACGATTTTGCTGGTCACATGAGTTTCAACCTTGCCATGTTGCTGTTGTTCTAATTTTGGCGTTAAGATAGTTGTTCCATTTTTCTCAACATGAACCTTATCTGTCACTTGCAAGGTCACATCACGGTAAATACCACTTCCTGAGTACCAACGGCTACTTGGTTGTTTGTTAACAGCATGGACAGCAATCACATTCTCACGACCATCTTTGTGAAGGTATTTGGTGATATCATATGAGAACTGGTTATAACCATTTGGATAATGTCCCACTAACTGGCCATTGACATAGACTTGAGAGTCCATGTAGACGCCATCAAAGGTCACACGAACATTTTTCTTGAGATCTTTTTCATCAAGTTTAAAGGTCTTGCGATACCAAGCTTCACCACCATTGAGCTGTCCACCTTCGTTTTGGGCAGGTGATTGATGGTCAAAATCGTTAAAGATACTCCAGTCGTGTGGGAGATCCAATTTTTGCCATGTTGATACATCGGCATCTGATTTCACAGCTTCTTTAGGATTCGCATTGAGTTTAAAGTGCCAATTTTGATTAAAATTCACTTTTCTATCTTCAATCATTTGATTCACTTCTTCATTTGTCGCAGCTTTCAAATCTTCCTTGACAGGCTTTTCTTGACTTGAAGCTTGAGATTCTACCTTTGGAGCTGTTTCTTCAGGTTTTAGTGACGCTTTCTCCTCTTTTGGAGCTACAGGTTCATCTTCTTTCTTCTCTGGCTTGCTTGCTTCAATTGGAGCAGCTTGACTTTGGTCGACACTTGTAACATCCTTGTGCTCTGCTACAGCTTGATCTTCTTTTTCCTCCACTGCCGGACTTTCCTCTTTTGCTTGTTCCACAGTGCGGGTGATAGGAGTTTCATCAGCGAAAACTGGTGATTCTCCAACAACACTTCCTCCAAATAGAACCGTACAGGTTCCAATCATCACAGAGCAAGCGCCTACGGCAAACTTACGAATGCTGTAGACTCTTTTACGATTCCAATGGCCTTTTTCCATAAAATCCTCCTTTAGTAACCGCTTCCATTTTCTTATAAGCGTATTACTTTTTCATAGCCTTTTACCCCTATTTTATAAAATAATATAGGGAATTTCAATACCCTAAACACAAAAAATCATATTTTTGATTGTTTTTTCTATAATTAGTAGAAAAGTTTAAAAATCTGAATGTACATTTAATGAATGGTTTTACTAAAAAAAGGCGGTGGGACAGAAATAGATAGACAAAGTCTCGATTTCGTAGTCCCAGCCCCGCGAGGATGATTAGGAGCTTTTTGGAGTCTAAAAGACGAACAAAAAGTTCAATTAGCTACTGCGTCAAAGTTTGATTGCTAATAAAAAGTGAGGTCGGGATTTTTTGTCCCAACCTCTTTTACGGACTATCAAACTGATATTTCCTTATAGATTATTGACTAGATTTCCCCTTTTCCAAAAGCTTGACCATCTCATTTTTACGTTCTTCTAGCTCTGCAATTTGATGGAGTAAAAGTCCTGAAAAATCACATTCAAGCTCTTCAGTTTCGCCACTATTATACCAATCTAGAGCTACTATATGATTGTCCTTATCAAAGCAAAAAATCACATCTCCATCCCCGATGATAGACAGAAATGGAATATAATCCACAAAGCCCAGAGCGTGTAATTCCTTGGTTTTAAGACGAATGTCTAAGAAGTCTGGGATGCCATTTGCAATTCCCAAGACCTTAATACCTCGACAGAAGGTCCAAAATGGTGCTACATCGTAAGCCTTGGCTCTTGGCCATAGCTCTTCTCTGACTTCCATAAAGAGACCTCCCAGAGATGACATGGTGAATACCCTGAAATCTTCTGGCAGACGAATGCCGTATTGATTTTCAAAATCCTGAACATCTTCTTCCGATGGTTCATTACCCATGCAGGCGACAACCTGATAAGTTTCCTTATCATAGTGACGAAAATACTCATAAACTTCCTTGAGTGCCATTATTTTAATCCTTTTTACTCAGAAATAATAACTACAAATCCATCTGATAAGATAACCTCTTGTTCATCTTTAAGATGGCAATGACTCGCTAAATCAACAGAGTCTCTTTCTAAAACAAAATTCTCTTTAGACTGATTAAAGATTGCCTGAACTTCTTTTCCTTGGTAGTTCCAGCT